>NZ_JACHYV010000001.1:0-428980 GCF_014193135.1 Rhizobium sp. BK049
GACACCGACCGAGGTATTTATGGCGCATTTGCGCGAAGATGGGTGATCCCCTATCCTGCAAAACAGGCATGATGCACTTGGGTTAGCTTCTCCATGAGTGGAGGTGTGATAGAGGCTTTGAAAACAAGGATCAGACGTGTGTCGCTGTCGAGGTTCCGGAGAATGCCATCTTCGTCGACGCGCCCCACGGACTGAAATGGAAGTGCGACCGCGGCTTCGAGCCGAGGGGCAATCAATGCCTGCAGCTCAAGCTTCCCCAAAACGCACATCTTAACTCGACGGGCAACGGATGGGACTGTAATCGTCCGTACCAGCTTCGCGGTGGTGCCTGCATGATCGAATGACAATCAGCTGAAGTCTACCTCGGTGCCTCCCTCGCCGTCTAAATAGCTGATGATTTTTCACTCTGCTCGTTTTTTCTATCGGAAAGCAAACGGCTGGGCGCCGAAGACGGAAACTCCAGAAGAGCGACGAGATTACTGTCAGCGCGTAAATGAAAACTTCCAATTCCGACACTATATCGTCATCATAACAGCGGGTATCACGATGAACCGTCTGCAGGAGTTTTCGATCAGACCAAATGGGGATCGATGGTGCGAAACGCGGACGCCGTAGAAAGGTTTCATAACCTGCCCCCGTTCGGCCCGAACGCGATGCTCTCGTCGCAGCCCTCCTCAAGCGCAGACGACAGATTCCAGCCAGCCACGAACTCTCCTCTGACCCTACATTGCAATTCGAGGGCCGCGCCCCATATTTCTTAGGACCGGAGCTGCGAAGGAGCAGCCGTCGTTCCGGGATTCCGGCACCCCGACAGCAGGAAGCCGGACAGGAGGAAGGTCTCCTGCATCTGTAGCACAGCGGCAACCTGACCAGCCCTGCCGCTCCTCAGCGAGCCCGGCGGAAGTTCAATGGCATACTTTGCGACAGTCCAGTTTGACTTGGCACGACCAACCCCTCCGGGAGAGAAATGCGTGACACTGACCTTTCCCAATAGAAGCCGCAGTTTCGACGAGAGCCGCAATGCCGTTCGCTTCTCCGGATATGACGGCATGTTCGAGGTGCGGTTTTTGATTGAAGCCAATGCCTTGCGGACCGCAAGCCAGGCCGCCCGCTCCGAAGACGAGTGCTTGAGAGCCTTTGATATGGCGCGCGAGGCCATTCTGGATGCGGCTACCCATGCCTACGGCCGCGGCTGCAAGGACCGACATACCCTGACGGCGCGGGATATCCGCCGATAGCCTATTACACCCGAAAAGGGCCGCGCAGGAGGCGAAACGATGTCAGTCGACAGAAAACATCTCAGCGTCGCGAGCCGCGTAGCAACCCGCCATCCCGACCAGGACGATCTTGAATCGGCGGTCGACACCGCGCTTGCCGATTCCAGCGATCTCGACTCCAGCTATATCTTCGTCACCGCACGCGGCAGCGATATCACGCTCGCCGGGTGGGTGCATGTGCAAGCGGAGGTGTTGTTGGCGGAGGAGATTACGCTGAGAACGAAGGGTGTGCACAAGGTTCATAATGAGCTGTCGCCGGATTTGTGAGGCGAACCCATGGCACTATTTCCATCGGCGCGCATCCGCGCCGTGTTCCCGCCCTGACTGGGAGCAAGCCCGGCACGCTGCCGGGTTTCCGATAACCGCAGATGGATCTCCCGATCACAGAGGCGGTTGGCGGACGAGGTCCTGCAAGGCGGCGACGCTCAAAGCCTCCATGCGTTCCCGCAAGGCTCGCTCATCGAGATTCTTGCCCGCCGAGCGTAAATCTACCATGATCTTGCCGCGGCGAACGCGATACCGCAGGAATTACAGTTGGCTGCTTCGAAAAGTGGGCTCGCTTCAGTTTCTCAAAGCGAGCCTTCCGAGTTGCTACTATCAGACGTCTATTTGCGTCCACCACCAGGACGGGATTTGGCACCTGTTCCGCCTGCGGTCTTGGCGTCGGGAGCTTGCCCGAAGTTTGTTCCCCCCAGGTGCCCGCCACCGCTCGTGTTTGCGACCTGGCGTTCGGTTCTGCGCCGGATCTCAGCTGCATTGGTTTTGCTCATTTTCAATTCCTTTTCGTCGCATGAGTGATCGCTGCCGGACGGCGCCCGGAAGACAGAAGTTCGATTTTGAGAGAAAAGGGTTGCTTGACGCCAATCGGCGCGAAACGAAGCTCTACTAGCAAACTCGATGTGGCAACCTGAGCCGCCATTGTGTTTAAACGAAGTTCTGGGACAGCGAGCCGGCCAACAAAAAAGGCCGGGGCGAAACCGCACCGACCTTCCTCACATCGCTACTCGTACCAATGCCAGTACATCCGTGGTCAAAAGCAGAAAGCGATTGCGGCAATTGCGAGCGACAGATGCTTTCCAGCGCTCATCAGCAATGCCGATGAGAGGCATATACGCACTCGCTGCATGAAACGCAACCGCAATTATCGGTTTTGTTAAAGATATCTTATAAAAATTCAAATTGCGTGATTCACATTGCATCCGGAGCTGCGCTCAGGCATGGTCACCTCGTCAGCAGCCAATGTTACGGGCGCTGCTGCATCAGGGCTTTCAGCCCTCGCCCCAAATTGAAGGAGGACCGGAAATGTCTTCCGAACACGTCCATATCTTAAATTCCAGTGACCTCACAATGCTGCGAGGCGTCTTGGATGCGGCTGGATACAATTCAGCCAGAAGCGTCGCCCATCCTGAGCGATACAGCGCGGCAGCGAAGTTGCTTATCCAACGTTTCCAATATGGGATGACCTCTGCCGACGACCTTTCCAGGGAGCTGGAAAGGTGTTTTGGCGAGCCAATATCGTCGAAGTCTCCGCCAAGCTTTGAGCGGACACGCGCCTCCATTCAGGGACGGCCTGCCCGATAAACCTCCGACAACCGTAGGACTTCCCGGCCCTCCCAATGTATAGGGCGATAGCATGGAACAATGCGTCAAGGCGGGGGTTGGGAGTGTGGATTGCACGGGTGAGGAACGTTTCTCCCTCATGCCGTACTCCGGCTAACTGTGAGATCCACTATTTCTCAAATGTGGAATCGGAGACTGTGTGTCGACGTCGGCGTGGCTGCTCTTAGTGGTTGAACGCAATCAGGTGCGGCATATTATTGCGTCCGCAGATGAAGCCCTTGACATGCTTTTTAAGAATTGGCCGGTGACGAGCGGTAGCGCTTTCTTTATGGCAATGGAGGCCTGTGCGGGCACGGTAGAGGGCATAGTAACCGAAGGGGAAGCCCAGTCCGCATTCCTTGCAGCAGCTTTTGACGCGCGAGTCGTGGTTCGGATCGCCTAGCTCTTGACTTAAAAGGACTGCCGATTTCCTCGTCTTCGGGTCAGAACCACCTGGAGGCGGCGTCCGAGGCAGGTCAGGAAGGCCGCAATGGTAAGCGCAAATCCCCGCCTCTGCGTGGCTTGGGCGGCCTCGAAAACAGATATTGTCAAACCGGTGCGGAGGTATCTCGCCACTTTCGCCAGGACGGTCCGCAAGTATCAAAATCAACGCATCGCGTTCTGGCCAATGGGCGCCGAACGCCTCGCGCGGCGTCGGTTGCTTAGCGGTAGCATACCGATCGATTTTTGGAGTGCTCATTCGCTCCGCCAGGATTTTGCCCTCTCCACCTGCTCTTTCTGCAAGCGGTGGTCTCTGAAGAGTGCATCGTCAATCTCGCCTCGGGTAAAGGCATCTGCTGTCGTTAGGGGTCTGCGTCTCGATGGAAGGAATTTCAAGACGAGCGGCGTTAGTTTTATAGGCCAGGAACGACACGTCCTCCAGTGCATCTTCCTTCTCGCCGAGCCGGTAAGTGCCCGGCGCGAGAGGAGACACGAGTGAGCCGATGTTGAATGCGTTATCAAATCACATGAACGTCTCAAGTTTCTGCTCATGTGACGCGCCAACAAAACTGCTCTCGTTCTTTTCGCTGTCGTTTAAGGTGGGCGGTCTTAATTATTCGATCGGTGTCGGCCCGGCGAGTGATCGCTTTCGATACCGCGCTTGTTCGCTGATCGTCATCCGGGTCCTTCGCAGCCCAATCCGATTTGAATACCGCGAGGCTGCGACTAGCCAGTTCTGTGGCCGCCTCTAACGGAACATCCGCCAGCTCCGCGGATCCAATGTTAGGGGCGGGATTGGACGCTGCCGGGAGCGGAATGCCTTGAATCGAGAACCGGTTGAACAAGGGGCGAGAGTAACGCGGAGCCGGCATCTGCGGGCGTCCGAAGGCCATTTCCAGGGTTTTTTTCAGTTCTTCAGGATTTCGCGTTCCCGCCCGAAAGAGGGTAATGAGAAGCCTTGCAGAGATGTTGTGGAGCCGCGGCGGTGGTGAGACATTTCCGGAATAGCCCGCTTCGTGCAAGACGTCTTGCAGCAGGCGCAAATCGGCTGATGTAAGATGGGAAGTTTCCTGTTCGGAAGACATCATGCCCTCCTTCTGTTGGGGCGAGGACTATTGAAAGCCCTCAATCGGCAGTGCCCGTTCAGTGGCTACCGAGAAAGAAACCTTGCTCCCTGTCAGGTCATATAGCAAATGGATTCGAGCATCTGGAGGCAACGCAGACACGCAACACCCGATCATCCTGCCGGGAGGCAATTGTCGCGTCGAATGTTCGATCGCTCAGATGAATGAGGAGCGCAATAATTCGCGAAAGTGCGCATGCAACAGTCCCAGCAAGCAGCCCGCCCAACGTTTGACCAGTGATGGTCGAAATCGGCGTTCTTGGGAATAGGTAACGAGCTAGTTCTTGCCGCCGCAGTGGCAGCCTTCCGCGCTGCTCACGTCTCTTCTTAGAGACACCAACATCCAAATCCGCTTCATAGATTTCGCGGAAAGTCGCACCCCAAACCGCGATGCCTTTCTCCGCAAGAGATGGAGCCCGCAAAGCGCGCTTGCCGATTCCAGCGATCTCGACTCCAGCTATATCTTCGTCACCGCACGCGGCAGCGATATCACGCTGGCCGGGTGGGCGCATGTGCAAGCGGAGGTGTTGTGGGCGGAGGAGATTACGCTGAGAACGAAGGGTGTGCACAAGGTTCATAATGAGCTGTCGCCGGATTTGTGAGGCGAACCCATGGCACTATTTCCATCGGCGCGCATCCGCGCCGTGTTCCCGCCCTGACTGGGAGCAAGCCCGGCACGCTGCCGGGTTTCCGTTAACCGCAGATGGATCTCCCGATCACAGAGGCGGTTGGCGGACGAGGTCCTGCATGGCGGCGACGCTCAAAGCCTTCATGCGTTCCCGTAAGGCTCTCTCATCGACATTCTTGCCGGCCGAGCGTAAATCTGCCAAGATCTTGGCAATCACGCCCTCATCGTCAGCGCCTGCCATCCTGACATCGAAGATCTCCCCGGCATAGGCTTCGGCATCGGCAGTGCCCGTCATGCCGCAGATCCAGACCGCCAGCAGGCGGTCGCGGCGCGATCGCACCTTGAAGGCAATTTCCGAATTCAGGAAATAGATCTGCTCCAAGGCTTTCTCACGGTCTTCGATGGCATTCATCGGGACAGCTCCTCAGTCGCATTCGTTGCTGCCAAGAGATCAGCGAGCGCCGTCGGCTCGATCCGGACGATCCTGCGCAAGCGGTTCTCCTGAGCAATCGACGGCAGATGGATGTAGGTTGCGACGCGGCGGTAGGCAAGCCAAGACAGACCTTCGATCGGCTCTTCATCCTGCGCGATCTTGTAATCGCCGGCCGGATGCATCTCGCCAGCCAGATCGGGCAGCGCGAAAGGGGCGGAGAAGTGCACGATGGTGTTCGTCGTGCGTGTAGATGATATGTCCATGGACATGGTGACAGGCTCCAGTTGAATACGGTCAGCCAAGCGCGTGATTACTTCCTACAGGGCATTGGCAGAGCGATCGGAATTCAGGCCGATGATGGCCCGCAAGTTTCTGGCACCTGCGAGAGCCACAGGGCCAAACGACATAGAGATTCCTACGCCCCAATTGCGTCGCAACTGGGATGAAATGCTAAACTGAAGGTTTTGTTCAAGCTCGATTGGCAAGATCTGGAATTATAATATTATTGGTTGATGGAACTAAATTGAACTAATCTTCAGTAAAGACCTATTTGCCTTTTTATTGTGTTATTTTCCTGAAATATAAGATGCTGCAATTCCAAGATCGGATTGCGAAAATATGCGTCACCTTAGCGAGCCCGCTCGACACGCAGGAGGCCCGCCGTAAAAGGGCGTCGCTGCGTGAACGGCAGGCTCGTGGCCTCACAATAAAACGGAGGGCATCTAAATGTCGAAACATAACAACGCCAAGCGCTTTGCTGCCCGTGATCGCGACGACGCCAACGGCAAGCGCCCGGATGGCAATCCCTCGGCCAAGGAATTGATCGCCCATGCCGTCGCCGCACGCACCGACCTCGCCATGCCGTCCGAGGAAGCTCGCGCAGTTGACGAACGCCGTGAAGCAAAGAAGCCGCGGCATCGGTTCACAAAGCGCCAAAGCACTGTGGTCGATGACAAGAGCTTGGGTGTCCGGGACCTTCCCACAATGAGAGAACTCGAGCAGGCCCGGACCGATCACAGCCGGAAGATCGCCAGCCAGGAAGCTGAGAGGCGTGCCGAGGAGCCTGACGAGAAGGCTGCGGAGTGAACAAGCGGGAAGCCCGTCAACCGCCCCGAGTGCGCAGGCTCAGCGTTCCAATCGGATCGACGCCTGAATCAGATCCTGATGGAAGCAATGCTTGCGTAGATCTTCTGTCAATTTGACCAGCCTTTCGTTGGCCAGTCCATCGGGCTCGCCTCGCGTCAGCATTCCGTCGATCAGGCTCTGCTGAGCGCAGATCATCTGCCGGTCGATAGTCACCTGCCGGCGCGCGAGTTCCAGGTCCTTCGGGGAATAGGTCATGAGAGACTATATCATACAGGCAGATGAAAGTAGGATTCAATTCGGAGCCGCCTCGGTACTATAGCGGCCGCCAGGTGAGTTGATATCGCTGAACGAGCCGAGGAGAGCCCGCGCCTCTCGCCCCGTGACCTAGTAGCTCCGCAACGAGAATTATATGGTTGCCTGGCACTGCGTTAGCCGCTTTCGCCTTGGATAAGGCGCAATAGAGGCGCATGTTGGCATATCGGCAGCCAATGAAACGGGCGCTGCCGATCAAGGGGTGGCTCCCTTCGCCCCAATCAAAGGAGGACAAGATGTCTTCCACCTTCAAGCACTCTTCCCATATCGCGGCATATGGCGACTTCTTATTCAGGGCTTCCATCCTGGCGAGCTTCGCCGTCATCATCAGTTTAATTTTGAGAGGCTGGTTATGGTAGTAATCATCACAACCGGAATTCCGACGAAACGCGACGAGAATTGGCGGCTCCGGTCCATCCTCAAGCGCGCGGACTACGCGACGACAGATCTCGTTGCTTCAGAACATGGCGACCATCACGAAGAGGTGATGGTGATAAGGCGCATCAAGGCGGCGACGATTCCCGCGCCCGCCTACCCCTCTTCGAGACGGCGGAAGCTGCATGCCGATCCTGAGGCTTTGGCATCATGGGAAAACGAAGGGGGCGCCACGCGAGATGTGGACGCGCCTGCGGACAAGAAGAATTGATGACCCGCGAGGCAATTGAGCAAGGAATGCCGGATTGGCGATCAGGCTCGGTGGTCGAAAGCCCAGCCCCTCTTAGTCTTTGGTGATGCTGAAATTCTGCCCAGTGGTATGTTGCAAAGACCTGCAGCGATCATGCCGTCGCAGGCGTGATGTCGCATTGCTCCAGCTCGGAAAGAGGTGATCGAGCGATTTCCGGTTCACCGACTTCATTCGGAGTTCGGACGGCATGTGCGTAGGTCCTTCTACGTCCTTCTGGCCCTGATGATTGAACCTGGAAAGAGATGATTGCGAAAAATCACCACATTGGGACGCACAGGTCTGACCGCTTTCTCCTCATCCCACAATATTCAGTTTGCCAGCCGTATCGATTAGGCGCATGGTAGGTCTTCAGTAGCTGTTTCTCAGGGCGCTACTGCGTGGAGGTCGGTTTCTGCCTTCGCCCCAAATTGAAGGAGGACAGCATGTCTTCCAATCTCAACATGTCTGTGCGGACCTCTGACCTGGCTGTATTGCAGGGCGTCCTTGACGACGCAGGATACGATCGCACAAGTAGCCTTGCAGACCCGAAATATTACAACGTTGCCGTCAGACTGCTGTTCAAGCTTTATCACGACGGAATGACCTCGCCCGCCGCCCTCTCTATCGAACTCAGCCGGCACTTCGGAAAAACACCACTGTCCTCGAAATCATCCGCGGAGTTCGAAAACAATCGCAAGCGCATTCAGGGTATCCGTTCAGCCGTTAAAGTTAGGTCGCCTACCGGCGCCTGAGCAGACCGTGTTGGGTAACTTCTCGCAAAGCTCATTCGACGAAGGCCTTACCAACGCGATGGAGGGTTGCATGCCGGCGCCGTTCGAACAGCTAGACGACCTTCTCATCGCCCCCGGCGCAAGCGTCGGAGGCGCAGGAAGTCATTGACTCTCCGTGCCATGAACTACCTGCAACGAAAGTGCACAGCGCCGGATTGCGCCGGCGGTCCAAGCCGTTCACTCAAGACCTTGCTGCTGCGCTTGCGAAACCATAATGCGCAACAGCCCGCCGGGAAGCGGCACAATAATGGGCACCGTCAGAGGAGGCTAGAATGCCAGAAGCACCAAACGAATTTGCGGCCAGTCCAAACGGAGACAAATGGTATCTCGAACATAACGAAACAGCGGACCAGCATACTGTCATCCATCGCGCCAACGATGCCTCCGGCGGCACTGTGACGAGATGGCCGATTTCGAGCTTTCTGGAGCACTTCGGCGATCATCCGCAAGGTCAGGCTCTTCGCGAGGCATTGCACGATGCTGGATCAGCTGAGCAGGAAGTACCGAGTGAACATACGCCCGTTGTGCAGAAACTGGTGACTTCTTTCCCTTGGTCCCGCAAAACGCAACACGTTGAGGATTGAGTACGCTCTCACTTACCTGAAAGGGTAGCCCCACGGGCGGTCTCAGGCTCGGCATATGCAAACGGTCAGCTGGGTCGTCGAAAAAATTCCTGGCGCGGTCCTTGACGGACCTCCGTCCACTCGTCTGTACCCCTTCAAGCAGACTGAAGATTGCCAGACCGACATCTTGCCGGACTTGTCGTCATGCTCCAAGTCGTAGCCGTTCTTCTGGCCTTTGACGATTTCGCGCACGCCAGCGCGTTCCACGGCAGAAATATGGACGAACGCGTCGGGGCCGCCGTTGTCAGGCTGAATGAAACCGAGCTCATTAGTGGAATTGAACAGATCCGGCGTCCGCCTCGCAAGCAAACGGAGCAACCGAAAAGTCGAATTTCGTGACCTAGTTGAGTATATGGATAATACCCGCGCCGGCAGGATCGAAGGCTTCCCCGTTGCCGGCGGGATGTATCAACCTTCATCCTCATTCGCGCGCCGCCACGGCGCGGTTGCGGCCAGCCATTGCCGCGTGCGGGCCTCGGGATCCGCGTTGCGGGTGATATCGGTGACCACGGCAGCACCATCGGCGCCTTTTTCCAGCACCAGCGGCGCGCGTTCGGCAGTGATCCCCCCAATGGCGACGAGCGGTATCGCGCCGACACGCCGGCGCCAGTCCGCAACACGTTCAATGCCTTGCGGCGCCCATTTCATCTGTTTGAGAATCGTCGGCCAGACCGGTCCGAGCGCAACGTAATCCGGCTCTGCCGCCAGCGCCGTCTCCAGCTCCGCTATGTCGTGGGTGGATAGGCCGAGCTTCAGGCCGGCGCGACGAATGGCATTCCTGTCGGCGGCCATAAGGTCCTCCTGGCCGAGATGAACGAAATCGCATCCTTCATCGATCGCAAGTTTCCAGTAGTCGTTGACGACCAATTGGCAAGCCGCTGCCGCGCAGGCAGCCTTCGATCGCCGGATCTGCTCGCGAAGCACGGAGTCGGGGCAAACCTTGATGCGCAGCTGGACGAGTTTGACGCCGAGCGGCACGAGACGCTCGATCCATTCGGCGCTATCGACGATCAGATAGAAGGGGTCGAGCTTCACGAGAACACTGCCTTTCCGATAACGGGAGTGGATGGGACGGCGATATCGCGTGGCTCCAGCGGTACGGCCCCATGCGCCAGGCGGCCGGCATCGATCGCAAGCGCGAAGGCCTCGGCAATGCTGGCGGGATCTCCGGCGCCGGCAACGGCGGTGTTGAGGAGAACGGCATCATAACCGTACTCCATGACGGTGGCGGCGTGAGACGGGCGGCCGATGCCGGCATCGATGATCAGCGGCACATCCGGAAAGTGAGCCCGGAACGATCGCAGCGCCATCGGGTTCAGCGGCCCTTGAGCGGAACCGATCGGCGCGCACCAGGGCATCAGGACGCGGCAGCCGGCATCCAGCAGCCTTTCGGCGACGACAAGGTCGTCGGTCGTATAGGGGAAGACCTGAAAGCCCTCGCCGGTCAGGATGCGGGCCGCTTCGACAAGGCCGAAGACGTCAGGCTGCAACGTATCGTGATGTCCGATGACTTCGAGCTTGATCCAGTCGGTGCGGAAGACGTCGCGCGCCATCTTCGCCGTCAATACGGCCTCCTGCACGCTGTGACATCCGGCCGTATTCGGCAGCACTTGCACGCCAAGCTCGCGGATCAGGTCGAAGAAGGCGCCGCCTGCTTTGCCGCCGGCGGCTTCGCGGCGAAGCGAAACGGTGACGATCTCGGTCTTCGAGCGCTTGACCGCCTCTGCAAGCACAGCTGGAGACGGATAGCGGGCGGTACCGAGCAGCAGTCGGGAGCGGAATTCAACATCATAAAGTTTCAGCATCTCAGCCTCCTTGCATGGGTGAGAGAATTTCGATGCGGTCGCCTTCGCCGAGCCTGAAATCGCCGCGGTCCTCACGGTGCACCAGCTCGCCGTTCACTGCGGTCGCCAGCCATTCGCCTTCGTAGTCGAGAGCGAGAAGAAGATCCGCGAGCGTCGCGGCTGCGACCTCCTGTTCCTCGCCATTGATGATGAAGGTCATGATGCCCTCCTTTCCGAGTGCTTGTCTTTTCCAAGAAGAAGCCGCGCCACCTCCCCTGCCATGGCCGGCGCCAGCAGAAAGCCGTGGCGGTAGAGGCCATTGACATGGAAGATGCGCCCCTCCTGCGTCACCCGCGGCAGATTGTCGGGATAGGCCGGCCGCACGCCCGCGCCGGTCTCGGTAACCCGTGCCTCGCCGAAGGCAGGATTGACGGCATAGGAGGCATTCAGCAACTCCATCAGCGAACGCGCGGTAATCGGGCCGATGTCGTTGCTTTCGATCATCGTCGCCCCGATCATGAAACGATTTCGCTGGCGTGGCACGATATAGATCGGGTGGCGCGGATGCAGCAGGCGAACGGGGCGAGAGAGAGTGACCTCGTTCGTTTCGACGCAGAGCATCTCTCCGCGAACACCGCGCAATCCGGGCAGGCGGCCGATCTGGGCAGCCCCGGTGCAGTCGATCACGCGATCGTAAGGGGCAAGGTCAGCATCGCCCGTGACGCCGAATGTGAGACGCATGCGGGCTTCTTCAAGTCCGGCGGCGAGCCCCGAGAGCGCCTGGCGCGGATCGAGATGCGCTTCCTGCCGGAAGAACAATGCCCTGCGGAAGCGGCCAGCGAGATCCGGTTCAAGCGTCGCGATCGCCGGCTCGTCCAGCCATTCCCATCCGCTTGTCCGGCGGCAAAAGCGGTCGAGTTCGCCGGCATCTCGCCCGGCCGCCACCACAAGCGTCCCCCGGCGATTGACATGGCCGGGCAGCGCTGCCTCCCACCAATCGGCGGCAAGACGGCCGAGCGCCAGGACCGGCTCGTCTGCGCTTTCCCTTTCGCACCATGGAGCCAGCATGCCGCCGGCAAAGCCGGAAGCACCGGCGCCGACCTGGTCGGCTTGCTCAGCCACGCTGACCCGGAAACCGTGCCGATGGAGCTGCCAGGCAACGGTGAGGCCGGCAACGCCGGCCCCCTTGACGAGAACATGCATCGTCATTCTCCGGCAAGCGTTTTCGCAGCGTCGGCGACCGGCATGTAGAGGTCGCCGCCATCGCGATATCTGGCGGCCATGGCTTCCAGTCCTTCTTTCTGCGCCTCGGCGCGAATATCGTGGGAAATGCGCATGGAACAGAATTTCGGGCCGCACATCGAACAGAAATGCGCCACCTTGTGGGCCTCCTTCGGCAGGGTCTCGTCATGGAAGGAACGCGCCGTATCCGGGTCGAGGGAGAGGTTGAACTGGTCTTCCCAGCGGAATTCGAACCGCGCCCGCGACAGCGCATCGTCACGGATGCGGGCGGCCGGATGGCCCTTGGCGAGGTCGGCGGCATGCGCGGCAATCTTGTAGGTGATGACACCGGTCTTGACGTCGCTGCGGTCGGGCAGGCCCAGATGCTCCTTCGGCGTGACGTAGCAGAGCATGGCCGTGCCGAACCAGCCGATCATCGCGGCTCCGATGCCGGAGGTGATGTGATCATAGCCCGGCGCAATGTCGGTGGTCAGCGGTCCGAGCGTATAGAAGGGAGCCTCGCCGCAGACCTTGAGCTGCTTGTCCATATTCTCCTTGATCTTGTGCATCGGCACGTGGCCAGGGCCTTCGATCATCACCTGGCAATCCCTGGCCCAGGCAATCTTGGTCAGTTCGCCGAGGGTTTCGAGCTCGGCAAATTGCGCAGCGTCATTGGCATCGGCGATCGAGCCGGGGCGAAGGCCGTCTCCAAGCGAGAAGGAGACGTCATAGGCACGGCAGATGTCGCAGATTTCCTCGAAATGCTCGTAGAGGAAGCTCTCCTTGTGGTGATGCAGACACCACTTGGCCATTATCGAGCCGCCGCGTGAGACGATCCCGGTGACACGATTGACGGTGAGCGGGATATAGGCAAGCCGCACGCCCGCATGGATGGTGAAATAATCGACGCCCTGCTCGGCCTGTTCGATCAGCGTATCGCGATAGACTTCCCAGGTGAGATCCTCTGCAATGCCGTTCACCTTTTCAAGCGCCTGGTAGAGAGGCACCGTTCCGATCGGAACCGGCGAATTGCGAATGATCCGTTCGCGGATGTTGTGAATGTTGCGGCCGGTGGAAAGGTCCATAACCGTGTCGGCGCCCCAGCGGATCGCCCAGACCATCTTTTCCACCTCTTCCGCCATCGACGAGGTGACCGCCGAGTTGCCGATATTGGCGTTGATCTTCACCAGGAAATTCCGGCCGATGATCATCGGTTCGGATTCCGGGTGGTTGATGTTGGCCGGAATGATTGCCCGGCCGGCTGCGATTTCCTGGCGGACGAATTCGGGCGTCACGAAATCGGGAATATCAGCGCCAAAGCTTTCGCCGTCGCGCGCGAGCGCCTCCTTCGCAGCCTGCCGGCCGAGGTTTTCGCGGATGGCGATGAACTCCATTTCCGGCGTGACGATGCCGGCACGCGCATAGGCGAGCTGGGTTACGGCGCGGCCCGCTTTTGCCTTCAGCGGCGTGTTGCGAAGCGGGAATTCCGGCGTCAGCCGCTCGCCGGTGACAAAACCATTGTCTTCAGGCTTCACCACCCGGCCTTCATAGGCCTCGACATCGCCACGCGCCCTGATCCAGCTCTCGCGCAAACGCGGCAGTCCGGCGTCGATCGAGACCGTATAGGCCGGATCAGTATAGGGACCGGAGGAATCATAGACCGTTACCGGCGGTTCACCGGAGGTCGGGTGAAGGCTGATTTCGCGCATCGGCACGCGCAGATCAGGATATAGCGTTCCGGGCTTGGCGATCTTGGTCGAGGCCGGAAGCGGGCCGGTGGTGACGACCGGAGTAAGCTTGGGTGCGACAATATTCATGGGTGAGGCTCCAAGGTTTGACGTTTGGAGACCCAGTTCCAGTGTTGGAATGATGGAAAGACGCCTCATACGACAAAGCGAAATCCGCCCGACAGCCGCAGCGTCTGCACCGTCCCTACGCCAGTATGAACTGGATCAGGTTCAACGGGTCACTGCGCCACAACCGGCAAGCCGTATTGTTCAGCAGAATCTCAGCCCCTTGCCGGGACACCCCTGGTGAATGCCCTGCATCAAAGACCGCTGCGGCCCTGATGTCAAGCCGACCCTCACGCGTTCCCATCCTTACCTTTTGAGTCGGCGGCCAGTCCGATAGAGCAGCATTGATTGTGGATGGGCCAGCTCCGCCGGCCCATTTCACTCGCCACGACGCTGCCGCCATGCTCTGAATATTCGTGGCATGGTCTCATGTTTTGCTGACGGACGATAACGTTCGTTTATTTGTCAGACGGCGCCTGCTGGATCACTCTATCGCAACACCATTCTTGCATTCATGGCCTATCGTTTCGTCCACACTGCCGATCTCCATTTCGACTCTCCCTTGCGCTCTCTCGCACTTCGCAACGCAGAGCTGGCCGACCTCGTGAGTGACGCCAGCCGACAGACGCTGGTCGCGATCGTCGATCTTTGCCTTGAGGAGCAGGTCGACGCGCTTGTCATCGCCGGCGATCTCTATGACGGGGAGCAGACGTCGATGAAGACGGCGCGCTTCCTGGCGAGTCAGCTGGAGCGGCTGCACCGGGCGGGCATTGTCGTCTTCAAGATCCGCGGCAATCACGATGCCATGTCGAAGATCGCTCGGGAACTGGTGATGCCTGATACGGTGAAGATCTTCGGCGGCCATGCCGAGACCGTCGAGACCACCAAGGGCAGCTTGTCGGTCGCAATCCACGGTCTGAGCTTCGCCAAGCCGCAAGCCCCGGACCCGCTGCTGCCGAAATTCAAGCCGCCGGTAGCGGATGCCGTCAATATCGGCATCATGCATACGAGCCTGGCCGGATCGGCCGGACATGATGTCTATGCGCCCTGCAACGTGCTCGACCTGCATGCCTCGGGTTTCGACTACTGGGCGCTCGGGCACCTCCACCAGCGCAGCCATTATCCCGGCACGGCGACGGTCATCATGCCCGGCATGCCGCAGGGCCGCGACATCAATGAAGCGGGCGTCAAGACCGTGTCGCTGGTGACCGTGGCCGACGACCGGACCGTGACGGTCGAGGAGCGGCGTACCAGCATCGCGCAGTTCGAGCGCGTCAATGTCGACCTCACGGGTGTCGATGATTGGCGTGAGGCAGCCATGATGGTCGAGACGGCCCTGATGGCGCAGCGCGACCGCACGGCTTCGCCGCATCTTGTCGCACGCCTCAGGCTTTCCGGCCGCACGCCGCTCTCCTGGCAGCTGCGGCGCGATGTCGACCTCATGCAGGCCGAAGCCGAGCGGCGCAGCGACGCGATCGGCCGCACCTGGATCGAGAAGCTGGAACTCGCCTTCGAAGCGCCCTCGATCCCCGCAGACGCGTCCGCCGCCGATCCCGTCATCGAACTCGGGGCGCTGATGCGGGACGAGGTCATCACCCGCAGCGGATTTCGCGACGAGGTCAGGGAGATGGTCCGGGACCTGCTTGCCGACCTGCCGCCCGAGAGCCGGGCATTTGCCGGCCAGAACGAGGCGGGTTTTGAACGCTTCATCGACAACCTTCTCGCCGATGGCGCCGAGGACATCGCCGCCCGGATGAAGGCGGTGGATCGGGGAGACAGCTGATGCGTCTGCGCCGCCTCGACCTCACCCGCTATGGCAAGTTCACCGATCACTCCATCGATTTCGGCGCGGCCCGTCAAGGTTCGCCGGACTTGCACATCGTTTATGGCCTTAACGAAGCGGGCAAATCGACCACCTTCGCCGCCTATCTTGATCTGCTCTACGGCATTGGTGAGCGCAGCACCTATAATTTCCTGCATCCCTACAATACGATGAAGGTCGGTGCGCGGCTGGAATTTGGTGGCTGGGAATACGAGCTGGCGCGGCTCAAGCTGCGGACCGGCAGCCTCGTCGATGATCGGGGACAAGCTGTGAACGAGGCGCTCCTGGCCGGCGCGCTTGGAGGCGTCGGTCGCGAGGCCTATCGCACCATGTTCTCGCTCGACGATCAGTCGCTCAAGGAAGGCGGCAACGCCATCATACAAAGCAAGGGCGAACTCGGCGAATTACTGTTCTCGGCCAGCTCAGGCCTGGCAGGCCTGAGCCGTTCGCTGGTGACCGCAGCCGACGAAGCCAACGCGATCTACAAGAAGCGGTCGTCGAGCACCAGGCTCGCGGAACTCAAGCGTTCGCTCGAAGCGCTCAAGGCCGAGCGCAATGCCATCGACACGCTTGCCTCCACCTATTCGGCCCTGAAATCGACTTATGAGCAGGCCGACGCTGCCTATGGCAAAACCACGCGGGAACTGGCCGAGGCCAAGACCCGGCATCAGGAGCTCACGCGCCTTCTCGGCGCCCTACCCGCGGCCCTAGAGCTCCGGCGGCTGGATGCAGATGCAGCCGCCATGAGCGATCTGCCGCGGCCGCCGTCCGAATGGTTCGCGCTCCTGCCCCAGCTTTCGCGCGACGAGACGCGGCTGCAGGCGCTTGTCGAGACCGCCGACCGCACGCTGCGCCAGCTTGCGGATGAGATCGAGGCGATCGCGATCGACGACAAGGCGCTGGCAGTCACCGCGCATATGGACCTGCTGGATCAGGGTCGGGCGCGCTATCTTGCGGCTGAGAGCGATCTGCCGAAGCGCCGGCTGGCGCTGGCCGAACAGGAGGGTGAGTTGGTCCGACTGCTGGCCGATCTCGAACAGCCGGGCCATGCGAAACCCGAGGCGCTGCTGCTGCCCGCTTCGCTGATCGGCATCATCCGCGATCTTATCGAACGGCGTTCCGGCGTCGAGGCGAAACTGGCAGCCGCTGATCGGGAACTGTTGCGAGCGCGGGAGAATCTCGAAAGGCTGAACAGGGAAGGCGGCTCGCGAGATGGATCTGGGCTCCTGGATCCTGCGCGTTTCGGCCGCATCGAGATCGCCCTGAGCCGGCTGGCGGGATCTGATCTCCCCGTGCGGCTTAGCATGGAAGAACGGACACTTGTCCAGGCGAAGCGAACGCAGGAGAACCAGTTTGAACAGCTCGCACCCTGGAGCGGCAACGCCGTCGCTCTGCAGCGGACGGCCGCGGCAGAGCCTCGACAGATCGAAGCCTGGCGTGGCCAAGCGACTGCTATCGACAAGCGGATTGGCGATCACGAGGGAAGGCTGCGCGATCTCGGCACCGAACAGGCGCTGACCAAAGCCCGGATCGCGGCCTTCGTCGCCGGCGGTTCGATCGACGATACCGAGGCCGCGCGGCTGCGCGATGAACGCGATGCCGCCTGGCAGGCGCATCTCACCAGTCTGAATGCCGCCACGGCTCGGATTTTCGAGGAGCGGATGCGGCAGGACGACGTGGTATCCGCCGGCCGGCTGTCGCGGGCGCAGGAACTGGCCGAGCTGCGCCAACTCCGCCAAGCGGAAGCGGCAACGGCAGCAATGATCGAGCGGCAAAGGGAACTGCTTGGCGAAGCGCGCGCCGAACATGATGCGCTTGCCGAGCGCATCGGTGATCTGCTGCCTGAAAACATCGAATATGACGCCGAAGCCGCGGCGCGCGTGGCCGCACTCGACACTTGGAGCACCAAGCGAGCCGCGGCGCTGGCCGCCTGGGACGATCTGCAACACGCAGAAGACACGGTGCACGCGCTTCGCATCGAACTGGATAGGCATGCCGCAACGCTTGCGGAGAGCCTTGCAGAAGCCGGTCTTGATGACGCAGACCAGCGACCGGTCGCCGAGCTGATGCAGGCTGCAAATGATATACTCGCCGCCGGCAGAGCCGAGCGGGCGGCGCGGCAGGCGCACGAAAAAGCGGTCGGTGACCTCAGCCACGATCTCAGGGAACGACAGCGCGACCGGCAGGAGGCGGAAGCCGCCATGGCGGCCTGGGAGCGGGAATGGGCGGGGGCGCTGTCGCGAACCTGGTTTGCCGACAAAGCCGGTTCGATGGCGGCCGTCCGAGCAATGCTGAATGCGCTCGCTGCACTGCCCTCCATCCTGAAGGAAAGAGATGACCTCGCAACTCGTGTTGCCGCGATGGAGCGCGACCAGCAGCAATTTCGCGAGCATATCGCCGGTCTTCTCAGAGACTGCGGTCTCAGCCAGTCGGCCGTGGATACGCTCGCCTCCGCAAACGCGCTTGTGGAACGTCATGAGGCGGCACGGCATGCGGCTCAGCTTCGGGCAGACCGGCAGGCGGATCTCGAAAGACAATTGGAAAAACGGCGTGCGCTGGAGGAGGAACTGGCCGTTCACAATGCCCGCAAGGACGAATTGACCGGCTATTTCGCCGCAGACTCGCTTGCTTCGGTGGAAGTATTGCTGAACCAGTCCCGAGAGCGGGACCGGCTGGAAGAGCGGGTCGCCACCTTACGCCGCCAGATTACCGAGGCATTGCGCGCTGCGAGTTTTTCCGAAGCCGAACGGCGCCTTGACGGTGTCGACGCCGCTGCGGTCGAGCGCGACGCCATCGAGCTTGGCGCCCGGATCGAGGATCTCACCGAGCGTGCGAAGCTTCTCTATTCCGACGTGTCGCTGGCGCGGCAGAAGCTCGAGGCCGTCGGCGGAGACGACGCCGTGGCCCGGATCGAGGCCAAGCGCCGAACCATTTTCCTTGAAATCGAGGAACTGGCCGTGCGGCATCTGGCGCTGCGCGCCGGCATGCTCGCGGCCGAACAGGCACTGCATATCTATCGCGAAAAACATCGCAGCTCGATGATGAACCGCGCATCGGAGGCCTTTCGCCTGATCACCGGCGGCAACTATTCCGGCCTGACGACCCAGCCCGATCGGGATAAGGAGATATTGATCGGCGTGTCGCGCGACGGTGGTTCGAAGCTTGCGGACGCGATGTCGACCGGCACTCAGTTCCAGCTCTACCTCGCGCTGCGGCTGGCGGGTTACGAGGAATTCGCAGCGTTTCGCCGGCCGGTACCCTTCGTCGCTGACGACATCATGGAGAGCTTCGACAATCCCCGCTCCGAAGAGGTTTTCCGCCTGCTCGGCGAAATGGCAAAGGTCGGACAGGTTATCTACCTTACCCACCATTGGCATCTCTGCGAAATCGCGCGAGACGTCGTTCCGAACGTGACCATACATCAACTGCCGTGACAGGGCGCAAAGAAACGGGCGCCACTTCTGCGTTTCGGCAGGGAGATCAATCTTGCCACGGATCCAGCACGATAATGCCCATGCCTTCGAAATCCCGGACATTGCGGGTAACGACGGTCAGGCCGTGAACCAGGGCGGTCGCGGCAACCAAGGCATCGGCTTCATTGCGCCGGTCTGGAACATGCAGATGCGCGCAGCGGGTCGCGACCGCATCGTCGATCGATAGAATACGGTCGGTGAATGCTGGTCGAACCAGATTTTCCAGCCACGCACGCAGACGAGCGCCTTGCGCCGCATCGCGGCGCTGTACGCCGAGTATTCCACGTTCCAGTTCCAGGATCGTCATGGCGGAGATGCATAGGCCTGTTGCATCTTGCGCTCCAGCCCATGCGGCCACATTGGCATCGGCCTTGCCGTCTCCGACCTTGCGAAGTTCGGAAACAACATTGGTGTCCAGCAGATATTTCAAGATAGATCGATTCCTCGGGGGGCGATCTCAACACGAGGCACTTCGAAATCGATATTCGAGAGGCCTGGCATGGAGAGAGCATCGACGAGACTGCGAGGCTTGCCGGTTAGCCGCTCGAATTCGTCATAGGTCATCAACACGTGGGATGGCTTCCCGCGATCCGTGATGATGACCGGACCATTTTGCGCCGCCTTCTTTGCCCTGCTCACGTCGTGATTTAGTTCGCGGCTGGAAAGACGTGTCACGCTCATAATCCACCTCTGATGTAGGCACTTACCTACATATAGCATTCGGACAATGAAAGGCAAAAGATCAGCCGATCGTTTCGCGGCAGGAGACGTCGGGTCACGATCGCGAATCGATGCGGGGTTACACGAGCGATGTCGGGATATTGGCTTCCCACATCATCTCTGATCTAGTCTCGCTTCTCAGCCGGGCAGCCCAGCCGCGAGCTGAGGGTATTCGAAACAAGCGAGAGCCGTATTATCATGACCACTCACCGCTTCATTCCGACGACTTTTCACAATGTCATCGGCTCTCTTCCGCCCGCCTTGCGTGTCGCTGACGGCGATACCGTGGTCACGGAGACGCTCGACGCCATCGGCTATGACAAGGAGGGCATCCGGCGGACATCCGGTCCCAACCCGATGAACGGCCCGATCTTCGTGGAAGGCGCGGAGCCCGGAGATGCGCTGAAGGTCGAGATCATCAGCATGATCCCGACAAGGGACACTGGTTTTACCCGCAGCATCGTCGCAGCCAATGTCATCGATCCCGAGACGGTTCGCGACCTGCCGCCGCGCGATATGGCGATCTGGGCGATCGACCGCGAAGCATTGACGGTCCGATTGGCCGAGCCGGTCTCCGGTCTCGATAATTTCGTTCTGCCTCTTGCGCCGATGATCGGCTGTTTCGGCGTTGCGCCCAGCCTCGGCCAGGCGATCTCGACGGCGACCAGCGGTGAATATGGCGGCAACATGGATTATCGCCTGTTCGGTCCGGGCACGACCGTTCGATTGCCCATATCGGCGCCGGGCGCCCTTTTCTTTTTGGGCGACTGCCATGCCGTGCAGGGAGATGGCGAGATCGTCGGCACCGGCGTCGAGACCACTTTCGAAGTCACGGTGCGGCTGACGGTGGAAAAGAAGGCCGGGCTGGTCTGGCCACGCGGAGAAACCGCTGAAGACATCTTCACCATCGGCAATGCCCGGCCCCTCGATCAGGCGCTTCAGCACGCGACGAGCGAAATGTTGAATTGGCTGGCCTCGGATTACGGCCTGGACCGGACAGCGGCCAGCCATCTGCTGGGTCAGGTGGTGCGTTACGATGTCGGCAACGTCTTCGATCCGGCCTATACGATGGCCTGCCGGGTCGCCAAGAAATGGCTGGTTCGCCAACCGTGACGGACCGGCATATGCGTCAGTCGTGCTGCGAGAGGAAACGGGAAACAGTCGCCAGGCAAAGCTGCTTTTCCTCGACATGCGGCATGTGGCTGGAATTCTCGAAGAGCACCCATTCGCAGCCGGGGACGCGTTCGAGATAAGGCCTCACGACAAGGGGCGTCGCCTCGTCATATTTGCCCGAGATCAGCAGCGTCGGTGCTTCGATGCGATCGAGCCTGTCTTCGATCGTCCAATCCTTCATCGTTCCGATGACGTGGAATTCGGTCGGGCCGTTCATGTTGCGATAGACGGTGTTGTCTTCGTCCATGATGGCGAAGGTCCGCGCCACTTCAGGCGGCCATGGCGCCACGCGGCAGACATGGCGGTCATAGAAGATGCGGGAGGCGGCGATATAGTCCGGATCGGCAAGGCTTCCCGCCCGTTCGTGCTTCAGCAGCGTGTCCTGCACCTCTTTCGGCAGTTCCTGCCGCAGCCGATTGGCTTCGGCAACCCAGGTGTGCATGTTGGCCGGCGAGTTGGCGATGACAAGGGCCTTCAGTCCCTGCGGCCGGCGCACCGCATGTTCGGCGCCGAGCATCCCGCCCCAGGACTGGCCCAGGAAAGCGTAACGATGTTGGATGCCGAGATGGGCAAGCAGCGCATCCAGCTCTTCGAGGAAGAGGCCGACTGTCCAGAAATCCGGCCCCTTGTCCGGAAGGCGGGTGGATTTGCCGTTGCCGAGCTGGTCGTAATGGATGACCGGGCGGCCGTCGAGGGCGCTGATTTCCTTGAAGGAATCGACGTAGTCATGCGTGCAGCCGGGCCCTCCGTGCGCAACGACGAGAGGCAGTTTGTCGCTTTCCAGCGAACCGGTGACGCGGTACCAGGTGCGATAATCGCGAAAGGGCAGATAGGCTTCACTTGTTGCGACTTCGGCCACCGACATCTCCATTCCTCGGAAGTTTGGAAACCATAACGCGGCGGCAGCGGCGAAGGCAGCTATCACAAGTTATAGGATGGCAATGATCGGCCATGCTCGTCGAGCAGGCGGTAATGGGTGGCGCGTACGACGGCCTGCGTACGATTGCGGGCGCCGAGTTTTTTGGCCGCGGCGTTGAGATGCATGACCACGGTCGGGACGGAACGGCCGATGATGCGCGAGATTTCCTTGGCGGAATAGCCTTCCGCCGAATGGCGCAGGCATTCGCGCTCCCGCTCGGTCAGGCGGATGCTGCCGACGCTTCGAGCCTTGGTGTCGAAAAGCGAATAGGCGGTCTCATGGAAGACGTGGGCAAGCAGGTTAAAGTCAGCGATAGCGCGCAACGCATGCCGTTCGAAATCGCGATCCCCGCTGAAGCGGATGCCGGTGACCGTCGCATAATCGCCGCCCGGCATATGGACCGGCACGGTGACACCGGTCGACATGTCGCGCTCGCGCAGATAGCGCGTCACCGGTGCAGTGTCGTCGCTCATGAAGCGGTTGATCGGCGTGTCGGCATTCGTGTCGTAATTCCAGAAGAACGGCGCGCTGCTGCGCAGCGCCACCTGCTGGACCGGGTCGATGCGGAAATAACCGCGATCGAACCAGTAGTCGTGCATGTCGTCGGCGATGTTCCGGAGCTTCAGCAGCGACGGGAACATGATCGCGCCATCGAGATCGTAAGGCACCGGCGTATAATCGTAGATCAGCGCCTCGAAGCCCAGCTGCTTCATCGCCTCGAAGGCCTGGTCGATCCGCCCGTCCAGCGTTTCATGCGCTGTAAACTGCCGTCTGATCGTTCCGATATCATCAAGCATGAGCAGTTCCCCGGTTCGGTGTGCGCCCCACCCTATCACTTCTTATAGCTGGCATAGAACGCGATTTCCGGTAAAAAATTAACCATGCCCAAATATTGAGCAAGGGAAATTTCTGCTGGAGCAATCAATGTGGCGTGAAATACAGCCGGACGCGCGATTTGAGATCGATGTCGGTGGCTATCGCGTGGTTGCCTACAGCTTCGGGACCGGCGACGAGACGGTGTTCTGTCTGAACGGCGGTCCGGGTCTGCCCTGTGATTACCTGCGCGAGGCCCACTCCTGCCTGATCGACAAGGGCTACCGCGTCGTCGCCTTCGACCAGCTCGGCACCGGCGCCTCCGACCGGCCGGACGATCTGTCGCTCTGGACGATCGGCCGCTATGTCGAGGAGACCGAAACGGTGCGCAAGGCGCTCGGGCTCGGAAAGGTCCACATGCTTGGCCATTCCTGGGGCGGGTGGCTGGCGATCGACTATGCGCTGACCTATCCCGAAAACCTCAAGACGCTGATCCTCGAGGATACCGTCGCCGACATGCCGCATCTAATCTCGGAATTGGAACGATTGCGCGCAGCGCTCGGACCCGAAACAGTGTCGATGATGCAGAAGCACGAGGCGCAGGGCACGTACGATCATCCGGAATATCTCGCCGCCATCACTATCCTCAACTACCGCCATGTCTGCCGCCTGACCGAATGGCCGGCGCCGATACGCCGATCGCTCGACGACTGGAACATGGCGCCTTATGCGACGATGCAGGGCCCGAACGAGTTTCTTTACATCGGCAACCTCAAGGATTGGAACCGCATCCCGGATCTGCCGCGGCTGACGCTGCCCGTGCTGATCACCACGGGAGAGCATGATGAGCTGACGCCGGCCTGCGCGCTGAGGATGAAGCTGGCGCTGCCAAATGCCGAGCTCCGGGTGTTCGCCAATGCCAGCCACATGCCCTTCTACGAGAACCCAGGGGACTATTATCCGGCGCTTCTCGATTTCCTCGACCGGCACAAGGCAGCCTGATGCAAATGAAAGCGGCTCAAACCGGACGAAGACAGAGGGGCGAGCGCCGCCATGCATCGCTATAAATTCGTTCTGACCCGACCGCTGCAGTTCCTGCCGGTCATTTTCGGCATCAGCGTCATCACCTTCATTCTGGTTCGGCTGATCCCTGGCGATCCCGCACGCAATATCCTCGGCACGCGGGCGACGCCTGAGGCACTTGCCAATATCCGTGCCCAATACGGCCTCGACCAGCCGATGTGGCTGCAATATGTCTATTTTCTCAAGAACCTTGCCAATGGCGAGATGGGCAAATCGATCCTCTACAAGATCGACGTGCTGAAACTGATCGCGACCCGCATCGAGCCGACGCTCGCGCTCGTGGCCGCCAGCGTCATCCTGTCGGTGCTGATCGCGGTACCGATGGCGGCAATCGCCGCGCGCAATGCCGGTCGTGCGCCGGACCATGTGGTGCGCATCGTCTCGACCTTCGGCATCGGCTTTCCACCCTTCTGGCTGGGGCTGATGCTGATCATCCTGTTCAGCGTCGAGCTCGGCCTGCTGCCGGTCTCGGGCTACGGCGTGGCCATCGGCGACAAACTTGCGCATCTTGTGCTGCCGAGCCTGACGGTCGCGCTGTCGCTCTCGACCGTGCTGACGCGCAGCCTGCGGGCGGCAATGATTGAGGCGCTGAAATCGGATGTCGCGACGGCGGCGCGCGCCCGCGGCATGCCCGAAGGCATCGTCTTCTGGCGGCACGTGCTGCCGAATTCGCTGGTGCCGACGATCAATCTGCTCGCCGTCAACATCGGCTGGCTGATCGGAGGCACGGTTGTGGTCGAGAGCGTCTTTGCGCTGCCCGGCATGGGCCAGCTGCTGGTCAGGGCGATCTTCTCGCGCGATTACATGGTGGTGCAGGGTGTCGCCATGGTCTTTGCCTGCGCCACCGTGCTCATCAACTTCGTCGCCGATATCGTCACCGTTGCCGTCGATCCGAGGGTGAAGCTATGAGCATCGAGGCGACATCACCCGCGTCCCTTGGCTCGCGCCGCCTTCGCGGCCGGCGGCCGATGCTTGCCGTCGGCGCCGGTGTGCTGCTGTTCTTCATCCTGCTGGCGCTTACGGCGCCTCTTATCGCGCCCTATGACCCGATCATGCAGAATGCCGAGGTGCGCCTGCAGGCGCCTTCGCTGCTTCACCCCTTCGGCACCGACAATTTCGGCCGTGACATCCTTTCCCGCGTCATCTGGGGTGCGCGCATCGATCTGCAGATGGCGCTGATCGGCGTCGTCTTCCCCTTCGTCATCGGCACGACGGTCGGCACGATCGCCGGCTTCTTCGGCGGGATCGTGGATGCGCTGTTCATGCGTCTGGTCGATATCATTCTTGCCTTTCCCTTTCTCGTGCTGATGCTCTCGATCATCGCCATCCTTGGCCCCGGGCTCGGCAGCTTCTACATCGCCATGGCGCTGGTTGGCTGGGTCTCCTATGCGAGACTGATCCGGGCGCAGATGCTGGTGCTGAAGGGCAGCGATTACGCCGTTGCCGCCGTCAGCCTCGGCTTCAGCCGCAGGCGCATCATGTTCCGGCACTTGCTGCCGAACGCGATTGCCGGCTCGATCGTCTTTTCGATGTCCGATGCGACGCTGGTGCTGCTGAGCGGCGCGGCCGTCAGCTATCTCGGCCTCGGCGTCCAGCCGCCGATCGCCGAATGGGGTGTCATGGTCGCGGAAGGGCAGAGCTTCATCACCACGGCTTGGTGGATCACCCTGTTTCCCGGCCTCTCCATCGTCTGCCTCGCCTTTGGCTTCAGCATGCTCGGCGATGCGCTCGGCGAATTGCTGGGAGTACACGAATGAGCGGCTCCGTACTGTCCGTCCGCGATCTCACAGTCAGGGCGCATCTCGATTCCGGTCCGCGAACGCTCATCGATGCGGTCTCGCTCGACCTCGGCCGCGGTGAGATTCTCGGCCTCGTCGGCGAGAGCGGCTCGGGCAAGAGCCTGTTCTGCCGCTCGCTGGTGCGCCTGCTGCCCTCCTCGCTGCTGAAGATTGAGAGCGGTTCCGTGCTGCTCGAGGGGCGCGACCTGACGCGGGTCGACGATGGCGAGATGCTGAAGGTGCGTGGCGGCGAGATCGGCATGATCTTCCAGAACCCGACCAGCCATCTCGATCCGGTCATGCGGATCGGCGACCAGATCGCCGAGGGCATCCGCTACCATCAGGGCCTCGGCGCCCGCGAGGCTCGCGCAGAAGCGGTGAAGATTCTCACGCAGGTCGGCTTTCCAGAACCCCGCCGTCAGTACGACAGCTATCCGCATGAATTTTCCGGCGGCATGCGCCAGCGGGCGATGATCGGTGTCGCCCTGTCCTGCAACCCGAAGATCCTGATCGCCGACGAGCCGACGACCGCGCTCGACGTCACCATCCAGGCACAGATCCTGCGGCTGCTGATCGACATTCGCGACCGGCGCGGCCTGTCGATCATTCTCATCACCCACGATCTCGGCATCGTCGCCCAGACCTGCGACCGCATCGCGGTGATGCGCGGCGGCAAGCTTGTCGAAGAGGGACCGAAGCGGACGATCCTTGCGCGGCCGCAGCATCCCTACACGATGAACTTGATCGACAGCCACCCCTCCATGTCAGGCGGGACGGCCGCTCCGCAGGCCGAGGCTCGCCAGCCGAGCAGAGCATTGCTCGAAATCGACGATCTCCAAGTCCGCTTCACAGCGGGGGGCAGTTTGCTCCCCGGCAGTGCCAAGACGATCAGCGCCGTTGCCGGCGTCAGCCTGAGGATCATGCCAGGCGAGACTATCGGCATCGTCGGTGAATCCGGCAGCGGCAAGAGTACGCTTGCTCGCGCCGTCCTCGGGCTGACGCCGCTTTCTGCCGGCCACGTCACTTTCGACGGTATCGACCTGGCGCAGCAGCGCAGCGCGGGCCTGGCAAAGCTCAGGCGCGAAACGGCGATGGTGTTCCAGGACCCCTACAATGCACTGAACCCGCGGCTGACAATCGGCCAGATGCTTGCCGAAGTACTGAAGGTTCAGGAGAAGGTCGCCGCCGCCGATATTGCGCCGCGGATCGGCGAGTTGCTCGATCTTGTCGGCCTCGAGCGCGAATTCGCCGAGCGTAAGCCGCGCAGCATGAGCGGCGGCCAGTGCCAGCGCGCCGGCATTGCCCGCGCGCTCGCCGTCGAGCCGAAGCTGATCATCGCCGACGAATGCGTGGCCGCCCTCGACGTCACCATCCAGTCGCAGATCATCGAGCTTTTCCGCCAACTCACCGCGACGATGAACCTCACGCTGATCTTCATCGCCCACGATCTCGCGATCGTGCGCAATCTCTGCGAACGCGTCGTGGTGATGTATCGCGGCGAGATCGTCGAGGAGGGCCGCACCGAGGAGGTCTTCGCGCGGCCGAAGCATGCCTACACTGCGGCGCTGATCGCCGCCATTCCCGACATCGATCCCGACAAGCCGCTGCTGCAAGGCACCGGCCGCTGGAACGAACCGCAATCCATGTCGATCAAACGAATGTCATAACAAAGAAGGGAACGAACTGATGACAAACAGGTGGAAATCAATCGGGCTTGCCGCCATGCTCGCAGGCCTGACGCTGAGTGCGAGCTATGCCGAGGCCGCCGGTGTGCTCACAATCGGACGCCGCGAGGATTCGACGACATTCGATCCGATCAAGACGGCCCAGAACATCGACAACTGGGTGTTCTCGAATGTCTACGATGTGCTGATCCGCGTCGACCAGACAGGCACCAAGCTGGAGCCGGGCCTTGCCGAAAGCTGGACCGCCTCGGATGACGGGCTGACCTATACGCTCAAGATCCGCGACACGAAATTTTCCGACGGTTCGCCTCTGACGGCGGAAGACGCGGCCTACAGCCTGCTGCGCATCCGTGACGACCCTGCCTCGCTCTGGAGCGATTCCTACAAGGTGATCGACACGGCGGTCGCAACCGACGCGCATACGCTGACGATCAAGCTCAAGAACCCGTCCGCGCCTTTCCTCTCGACGCTCGCGCTGCCCAATGCCTCGGTCATTTCCAAGAAGGGCATGGAATCGCTGGGACCCGATGCTTATGGCGAGAAGCCGATCGCATCCGGTGCCTTCGTGGTCGACGAATGGCGGCGCGGCGACCGCGTCATCCTCAAGAAAAACCCGAATTTCTGGGAAGCCGACCGCGTCAAGCTCGACGGCGTCGAGTGGATTTCGGTGCCCGATGACAACACCCGCATGCTGAACGTTCAGGCCGGCGAGCTCGACGCTGCGATTTTCGTGCCCTTCTCCCGCGTGGAAGAGCTGAAGAAGGATCCGAATCTGAATGTCGCCATCGACGCATCGACACGCGAGGACCATCTGCTGATCAATCACGCGCATGGCGCGCTCGGCAAGAAGGAAGTTCGCCAGGCCTTGGACCTTGCGATCGACAAGAAGGCGATCGTCGACACCGTCACCTTCGGCCAGGGCACCGTCGCCAATTCCTACATTCCGAAGGGTGCGCTTTATTACTACGCCGACAACCTGCAGCGGCCCTATGATCCCGCAAAGGCGAAGGAGCTGCTGGCGGCTGCCGGAGCCTCCGACCTGACGCTGAATTACGTGGTGCGTGCCGGCGACGAAGTCGATGAGCAGACGGCCGTCTTGGTCCAGCAGCAGCTACAGAAGGCCGGCATCACCGCCAATCTACAGAAGGTCGACCCGAGCCAGGAATGGGATATGCTCGTTGCCGGCGACTATGACATCTCGGTTAACTACTGGACCAACGATATTCTCGACCCGGACCAGAAGACCACCTTCGTCCTCGGCCACGATTCCAACAACAACTATTTGACCAATTACAAGAACGAGGCAGTGAAGGAACTGGTCGCCAAGGCGCGTCTCGAGCTCGATCCCGAGAAGCGCGAACAGATGTATGTAAATCTGCAGAAAATGGCCAAGGACGACGTCAACTGGGTTGACCTCTATTATAGCCCTTACATCAACGTCTCGCGCAGGAATATCGAGAACTTCCACCAGAACCCGCTCGGCCGCTTCTTTCTGGAAGACACGGTCAAGAACTGAGTTCGTGCAGCATGCAAAGGCTCCGCCGCCTTTAGGGCCGCGGAGCCTCGTTCATTGCCGCGACAAGTGAATGATCGGCTTGCTTATTCGGCTGCCGCGAGCTTGTCCTGCGTTCTGGTTTCGAAGTCGCTGGCGTCGTGACGCTCGTGCAACTGGCTCGACGGGTCGCCGGAGAGGCGGTTGACCATGCGGCCGCGCTGCACGGCGGGCCGGCTATAGATAGTGTCGGCCCAGCGCAACACGTTCTTATAGTCCTCGACCTGCAGGAATTCGGCCGCCCCGTAGCTCCAGCCCTTCACCAGGCCGCCGTACCATGGCCAGATGGCAATATCGGCGATCGTGTATTGGCTGCCTGCCACATATTCGCTTTCGGCAAGGCGGCGATCGAGCACGTCGAGCTGACGCTTCACTTCCATGGCGAAGCGATCGATCGCATATTCGATCTTGACAGGCGCATAGGCGTAGAAATGGCCGAAGCCGCCGCCGAGATAGGGCGCGCTTCCCATCTGCCAGAACAGCCATGACAGGCATTCGGCGCGCTCACCCGGCTCGGTCGGCAGGAAAGCGCCGAATTTCTCGGCGAGATAGGTGAGGATGGCGCCGGATTCGAAGACGCGGATCGGCTTCGGACCACTGCGGTCCATCAAAGCCGGAATCTTGGAGTTGGGATTGACGGCGACAAAGCCGCTGCCGAACTGGTCTCCCTCGCCGATCTTGATCAGCCAGGCGTCATACTCCGCGCCGCTATGGCCGAGCGCCAACAGCTCCTCGAGCATGATCGTGACCTTCTGGCCGTTCGGCGTGCCGAGCGAATAGAGCTGCAGCGGGTGGCGGCCGATCGGAAGCTCCTTCTCATGTGTCGGTCCCGCTATCGGGCGATTGATATTGGCGAATTGGCCGCCATTCGCCTTGTTCCAGGTCCAGACTTTCGGGGGGATATAGTCGGTACCGCTCATCTTTCAAACTCCTGGCATTGATCGGACAGAGCGCGACGCCTGTTGGGTCGCCGCATTTTTCCTGACATAGCAGAGGTGATGAGGGTTTGTCACAGCTATCGGAATGGTTTCACGCAAACGTCGGAGCTTGGCAAAGTTGCGGAAAACGACCGGTTCAGGCCGCCCCCTCGCCTTCATGGTTGACCGCCGTCCTGGTGCCGGAGGAAAACATGATCAGGGCAAAGAGCGGTTCGCTGCCGAGCGCGCGCGCCCAGTGCCTGACATTGCGGGGAATGCGGATCGCATCGCCGGCTTCGAGCCGATAAAGGGCGTCGCCAAGCTTGTGTTCGCAGCTGCCGGAGACGACGTAGAGAATCTCCTCGCAATCGGGATGCGAGTGCAGCTGGTTGCGCTCGCCGGGATTGATGCGGCAGGTGCCGAAGGTCATCTCGGCCCCGGCTGTGCCGTCGCCGGTGATCTTCCAGTTGAGTTCGCCCCAGGAGGTCGGCATGAATTCGCCGCCGGCTTTCCTGAAAATGATGTCGGTCTCGTTCAAGACTGCGCCTCCGGTCAAAGATAGGAAGTGACGCCGGCATCCGTGCGTCTGTAGAATTCGAAGAGCTTCATGATCTCGCGAGCGATTTCGAGCGTGCCCCTTGATATCTGCGCGCCGGCAAGGATCGCGTCGGTCAGGTGCAGGATTTCGGGCACATAGCCGAGATAGAAGAGGTTGTTATTATAGAGCTGGCCGAGCGAATGTTCGGGCTCATAGAACAGCGCCGCATTCTCGTCAGGCTGGATGAAGCTTGCGGCGCGGCCATAGGACGGCAGGTCCGCCTTGCGGAAATAAGTCAATCGGCTGCCGTTCTCGACAATGGCGTTGGCGCCTTCCCCGACGATCTCGACCCGTTCAAAAATGCTGCCGCCCGATTGGCCGGCGGCAAAATGCAGCGTGCCGATCGCGCCGGAGCGGAAGCGCAGGCTGGTGACGCTCGCGCCCGTCAGCGGCTCCCATTCATAGCCCGCGCGCTCGATCTCGCCGCCGAGGAAATTGAGGATCGCGCCCGGATGGTAGATATGGTCGAGGAAACTCTGCATCCTGACTAGATCGGCGCGGTCTTCCGGTCTCGGCAGGCTCTGGGGATAACGGACGTTGATCGAGGTCAGCCTGCCGAAACCGGGCGAGCCGATCAGGTCCTTGAGCTTCTCGATCGTGGGGAAAAAGGTCTTCTTGAGACCGGTCATCACCATGCGTCCGGCCGCCGCACTTGCCGCATGCAGCCTTTCGATATCCTCGAGACTCGCCGCTGTCGGCTTTTCCATCCAGACGTGGGCGCCCGAGGCAAGTGCGTCGAGCGCAAGGTCGGTCGCCTGCACCCGGCCGTCGGGATGATAGGCGGTGACGAGGAAGACCAGGTCCGGCTTTTCCCGCATGAGCATCTCGCGATGGTCGGTATAGGCTTTGCCGGCGCCGAAGAGTTTGGCGAATTTCTCGGCGCGGCCGATATCGAGATCGCAGATGCCGGCGAGGTCCACGGGCGCATAGCGCAGCGCCGGATAGACATTGCGGTAGGCATGGCCGCCGGCGCCGATGAAGCAGGCCTTGATGCGGTAATCGAATTCGAAATTGTAGCGGATTTCCCGCTGGACATGATGCGACATGGTCAGCCCTTGATTGCTCCCTGCGTCAGCCCCTCGGTGAAACGGCGCTGCATCAGGATGTAGAGAAGAATGATCGGCAGGAACGAAATGACCGTACCCGAAAAGACCAGGCGGTAGTCGGAAGCATAGGTGCTGGCGAAACGCACCAGCCCGAGCGGCAGCGTCTGCACTTCGGGGCTGATCAGCACGATCAGCGGGAGGAAGAAATCGTTCCAGGTGGAGAGAGCGCTGATTATGACGAGCGCTTGGACCGCCGGCGTCGAGATCGGCAGAAAGACCTTGGTGAGGATCTGAAAATGCGAGGCGCCATCGATCTTGGCGGCTTCGATCAGATCGTCCGGCACGCCAATGAAGAAGCTGCGCATCAGGAAAATGCCGAAGGGAATGCCGTTGCTGACCTGCACCAGTACGATACCAGCAAGCGTGTTGACGAGGTTCAGCCCGAAGAGCACCTGGTAGAGCGGGATGACGATCGCCTGGACCGGCACGGTCAGCCCGAGGATGAAGGCGTAGAACAGCCATTCCCGGCGGGGGAATCGGATCTTGGCAAGTGCATAGCCGGCCGGCGCGCAGGTGACGAGCGACAGAAGGACGACGCCGACGACGTTGATAAGGCTGTTGCCGACGAGCTCGCCGAAGCCGCCAATTTGCCAGGCGTCGAGATAATTCCGCCACATCAGGTCGGCGGGCCAGGCAAAGGGATCGGCCTGGCCGATCTCGGCCTCGGTCTTGAAGCTCGATATCAGCAGCCAGACGAAGGGGGCGAGGATCAGGATCAAGACCGGGGTGAGCGCCAGCGCCACCGGCCATTCGCGACTGCGCACACTCATTGGGAAAGCCTCGCGCGCCAGCGGTTGAAGACGAGGGTGATGGCAATCGCAAGCAGGCTGAGCAGGATGCAAAGCACCGCCGCAAGCCCGTGATCCTGGGACTGGAAGGCAAGCCGGTAGATATAGGTCGTGATCAGCTCGCTCTGATAGAATGGCCCGCCATTGGTCATGACGAAGACCGTGGCGAAGCCCTTCAGGCCGTTGATCATTGCCAGCGAGACGACGAAGGTCGTCACCTCGCGAAGCCCCGGCAGCGTCACATAGATCAGCTTCTGGAACGCGTTGGCGCCGTCCACTTCGGCCGCGTCGTAAAGCGAGTGGTCGATATTCTGCAGGCCGGCGATGAAGAGCAGCATGTAAAGGCCAAAACCCTGCCACGAGCTTGCGACATTGACGGAGAACAGCACGAGCGCGGGATCGGAAAGCCAGCCCTGCGTGAAGGCGCCGAGCCCGACCCGTGTCAGGGCTGTGTTCAGCAGGCCGAAAAACGGATCGTAGATATTGGCCCAGATGACGCCGACGACGGCGAGCGAGACCAGATGCGGCAGGAAGAAAGCGGTGCGGAAGAAGACCTGCGTGACCTTGAGCCTGCTGACCGCAAGCGCCAGCAGAAGGCCGAGCCCGCCTGCCATCACCACGTGGTAGGCCAGCCAGATGAAGGTATGGCCGAGGCTCTTCCAGACGATCGGATCCTGCGCCGCCTTGGCGTAGTTGTCGACACCGACGAAGCTCGCGGACGTGTTGAAGCCGGCGGAGCTGTTGAAGCTCAGCCAGAAGGTGGCAGCGATCGGCAGCAGCGTGAAGACGGCATAGAGAGCGAGCGCCGGCGCCATCAGCCAGAATGCGGTGCCGGTATCGCCATCGGGCCAAGCCGAGCCTGCCGTCCGGCGTATGGACATACGGGCGGGATTGCCGCCCGTATGCCCCGCCATGGCAGGTGCAGTGCTGAGAGGAGCCACGGCCTTGCTTCCCGGCGTTTCTGGAATGGCCACTATTTCGCCTCTGTCATCTTCGTCTGGATCTGCTTCATGCCGTCCTCACCGCCGATCTGGCCGGAGATGAGACCCTGGATGACCTGGAAGTAGGTGTCGAGTACGGGGCCGGGCAGATAGACGCTCGGATTGTAGCCGACACCACCGGCGGCAGCCGCGAAGATATCTTTGAGAACAGGGGTCGGTGGTTCTACGCCGGGGATTTCGCGCGGATAGATCATCGTGCTTGCCGGATCCTGCGCCCGTTTCTTCATCACCGCATCCGACAGCATGAAGTCGATCCACTTCATCGCAAGCTCCGGCTGTTTTGAGTTAACAGGCACCAGCCAGCTCCAGCCGACGCCGCCGGTCGGTATCGCCGCCCCCTTGATGTCGGAAGGCATGGGCGCATAACCGGCGTTGGCGAGGTCATAGCCGGCCTTACGGGCATTGGCGGTGAACCAGGGGCCGGCAACGAACATGGCGGCGCGCTTGTTGAACCAGAGGCGCGAGGCGCCGTCGAGGTCGAGACCCGCCATTTCCTTCTTGATGTAGCCCGCCTCGACCAGCTTCTGCAGCCGGACGGCGCCGGCGGCGACCGAAGGATCGTTGAAGGCGATCTCGCGGCGCAGCGCCTTGCCGATCACGTCCTTGCCGCTCGCCGATTGCAGCAGATTGCCGAAGAGATGGCCGGCGCTGCCCGGCGTGCGCGGACCGATGGCGATCGGCTCCAGGCCGCTTTGCTCGATCGACTTCATTAGCGTTTCGAACTCGGCCCAGGTCGCCGGGATCTTCCAGCCCGCCTGCTCGAAAAGATCCTTGTGGTACCAGATGCCGAGAGCGTCGAGCCCATCGGGAACTTCGTAGATTTCGCCGCCGAACTGGCCCTTCAGTTCGGTGTAGAGCCACGGATAGATCTCGTCCTTCCAGCCGCGCTTTTCATATTGTTCGGTGAGCGGCATGACCTGCTTGGCGTTCTTGACGACGCTGATGCGTCCGATGCCCGAATTGGTGAGGATTACATCGGGGCCGGCATCCGACTGGATCGCCGCCTGCACCGCGCCGTTGCTGATCGTGCCGGTCGGCGGCATGAATTCGACGGTTACACCGGGATTGGCCTTTTCGAAATCGGCCTTGATGCCGTTCCACAACTGGGCGACCAGTGGTTCGGTGATCTGTTCCGGACCCCACATCTTCAGGGTCTCGGAATGCGCCGGCGAACTTGCGGCGATCATCGCTGCCAGTGCCGTTCCGCGGGCAAGAAATTTCAGCATTGTTCCCTCCTCCGGGCCGCTCCTCGGCCACGTTTCTCGCTTGTTGAGAGGAGACCTCCCTCTCCTTCATTCATCCGTCAAATCGCCGTTTTTCCTTCTGAAAGCGTGCCATGACGGCCTGCTGGACGTCGCTGATATGCGCGTGCATCAGCGCCTTGGCGCGGGTTATGTCGCGCGACCGGAAAGCCTGCAGGATCTGATCGCGCTCCTCGGCTGCCCGCTCGGCGAGATCGCGGCTCTCATTGGCGATCGAGCGGCAGATCTGGATTTGCAGCGCGAGCCGTGCCAACGTTTCGACCAACGGGGCGCTTCCCGAAAGCTCGGCAATCGTCTCGTGGAATTCCTTGTCGCGGATGCCGTAGGTCGCCATGTCGCCGCGGCGCAGCGCCGCCACTGCCTCATCCAGAATACGTTCGAAACCGGCGATATGCCGGTCGCTCATCTGCGGAACGGCGAGCTCGACGGCGAAACACTCGAGCGTCTTGCGCAGCTCGTAGAGGTCGTCGATCTCCTTGGGCGTGAAGCTGCGTACGAAGAAGCCGCGATAAGGCTTGATCTCGATCAGCCCTTCCTTGGCAAGCGTGCCGATCGCTTCGCGGAATGGCGTGCGGCTGACCTGCAGGCGTTCCGTCAGTTCCTTTTCGTCGATCGAGACGCCGCTCGGCAGTTCGCCGGAAACGATCAGCCGAACGATTTCCTCGTAGATCCGCTCTCGAAGGGTCAGGTGGCGCGGTGCGTTCATGGTCTCCACTTCCGTCTGGCATTCGCGATTTAAGTATGCAATATACGGAAGAATATACAATATGGAAAATACACCACGGGGAATTTTGTTGGAAGATCAGCGGGAGCTGGACCAAAAGGGGAGGAAAACCAATGGGAAAGGTCTATATCGTCGGCACCTCAGACACCAAGGGCGCTGAACTGAACTACGCCAGGGAGGTGGTTCTTTCAGCCGGAACCGAGGCCGTTCTGATTGATGTCGGCACGCTTGGTGAGGGTGCGGGCGCCGATATTCCAGCGCGCGACGTCGCGGCATTTCATCCGGATGGTGCTGCGGCCGTGCTCGGGCAGACTGACCGGGGAACGGCGGTGTCGGCCATGGCCAAGGCGCTGACGGGTTTCCTGAAATCACGCAACGATATCGGCGCTGTGCTCGGCCTCGGCGGTACCGGCAATACTGCGCTGGTGACCGAGGCGATGCGGGCGCTTCCGATCGGCCTGCCGAAACTGATGGTCTCGACGGTGGCCTCAGGCAATGTGGCGCCCTATGTCGGCCCGAATGATCTGACCATGATGTATTCGGTCGTCGACATCGCCGGTCTGAATGCGATTTCACGCAGAGTGATCGGGAATGCGGCCAATGCCGCGGCCGGCATGGCCCACAACCCCGTTCCCGCCTCCACGGATGATCGACCGGGCATCGGCATGACCATGTTCGGCGTCACCACGCCTTGCGTGACCCAGGTCCGCGAGATGCTCGGCAAGACCCATGAAGTCTACGTCTTCCATGCGACCGGCGTCGGTGGCCAGTCAATGGAGAAGCTCGCCGAATCAGGTCTGCTGCAGGGCGTGATCGACGTGACGACGACCGAGGTTGCCGATCTCCTTGTCGGCGGCGTCTTTCCCGCGACCGAGGATCGCTTCGGCGCAATCATCCGCACCGGCCTGCCCTATGTCGGCTCGGTCGGCGCCGTCGACATGGTGAATTTCGGCGCGCGGGAAACGGTGCCGGCGGGTTTCCGCGACCGCAGGCTTCACGTCCATAATGCGCAGGTGACCCTGATGCGCACCACGCCGGAGGAAAACGGCAGGATCGGCGCTTTCATCGTCGAACGGCTCAACCGCATGCAGGGCCCGGTCCGCTTCCTGCTGCCGCTTCAGGGCGTTTCGGCAATCGACGCCGTCGGTCAGCCGTTCCACGATCCGGAAGCCAACGCCGCGCTGTTTTCCGCCATCCGGACCGGCTGGCGCGACGCGCCAAACAGACGCCTCGTCGAGATAGATGCCCATATCAACAGTCCGGAATTTGCCGCGGCACTCGTCGCCAGCTTCCACGACATCCCTGCCTGAGGAGAGAGTTTTGTCCCGTATCGATAGAAACGACATTCTGAACAAGCTTCGCCGCAAGATCGCCGAGGGCCGGCCGATCATCGGCGGCGGCGCCGGCACGGGCCTTTCGGCCAAGAGCGAGGAGGCCGGCGGCATCGACCTGATCGTGATCTATAATTCCGGCCGTTATCGCATGGCCGGGCGTGGCTCGCTGGCCGGCCTGTTGGCCTACGGCAATGCCAACCAAATCGTCAAAGAAATGGGCCGCGAGGTGCTGCCGGTCGTGCGCCACACGCCGGTGCTTGCCGGCGTCAATGGCACCGATCCGTTCATGCTGCCCGATCACTTCCTCGACGAATTGAAGGCTATGGGCTTTGCCGGCATCCAGAATTTTCCGACGGTCGGGCTGATCGACGGAACGTTCCGCGCCAATCTCGAAGAGAGCGGCATGGGCTTTGAGCTGGAAATCGACATCGTCGCCCGTGCGCACGCTAAGGATATGCTGACGACACCCTATGTCTTCAGCAGCGATGACGCCGCCGCCATGACCAAGGCCGGTGCCGATATCGTCGTCTGCCACCTCGGCCTGACCACGGGAGGCGCGATCGGCGCCGAAACGGCGCTGACGCTCGACGGATGCGTGGAGAAAATCAACGCATGGTCTGATGCCGCGAGGTCGGTACGCGACGACGTCATCGTGCTCTGCCATGGCGGCCCGATCGCCATGCCCGCGGATGCGGCCTACGTGCTGGCCCGTTGCAAGGGATGCAACGGTTTCTACGGCGCAAGTTCGATGGAGCGGCTGCCGACCGAGGTCGCCATCCGCGCGCAGGTCGAGGACTTCGCAAAGGTTTAGGCGGCTCGGTACGGGTTGCCGGCAGCGGCGATGAGCTATGGCATGACCATTGCGCCGGATGCTCGGTGGGAGCAAAGGATCTCGTCCAGCTGCGCGATGAGGGCGCGGCTGCCTTCCACATCCTCTGCCAGCCTGGAGAAGACATCCGCCATGGCTTGGAAGATGGCTGCTGCCGGATCGCCCGCACCGAGGAAATCGGCGATCTCCTGCATTTCGGCAACCCAACGATAGGCCTTCGGATACATGTCAGGAATGGATTTCGACAGCTTGCGGTCGAAGTCGGGCAGGCTTTCGGCGAGTTCGACCTTCAGGCTATCGGCAGCGCCCGAGCGGGAAGCGGCGAGAAGCATCGCGGCGCCGAGGCCGATAAATCCCTTGTTGATGCCGGCATAACACATCTTCAGTGCTGAAGCTGCACCAAGCGGTCCATCGAGACGGCGGACCTGCAAGCCGTAATCTTCGAGCAGTCTGCTGTGCTCTGCGCTGTCGCCGCTGACATAGATACTCGGACCTGATTTTCCGGCAACCGGCGGTCCTCCAATGATGGCGCCGTCCAGCACCGCCACGCCGCTGCCATCGAAACGGGCCGCAAGCACCTGCATCGTCTTCGGTGCAATGGCATTGAGGTCGATGAAGGGCGGCACCGGCGTCTTAGCTGATATGTCCGCGATCAGTTCGGCGACCTTGATTGCTTCGGCCGGCGGAACGATCGACAGGATCAGCTCGGCCTTGGCCAGCTCAAGGCGGCCTACCGGCACCATGCCGGCCGCCTTGGCTCGCGCGATCGTCTGCTCGCTCCGCCCTTCGAGACAGGTCAGCACCGTTGCGCCGTGGTCGATCAACCGTTTGGCGACAGCGCTTCCCATCGCGCCCGCTCCGATAATAGCAAAGTTCGGCATGTGGAACCTCGACGGTTTGACGGCGTCGCATGAGAGCTATCGCCGATCCGGTCGCCGTCAACTGCGACAATGCGGCAGAATTCGTGTCCTGAACCGCGATCATCCATTGCCCGCCCTCTTTCGATCGTCCGAGAGCGCGGCTTGACTTTAGTCAACGCAGGCGCTGTCGATAGCGCTATGATGACGGAAATGACTCGCCTCGAGGATATTGATCTCAATGTATCGCACCATCATCTGCGGCATCGGCATGGGCTCCAGACAGACGGCAAACCGCCTGCTGCGCCGGGCTGCGGCGCTGGTGGACGAAGGCGGAACCATTGTCGTCGTGCACGTCATTGAGAATATCCCGCACCGCCACCTGACCGACATTCCCGAAGAGTTCGAGACGGCTGCCATCGTCGATGCCGAGCGGAAACTTGCGTCACTGTGCAAGGATCTGGACATCCCGGCGATGATCGAGGTTCGCATCGGCCTTGCCGCCGCGCTGCTGGTATCGGCCGCTAGGGAGAGAGCTGCCGATCTCATCCTGCTGTCATCCCACGTGCCCGATATCACCGACTATGTCTTCTCCTCGATCGTCGAGAAGGTGGTGCGCCATGCCGGGTGCTCTGTTCTTATCGACCGGCGCCTGGACCATGCCGGTGAGGATGCTGCGGCTCAAGCAGAAAACGTCGCTTTGCTCTGATCCTGGCGAGCTTCCGCCGAACATGACACGGCCGGCTTTCGACGCTTGCGGGCATCCCCTCCCCGGCGGCGGCCTGGCAACCTATATCAATCCCAACCCAACCAGCAGTATTCACTGCCCGACCGGAGATGTACATGAGCCAGGATCCCTATGAGCTTCTGGGCGTGAAGCGGGATGCGACGCAGAAGGATATTCAGAGCGCGTTCCGCAAGCTCGCCAAGAAACTTCACCCCGACCTGAACCCCGGCGACAAACACGCCGAGGACAGGTTCAAGGAAATTTCGACCGCTTACGAGATTTTGAGCGATGAGGAAAAGCGCGGCCGCTTCGACCGCGGCGAGATCGATATGTCGGGCGCCGAGCGGGCCCAGCGCAGCTATTATCGCGACTATGCCTCCTCAAGCGGTCCCGACGATCCCTATCACAACAGTGCCGGCTTCGCCGATTTCGGCGATGCCGACGATATCTTTGCTAACTTCTTTTCGCGCCGCACCGGCGGTGGTCGGTCGCGGAGCCATGGTCAGGACCGGCGGTTCTCCATGGAGGTCGATTTCCTCCAAGCCGTCAACGGCGCCAGAACCGAAGTCAAGCTTCCCGATGGACCCGCACTTGAGGTGCAAATTCCACCGGGAACTCGCGACGGCCAGACCTTGCGGCTGCGCGGTAAGGGTGAGCCGGGCATCGGAGGCGGGCCGGCTGGCGATGCGCTGATCGAAATTCATGTGCGCCCGCATCGCTTCTTCACGCGCGACGGCGACGACATTCGCCTGGAACTGCCGATTTCGCTCAGTGAAGCGGTGCTCGGGGGCAAGGTTCGCGCACCGACGCCTTCCGGAGCTGTCAGCCTGACGCTGCCGCCGCACTCCAACACCGGTAAGGTCCTGCGTCTCAAGGGCAAGGGCGTTCCGAAACGCGGCGGTGGACACGGCGACGTCTATGTTTCGCTGAAGATCGTATTGCCCGATCGCCCTGACGATCGGCTCACGTCTCTTGTGCAGGAATGGGCGGCCGCACATCCATACGATCCGAGAAAGAACATGGAGGCCTGATCATGGATGATCTCGAATTCCGTCTTTACTTGAAAATCGACGTCGTCCAACTCGATTTCTGGATCGAACAGGGCTGGCTGATCCCGGAGACATCGAGCGGTCAGCGACAATTTCGCGACGCTGACGTCGCCCGCGCAAGGCTCATCCTGGACCTGATGGGAAATATGGGCGTCAACGAAGCTGGCGTTGATATCGTCATGGAGCTGGTGGACGAGCTGCATGGGCTGCGGGGAACGATGGCCAGGCTGATGACGGCCATTGGCAGACAGGAGCGGGATGTTCAGCGCCGGCTGTTCGAGATCTTGGAGGATCTCGATCGGTCTTGATTAGACGGCGCCTAGGTCGTGAACCAATAGCGGACGATATGAAAGAACAGCGGCGCTGAGAATGTGATGGAATCCAGGCGGTCGAGCACGCCGCCATGGCCCTCGATCACATAACCCCAGTCCTTGGCGTTGAGATCGCGCTTGATGGCCGAGAGCACGAAGCCGCCGAAGAAGCCAGCGACTACGATGACGGTGCTGACGGCTGCGGCCTGCAGAGGCGAGAACGGCGTCAGGCGATAGAGCAGCGTTCCCACCAGGATGGCCGATGCGCCGCCACCGAAGAGGCCTTCGAGCGTCTTCGATGGGCTGATGTTCGGCGAGAAGCGGTGTTTCCCCAAGAGCTTTCCCCAGACATACTGGAAGACGTCGCTGAGCTGCACCACGATGACGAGATAGACGAGCAGCAGGGCGGGCGGCGTGCCGGTCTCCAGCATCAGGAGCGCGGGGGCATGGCTGATCGAATAGACCGTCAGCATCAATCCCCATTGCACCCTGGCGGTGCGCGCCAGGAATTCGTTCACGTCGCCCGTCAGGGTCGCCACTGCCGGCAGGATTAGGAATGCATAGACCGGGATGAAGATCGAAAAGAGGCCGTACCATAGCGTCCCGAGCAGCACATATTGCACCGGCAGGACGACGAAGAAGGACAGGAACAGCGCCAGGTGATCGCCGCGCCGCGATGGCGTCAGCGTCCAGAATTCGCGCAGCGCCATGAAGGACAGGAATGCGAACAGGACGACCACAGCGGTGTCGCCGAGCAGGATCGCACCGCCGAATATCGCGACCATGATCCACCATGAGCGGATGCGGGCATTGAGGTTATGCACGGTGGCGACGGATCCGGGCTCGGTCGCGCGCCGCTGAAGGATGAAACCAATAGCGGAGGCGACGGCCAGCAGGCCGAGGATTGCGGCAAGCACGATGGAGAAAAAGCTGCTCATGCGATGTGCTTTCCGTCCGCTAACTCGATGACTGCTGCACGGGCGCGGGCCAGGAATGCGTCCTTTCCTTCGCCCGGTTCGACGCGCAGCGGCTTGCCGAACCGGGCCGTGCAGGTGATCGGCACGATCAGCCAGCTTCCCTTCGGCAGGATGCGCTGAAGATTGTCGAGATGGATCGGCACGAGATCGACATCGGGGAACCGGCAGGCAAGGCGATAGATGCCGCTGCGGAAAGGGGCGATCTCATCGTTGGCGCTTCTCGTGCCTTCGGGAAAGATCAGGACCGAGCACCCCTCCTCCAGCAGGCGCTCGACCGGCTCCAGCGGGTTGCTGTCGGGCAGAGGCTTGCGGTCTATCAGGACGGCGCGCAGGCCTTTCTCGGCAATGAAACGCCGAAAGGCGCTCGTTCCCCAGTAATCGCGCGCCGCGACCGGGTGGGTCAGCCGTCGCACCGGCCACGGCAGGGCAGCCATGACGGCAACAGTATCGACATGGCTGTTGTGATTGGCGAAATAGATGCGGCGGCGAAGGTCGGGCGTACAGCCCCGCCACTCGCTTCGGGCGCCGACCATGATCCGCACGAACAGCACGAGAAGGCGACGGACGAGGGCGATCGCCCAGGACGACGACCGGCTCGCGATCGGCCGCCGCGAGGCGTCTTCTTCTTCACCCATTTCAATTTCCCCAACCCAACGGTTCTATGCATAGCCTGCCGGAGTTGTCGCGCCAAGCCCTGCAGATCCGGCCCGAGAAGCGCGGCGGCACCGGGCATGCAGACCTAGGACGTCTCGTTCATTCAGCCAGGCTGCTGCGGCCGATTAGCCTGATTTTTGGGCCGGTTCACTGCTTGACACGTTTTTAGGCGCTACTATGATTTTTGAACCAGCTGGTAAAAAAAGGGGAACAATCAATGACCAAAGACATGTTGATTTCACGCCGGGCAGTGATCGCCTCGGGCATTGCGCTTGGCGTCAGCGGCTTCGCCCCGCTAGCAAGGGCGGCTGCGCCCCTGAAAGTTGCCGGCATCCATGCGTCGCCGGTTGAAAATGCCTGGAACTCATGCCTGCACAAGGCCCTCCAGGACGCGGCCAAGGACGGAGTCATCGAATATGTCTTCTCCGAAGGCGTCTCAGGCACCGATTATCCCCGCGCCATGCGCGAATATGCCGAACAGGGCAACAAGCTGATTATCGGCGAGGCCTATGCCGTGGAGAAGGAGGCCCGTCAGGTCGCGGCCGACTATCCCGATACCGCTTTCGTGCTTGGTTCGAGCGGCGAGCAAGCCGGCGACAATTTCGGTGTTTTCGGAACCTGGAATCACGACGGCGCCTATCTCGCTGGCATGCTTGCGGGCAAGATGACCAAGTCGAACATCGTCGGTTCGGTCGGCGCCATTCCGATTCCCGAGGTCAACATGCTTATCAACGCCTTCGCCGCCGGCGTCAAGGCGGTCAACCCTGATGCAAAACACCTCGTCGCATTCATCGGCACTTTCTTCGATCCGCCGAAGGCCCGTGAAGCTGGCCTTGCCCAGATCGACGCCGGCGCCGACATCCTGTTCGGCGAACGCATCGGCACGGCCGACGCCGCCAAGGAACGCGGCATCAGGTCGGTCGGCTCGCTGATCGATTATACGCCGCGTTATCCGGATACGGTCTTCGCCAACGCCATGTGGTACTTCCGTCCGATCCTGAATGCCGCGATCGCCGATGTCGCCGCCGGCAAACCGGTGGGCCGGAACTACACGTCCTACGGCCTGATGAAGGAAGGCGGCAGCGATATCGTCTTCGTCAAGGGCGTGGCGCCTGCCGAGGCGGAAGCCGCGATGGAAGCCAAGCGCGCGGAGATCAAGGCCGGCACCTTCGAAGTTCCGAAGATGATGGACGAGCCGAAGTAGTTCGGTCCATGCAGGGCGACGCAACGGAGCTGGCGGCAGCGATCAGGCGCGGCAGCCTGAGCGCTGCGGAAGCGATGCATGCCGCCATCGATATGGCTGCCCGGCAGGAACCGCTCGGCGCCATTGCCTATCTCGATCGTGCCATGGGTCTAGCCTCGGCGCATGCGTGCGACCGGGAGCGGCGGAGCGCGCCGGATCATTTCTCTGCCCGGCCCTTTGCCGGCGTGCCGACCTTGGCGAAAGATCTTGGCGGTCCCTTTCGAGGACTGCCGGTCACGGCGGGTTCCCGCCTGTTGGAAAGAAAGGGCGGCGAAACCGATTCCGATCTCGCTTCCCGCTTTCGCGATGCCGGCTTCTGCCTGTTCGGCCTGACGACGAGCCCGGAATTCGGTCTATCGCTCGCCAGCGAACCGGCAATTGGACCGGTCTGCCGCAATCCGCTCGATCCGGCGCGCACCGCCGGCGGTTCGTCCGGCGGCGCGGCGGCAGCGGTTGCGGCCGGCATCGTCGCGATCGCCCATGCCACCGACGCCGGCGGCTCGATCCGCGTGCCGGCCGCCTGTTGCGGCCTCGTCGGACTGAAGCCGACCCGCGGCGCCATTCCCGGCGGTCCATCCTTCGGCAACCACCTCGCCGGTATTGCCAGCGAACTGGCGGTCTGCCGCTCGGTGCGGGATACGGCGCTGATTTTCGACCGGTTGAGCGGCAATTCGCGCGGACCCGTTCCGGATCCCGCCCCCACCGATATCGACAACGGCCGTCTGCGGATCGGCCTGCTGACCGATACCGGGCCGACCTATCCGACCGAGGGTAGCCGGCTTGCCGCCGTCGAAGACGCGGCGCGCATGCTGGAGAGCGACGGACACGTCATCGTTCCTTTGGCGTGGGCCGATTTCGAATGGAGCGTCGCCGCCAGCGGCCGCGCCTTTGCCGATATCGTTTCCGTCAACCTTTCCGCACTGATCGAGGCAGCGGGTCTTGAGGAAAGCAGGGCCGAGCCTCTCACGCAGGCTTTCGCGGCCCGCGGCCGGGCGCTTTCGGCGTCCATGCTCTGGAACACGCTGAACGATGCCGTTCTGGTGAGCCACGCCCTTTGGGCACTGTTCGACAAGGTCGATTGCATCCTGATGCCGATGCTTGCATCCGCGCCTCTTGCGATAGGCTCCTTTCCGTCCGATCATGCCGACACGAATTTGCATCTCGAACGCATGGCGGCATTTGCGCCGCTTGCCTGTCTGGCCAATATCTCAGGTTTCCCTGCTTTGACGCTCCCTTTCGGACAGGATGAGCACGCCATGCCGCTGCCGGTGCAACTCATAGCGTCGATGGGCCAGGAGCCACGCCTCCTGTCGCTGGCGGCACGCCTGGAGGCCGAGGCGCGATGGCAGCACCGTTTTCCGGTCGCAGGATTAGTGACATGACCGGGCCTGTTCTGGAAATTATCGGTGTCAGCAAACGCTTCGGCGACAATCTCGCCAATGACGATATTTCCATGACGCTCGCGAGGGGCGAGATCGTGGCCCTGCTCGGCGAGAATGGTGCCGGCAAGACGACGCTGATGAGCATCCTTTTCGGCCATTACATGCCGGACGCCGGGCGAATTCTGATCGAGGGCGCGGAGGTGCCGCAGGGAAAGCCACGCGCGGCGATCCGCGCCGGTGTCGGCATGGTGCACCAGCATTTTTCGCTCGCCCCCAATCTGACGGTCCTCGAAAATGTCATGACCGGTACTGAAAAACTGTGGTCCTGGCGGTCGGCAACATCGGCGGCGCGCAAGAAGCTCCTGGCGATTTCCGAACGCTTCGGCCTCACCGTCGATCCGGAAGCCCGCCTTGGCGATCTGTCGGTCGGCGAGCAGCAGCGGGTGGAAATCCTCAAGGCGCTCTACAACGACGCCCGCATCCTGATCCTCGACGAGCCGACGGCGGTGCTGACCAACATCGAGGCCGAGCGACTGTTCACGACGCTCAAGGAGATGGCCCGCCAGGGCCTGTCCTTGATCTTCATTTCGCACAAGCTCGATGAGGTCATGGCGGCGGCCGACCGCATCGTCGTCTTGCGCGGAGGCAAGATGGTCGCCGAACGCAGGGCATCGGACACCAGCAAGGTGGAGCTTGCCGAATTGATGGTCGGACGCCGCGTGACACGGCCCGTTCGCGAACCATCGACACCCGGCGCCGTTGTCCTCGAAGCTGCCGGTGTAACGGTGCGCACGGGCGGGGTCGACCGGCTGAAATCGATCAGCTTGCGGCTGCATCAGGGAGAGGTCCTCGGCATTATCGGCGTTTCCGGCAATGGCCAAGCGGCGCTGGCGCATGTTCTGTCGGGAACGCTGGCGCGCAGCGCCGGCGAGCTCAAGCTGTTCGGGGAAACCATCGGCAATCTCGGCGTCGCCGATGTCGTCGAAGCCGGCATCGGCCGCATTCCCGAGGACCGCAACCACGAGGGTGTGATCGGCGAAATGGCGATCTGGGAAAACGCCGTGCTGGAGCGGATCGCCTCGCCGGCCTTTTCGCGCCGTGGTCTCGTCAACCGCAAGGCCGGCATGGCTTTCGCGAGGGAGATCATTGACGGATTCGACGTTCGCGGCGGCAGCCCGGCAATTCGCACCCGGCTGCTTTCCGGTGGCAATATGCAAAAGCTCATTCTCGGGCGCAGCCTGTATCGACGGCCGCGTATCCTGATTGCCGCGCAGCCTGCCCGCGGCCTCGACGAAGGTGCAGTCGCCGCCGTGCACGCACGCCTGCTCGAAGCCCGCCGGCATGGAACCGCCGTGCTGCTGATCTCGGAGGATCTCGACGAGGTGATCGCACTTGCAGACCGCATACAGGCGATCGTCGGCGGCCGGCTGTCGCCGCCCGTCGAGGCTGAAGACGCCGACGCCCGCAGGCTGGGGCTGATGATGGCCGGTGAATGGCAGGAAACTCCAGGGGCCGGCCATGCGATTTGAGCGCCGCGAGCACCGCCCGCTTTCCCTGCTGATATTCACGCCTGTCGTTGCGGTCATCGCAGCGCTGGCTCTGGCGGGCATCCTGATCGCGATTGCCGGCGCGCCCGTTCTCGATGCCTACCGGCGCATCCTGACCGGCGCCTTCGGCTCGCGGCTTTCGGCGACCGAAACACTGACGCGGGCAACGCCGCTGATGTTGACCGGGCTTGCGGCCGCCGTCGCCTTTCGGGCGCGGCTATGGAATATCGGCGCCGAGGGCCAGTTCTACCTCGGCGCCATCGCCGTCGCTGCGGCGAGTTCGAAGCTACTTGGCAATCTCCCCGCGCCCATCCTCATCCCGCTCCTGCTGCTGATCGGCGCCGTCGCCGGCATGGTGCTGATCCTGGTTCCGCTGTGGCTCAGGCTGCGCTTTTCCGTCGATGAGGTCGTCACCAGCCTGCTCCTGAACTTCATCGCCGTGCTTTTCGTCTCGATGTTGATCGACGGCGTTCTCAAGGATCCGCTCGCCTTCGGATGGCCGCAATCGCAATCCGTCAGCGATCACGCCATGCTGCCGAAACTGCTCGCCCGATCGCGCCTGCATATCGGCTTTGCGATCGCGATCGCTCTTGCCGTCGTCGTCCATTTCGTCCAGTCCCGCACCGTCTTCGGCATGCAGTCCCGCGCTGCGGGCCTCAATCCGGCCGGTGCGGTCTTCGCAGGCGTGCCCCTCGGCAAAACGCTGGTGAAGGTCGCCTGTCTCTCCGGCGGGCTTGCGGGGCTCGCCGGCGCAATCGAGGTGATGGGCGTCAAGGGTTACGTGACGACCGATCTGTCGCCCGGTTTCGGTTACGCCGGCATCGTCGTCGCCATGCTTGCCAACCTCAATCCGCTCGGCGTCGTCTTCGCCGCGATTTTTACGGCCACCATGTTCGTCGGCGCCGACGGCATGAGCCGTGGCCTCGGCATTCCGACCTATATCGCCGATGTGACGGTGGCGCTGTCGCTGTTGACGATGCTGATCGCGTTGTTCTTCACCCAGTACAGGATCCGGCGATGACGCAATTGTTCGACATTATCGCCTCCGCCGGCCTCTGGGCGGCGATCCTGCGGATCGCCACGCCGCTGATCTTCGGCACGCTCGGCGCCCTGCTGTGCGAACGGGCGGGCGTGCTCAATCTCGGCATCGAAGGCATCATGACCTTTGGGGCGATGATCGGCTGGCTTTCCGTCTATCATGGCGCCGATCTCTGGACCGGCCTGCTGATTGCCGCGATAGCCGGCGGCGTCTTCGGCCTGCTGCATGCGGGGCTGACAGTGACGCTCGGCCTCTCCCAGCATGTCTCCGGCCTCGGCGTCACGCTCTTTGCGTCAAGTTTCAGCTATTATGTCTTCCGGCTGATCGTGCCGCTTGCCAACACTCCGCCGACCATCGCGCCGTTCCAGCCGATCGCCATTCCCGGCCTCTCGACGCTACCGTTTATCGGCCCCGCCTTCTTCACGCAAACCGCGCCGACCTATCTTGCGATGCTGATCGCCCTCTTGATGGCCTACATCATCTTCCGCACGCCCGTCGGGCTTGCGATCCGCATGACCGGCGAGAACCCGCATGCGGCGGAAGCGCAGGGCGTCAACCCGATGAAGGTGCGTTACGGCGCAGTCATTATCGGCAGCGCGCTGATGGGAATGGGCGGTGCTTTCCTGACCTTGTCGGCGTTCAACAGTTTCTTCCCGACCATGGTGCAGGGACGCGGATGGATCTGCATCGCGCTCGTTGTCTTCGCCTCCTGGCGCCCGGGCCGCGCGCTTTTCGGCGCCCTGCTCTTTGCCTTCTTCGATGCCTTTCAGCTTCGGCTGCAGACCGTGCTGAGCGGGCTCGTGCCTTATCAGCTCTTCCTGATGACGCCCTATATCCTCTCCATTGCCGCGCTTGCCGTGATGGCCCGCCGCGCCCGCGTTCCGCAGGCGCTCATGCAGCCCTATCGCCGCGGCGAGCGCTGAGACCGTCCACATCCAACGAGGCTCCGATGTTCGATCTGATCGTCCGAAACGCAAATCTTCCCGATGGCCGCAGCGGCATCGACATCGGCATTGAGGGCGGCAGGATCGCTGCCGTCGAGGGTAATCTCCAAGCTCAAGCCGGCGAAGAAATCGACGCCACCGGCAGGCTGGTCAGCCCGCCTTTCGTCGATCCTCATTTTCATATGGACGCTACCCTGTCGCTCGGCCTGCCGCGCATGAACGTCTCCGGCACGCTGCTCGAAGGTATCGCGCTGTGGGGCGAGCTGCGCCCGATCGTGACGAGGGAAGAGCTGGTCGATCGTGCGCTGCGCTATTGCGATCTGGCGGTGACGCAAGGCCTGCTCTTCATCCGCAGCCATGTCGATACCAGCGATCCCAGGCTGGTGACCGTCGAGGCGATGATCGAGGTCCGCGAAAGGGTCGCGCCCTATATCGACCTGCAACTGGTCGCCTTTCCGCAGGACGGTTATTACCGTTCGCCGGGTGCAATCGACGCACTCAACCGCGCCCTCGACATGGGCGTCGACATCGTCGGCGGCATTCCGCACTTCGAACGGACGATGGGCGAAGGGACGGCCTCGGTCGAGGCGCTCTGCCGCATCGCTGCCGATCGCGGCCTGCCGGTCGACATGCATTGCGATGAAACCGACGATCCGCTGTCGCGCCATATCGAAACGCTGGCGGCTGAGACCATCCGCTTCGGCCTGCAGGGACGTGTCGCAGGCTCGCATCTGACCTCGATGCACTCGATGGACAATTATTATGTCTCTAAGCTCATCCCGCTGATGGCGGAGGCTGAAATCAACGTCATCCCCAATCCACTGATCAACATCATGCTACAGGGCCGGCACGATACTTACCCCAAGCGCCGCGGCATGACCCGCGTGAGGGAATTGATGGATGCGGGGCTGAATGTCTCCTTCGGGCACGATTGCGTCATGGATCCGTGGTATTCGATGGGATCGGGCGACATGCTGGAGGTCGGCCATATGGCGATCCATGTCGCGCAGATGGCCGGCATCGACGATAAGAAGAAGATCTTCGACGCGCTGACAGTCAACTCGGCGAAGACGATGGGACTTGCAGACTACGGCCTGGATAAGGGATGCAACGCCGACCTCGTCATCCTCCAGGCGCGCGACACGCTGGAGGCGCTGCGGCTGAAGCCGAACCGGCTGGCGGTGATCCGCCGCGGCAAGGTCATCGCCCGCTCGGCGCCGCGCATCGGCGAGCTTTTCCTGGATGGGCGTCCTTCCCGGATCGACGGCGGCCTCGACTACGCACCGCGCTATTGAGACGCAATACGCCTGCATACTATCCCGCCGCGCGGCGAGCTGTGATGATCCAGGCGCGGGAGTCGAAAAACACTCCCTCCGGCGTCCTATGCGCCTCGAGCAACTCGCGCAGACGCTGCAGCGGTTTGCCAGGCGGTTCATCGGTGTGTGCAAGCGCATCCTTCACCAGATAGAGGCCGGCGAGCGCATCAGACGCCGCATCGACGTCCGGTCCATAGAAGACAGGCTCTCGCAGGTCGGCAAAGTCGATCGACGTGAAACCTGCGGCGCTCAAAAGGTCCTTGGCTATGGGAGGATCGCCAAGCGAAAACGGGTCGGGACCACCTGCCGAAACCACAGTTCCCGGTGCCAGGGCCTGCCGGATGGCGCCAGACCACTCGTTACGCTCTTGGCTTTGCCACACCATCCACACAAGACGCGCGCCCGGACGCATTGCCCGGCCGATATTGGCAAAGGCCGCCGCCGGATCGGCAAAAAACATCACGCCGAACCGGCTGATGCAGAGATCGAAGCTGGCAGCCGGAAAGGCGTGAAATTGCGCGTCTGCCTGCTCGAACACCACATTTCGCAAACCCTCGTCAGCACTCCGTCGCCTTGCGATCTGGAGCATCTCTACGGAAATATCCACACCGACCGCTTCTCCTTGGGACGCGGCGCGGGCGGCTTCACGCGTCGTCTGCCCCGCACCGCAGCCGATATCGAGCACCCGGTCATCCGCGCCGACATCGGCAGCATCCCGAAGGTGCCGGTTATGGCGCGCCAATTCTGCATCGTAAAAATCGGCACGATCGAACGCCATGACACTGACTCTGCTTCGCGTGAGCTTCGATCATCGGTTTGATGAGAATGCCGGAGTTCCTCCCGGCATCCATGAGCGGTATCAGGCGATCTTCTGGCGGGTCGGCAGTTTCCAGCCGGGCCGGACGAAGTGGCAGGTATAGCCGTTCGGGATCCGCTCCAGATAATCCTGGTGCTCGGGTTCGGCCTCCCAGAAATCGCCGGCCGGCACGACTTCGGTGACGACCTTGCCGGGCCACAGGCCCGAAGCATCGACATCGGTGATCGTCTCTCTAGCGACGCGCTCCTGCTCCGGGCTAACATAGAAGATCGCCGAGCGATAGCTCGTGCCGACGTCGTTGCCCTGGCGGTTGCGTGTGGTCGGATCGTGGATCTGGAAGAAGAATTCGAGGATTTCGCGGTAGCTGATCCGGGCGGGGTCGAAGATGATCTCGATCGCCTCGGCATGGGTTCCATGGTTGCGGTAGGTGGCATTCGGCACATCGCCGCCAGTATAGCCGACGCGGGTCGAGATCACGCCCTTGTAGCGGCGGATGAGGTCCTGCATGCCCCAGAAGCAACCGCCGGCGAGCACTGCACGTTCTTCGGTCATTGGAGGTCTCCTTGTTTGCCATGAGATAGTGTCTCACGTCGCCGATTTCCATAAAATGGAAATCCGCCGGCCGCGGCGGCTTATGTCCTAATCTGGAAACCCTCCCTGAGCCAGGGATGCAGCGCCCTGCTGGCGGCTAGGATGTCTCCAGCGCCGTCGACTGTCGCGCCGGAAAAACGTGTGACTATCCCGCCGGCCTCTTCGACCATCAGCGCCGAGGCGCCGAAATCATGGATCGAGAGGCCGTCCTCGAAGAAGCCGTCCAGCCGGCCGCAGGCGACATAGGCGATCGACAGCGCTGCCGAGCCCAGGCGACGCACGCCTGCCGTATTCGCCATAAGGCGCTTGATGGCTTCGAAATAGCTGTCTTCCGCCACCGCCTTGACCTGGCCCGGGATGGGCAGGCCGGCGCCGATCAGCACGTTCTCGATGTCGCCGACATCGGCGCAACGGATGCGCTCGCCATTGAGATAGGCGCCGCCGCCGATCTCGGCGCTGAAGAGCTCGTCCTGCATGGCATCATAGACGACGCCGACCACCTGCCTATTGCCTTCGGCGATCGAGATCGTGATACCGAAATGCGGGAGGCCCCAGGCGTAATTGGTCGTGCCGTCGATCGGGTCGATGTAGATGATCGGCGTCTCCGGCCCGGCCGTGCGGTTGCCGACAGCCTCCTCGCCCTGGATGGCATAATCGGGAAAGGCCTTCGTCAACTCCTCGACGATGATACGCTCGACGGCGACATCGATCTCGGTCTGGTAATCGCGGGGCGCCTTGGCCAGCATTTCCCCGGATGCCCGCCGCCGTAGGGAGGCTCGGGCCGTCTCGCCCGCCTTCAACACCGTTTCGGCAAGCACGATGAGGCGGGGCGACGCGTTCGGGGAAAGGCGCGCTGATGTCGGGGAGGATGCCATGAAGAAAATCCGGTTGCTGCAGATATGAACGAAGTGAATCGTGCGGAGCCACTCCCTTCGCAGAGACCGGTGAGGGTTTTTTGAAGCTGTCCGCGCCTGACGGGTCTTATATCAGGCGCTCGGTCGATGCGTCAAAGAGATGGACTTGGGCCGGATCGACCGATAGTCCGATCATCTCTCCTGGTCTGACCTTGTCGCGCCGCGTCTCGACGATCGTCAGTTCCGGCTGCGTCGCTGCGACGATGAAGGTCGAGGAGCCTGTCGACTCGACAAAGGCGATCGGCACGTCGAAGCTGCCCTGCCCGGGCGCGACCACCTCGATATGCTCCGGCCGGATGCCGGCGACGAGCTTACGTCCGGGTTCGACCACGCGTGCTATCGCAAGCCTCTGCTTCACCGCTCCGAAATCCAATACAAGGCTCTTGCCGTCTTCGGCAGCGACGGCGGGAATGAAATTCATCGCCGGCGAGCCGATGAAGCCGGCGACGAAGCGGTTGGCCGGGCGGTCGTACAGGTCAAGCGGCGCGCCCTGCTGTTCGATGATGCCGTCACGCATGACAACCACATGATCGGCCATCGTCATCGCCTCGACCTGGTCGTGCGTGACGTAAACGAAGGTAGCGCCCAGCCGGTCGTGCAGGGCGCGGATTTCCTTGCGCATCGAGACACGTAGCGCAGCATCAAGGTTGGAAAGCGGCTCGTCGAATAGGAAGGCCTGGGGATTGCGGATAATGGCGCGGCCCATGGCGACGCGCTGCCGTTGGCCCCCGGAGAGCTGGCGCGGATAACGGTCGAGCAGCCGGGAAAGACCGGTGATAACAGCGACTTCCTCGGCTTTCTGTTTTGCTTCGGCCTTAGGGACGCCGTGCATTTTCAGTGAATAGGTCAGATTCTGTTCTACCGTCATATGCGGATAGAGGGCGTAACTCTGAAAAACCATGGCTATATCGCGTGCCCGCGGCGGCACGTCGTTCATCACCTTGCCGGCAATCTTCAGCGTACCGCCGGTGATTTTTTCCAGCCCGGCAAGCGAACGGAGCAACGTGGACTTACCGCATCCGGACGGGCCGACCAGCGCCACGAACGTGCCCTTGGGAATTGAAAGGTTGACGTTCTTAAGCGCGTGAAAAGCACCGTAGTGCTTCTCGACGCCCGAGAGTTCGATTTGGATGTCCTGGCTCATACCGAAAACCTTGCTGGCCCCCAAACGGGACCGATGAGATGGTCAAGGGTGAAAAACGTGGTCACTTGACCGCTCCGGCGGCGATGCCGCGTGTTAGGGTACGCTGGAAGATCAAGAAGAAGATCACGGTCGGTATTATACCCAGGAAAGCGGCCGAGGCCTGCAGCACCGGGTCCGACATGTTCTGTCCACGGGTAAGGCCCATGGCAACCGAGACCGTCTGGTTGTTGTTGGACACCAGCATGACGAGCGGGATCAAGAATTCGTTCCAGGTCCAGATGAAAAAGAAGGTTCCGAGGACCATGAGCGTAGGTCTCAGCACCGGGACGACTACGAACCAAAGCGTTTTCCAGTGGGTCGAGCCATCCATCTCCGCCGCTTCAAGGATTTCCTTGGGAAAGGTACTCAGCACGGTCGAGAGCAGGTAAGTCCCAAAAGCGCTTTGCAGGACCGCAAAAATGATGATCACGGAAAGCTGTGTATCGTAGAGGCCGCTCGCTTTCGCCATGTAGTAAAGCGGGTAAATGATAGACTCCTGCGGCACCATAATGCCGAGAAGAAAGACCACCAAAATCACGCGCGACCCCGGCACCTTGCCGACGCCAATCGCATAGGCGTTGAACAGGCTTATCAGTACCCCCAATACCGATACGGAGAGACTGATCACCACACTGTTGAGCAGCTTGCGGCTGAAATCAGACACCGTCCAGAATTTCTCGATCGCCGTGAGATCGATCGACCTGGGAATCGAAAGCGGTCCGCCGACTGCGTATTCGGCGCTCGCCTTGAAGGCGTTGAGCAGAGCAAGGAAAAAGGGAAAGAGCGTAAAGGCGAGGAGTAGAATAAGGATCGCCAGCACCACCCACCGCATGGGGTCGCGTCGCGCGCCATCGGCTGCCGCCGTCGCCTTTGCCTTGGTCTTACCATCGCTGAGAACTGAGTAAGCCATGATCTACCCCTTCGACTCCTGCCGGCTCTGGAAGCGTAGGAAAATCACAGCCAAAGCGATCGTCAGAGTCGTCTGCACGACCGCGATAGCTGCGGCATAGCCGACGCGTTGGGTTGTGAAGAAGTGGTAGTAGGTCAGATAGGATGGCACCAGGGTCGAGTTGTCGGGGCCGCCGGCGGTGATGACAAAGATTGGCGCAAAGACTTTCAGCGCTGCGATAAGCGTGGTCAGCACGACGACGAAAATCTCCGGCGCCAGGAGTGGGATCGTGAGTGTCACCAGCCGGCTCCACCAATTTGCCCCGTCGAGGTCGGCAGCCTCGTAGAGAGACGGGTCGATGCGCGAAAGACCGGCCATGAAAACCACCAAGCAATAACCGACCTGTATCCAGACAATAACGAGCGAGACGGCAGCAAGCGCGTATGTCGCATCGCCGATCCAGTTCTGGGCAAGATTATCAAGGCCGATGGCCTTTAGCGTGATGTTGATGACACCGACGGGGTTGAGAATCCAGCCCCAGAGCACGCCCGCGACCGTTACTGGCAGGATCTGCGGCAAGTAAAAACCGGCCCTGAAGAAGCTTGAGACCCATTCCCCGAATTGGTCCCTGACATAGTCGAACAGCAGAGCGGCCAGGACCAGGCCGATGCACACGGGTATCACGGTCATCGAGACGATGAACAGCAGCGTGTGATACATCGATCCCCAGAATTGATCGTCCGCAAGTAGGCGATGATAATTCTGCAGGCCGACCGGTCGCGGCGTGCCAACGCCTTTCCATGCCGTGAAGCTCAGCCCGATATTAGCAAGCTGCGGTATGAGCACGATCAGAATGAAGCCGATCACCCCCGGGATGAGGTAGAGGCTATAGCTTTGTGACCCGTCGCTCGATCGCTGGCTGGATATGGCCATGTCATTCTTCCTTCAGCCTACCACAATGGGCTGCGCCGGAGCGCAGCCCAGCGTTCAAGGTCGCGCTACTGGTTCTCCTGCGCGTCGTCGTAGACCTGCTTGATCTCTTCGACGAACTGCTCCGCAGTCAGACTGCCCTGGAAGAGGCCGGTGTCTTTCTGATTGAGCACGTCGTAGTAGCCGGGGACCGGCCAGTCAGGATAGAAGCCGAGGCCGTTTTTGTCAGAGATCTGCTTGAAAACCGCTGCGGCGTTCTTGCCGATGGGATTGGTGATGGCGGAAAGATCAGCGGCGATCGGGACGCCCCCCGCATTGCCGAGTTCAGCTTGGTACTTCGGCGACAAGGTCAGGCTGATCCACTCGGCGGCGAGGTCGGGATTCTTGCTGCTCTTGGGAACGACCCAGAGATTGCCTGTCGAGCCGACAGAATATTTCGGCGTCGGAATCACGAACTGACCCCACTTGAAGTCCTTGATCGTCGAGGCAAAGGTGCCGAGATTCCACGTGCCCGAGACGTACATCGGTGCCTTGCCGGAGGTAAACAGCAGAGCAGCGTCCGGGTCCTTCATGCCCGTGGAGTCCTTGCTGATGTAGCCCTTGCCAACCCAGTCGACCAATGTCTGCGCCGCATAGAGGTAAGGCGCGCCGTCGAGAGGGGCCTTTAAACCCTGATAATTCTGGATCCAGGCGTCATCGGCCTTGGTGTAGGCGAGAGAGGCAAGCAAGTGCTGGCCACTGGTGTCGATGGCGCCGAGCGCGAGAGGCGTGATACCTTTCTGCTTGAAGGCTTCCAAGTCAGCGACCCACTCTTCAAGCGTCGTCGGCGGCTTGAGGCCCGCCTTTTCGAACATGTCAATATTGTAGAAGCACGAAACATATTCGCCGAAAACAGAGACGCCCCAAACAGGGCCGGAGCCATAGATGCCCTTTTCGTCATAACGGCTTAGGACAAAATCGCCCTCGTTAAGGATCTTGTCCCAGCCCTCCTTCTTCACGTAGTCATCCAGATTGGTCAGCAATCCCTGGCTTGCAACCAAGCCAGCGGTCGCATTGCCCTTGTTGTACTCGAGCACGTCAGGAGCCTGGTCGGAATTGAGGATCATGCCGCCTGAGGCCTGCAACTGCTGAAAGGTCTTCTGCTCAAAGCTGACGGTAATATCAGGATGTTTCCCCTTGAACTCCTCGAGCGCCTTCTTCCAGACAATGCCCTGAGCCGTGGTCGGCTCCTCGAACCACCAGATCTTGAAGGTCTTCTGTTCGGCATGGCCGATCGATGTCATCAGCATCGCCGTGCCGAGTGCTAGCGCAAGTGTTGCAATTCTTTTCATGCCTTCCTCCCAAAAAAGCGGCTGCGCCGCGAAAAGACAAGTTAGTCAGTCATGGCGCCCCGCCCGGCCTCCCAGCCCGGCGGCGCTCCATTTTAGGCGGTTGATCAGGGATCAACAATGAAATCTCCGCCCCGGCATTTCTTTAGATAGTTGAGCCCGTGAACCTGGCCAGTCATCTCAAGTTCGTCGCGATAGACCGGGTCGTGCCAGCCCTCGATGTCGATCGAGCCGGACCAGCCGGCAAGGCGCAGCTCGGAAATGATGTCGGTCCAGTTGCTGTCGCCAAAGCCCGGCGTGCGCATGTAGACGAACTTCTCCTTGCCGAAGATGCCGTGTTCCTTGATGACCTCCCAGCGGATGGTCGCGTCCTTGCCGTGGACGTGGAAAAACTTGTGCGCCCATTTGCGGATCTGCGGCATGGGATCGATCAGATAGACCATCTGATGGCAGGGCTCCCATTCCAGCCCGATATGATCATCCGGCGTCTCGTTGAAGATCAATTCCCAGGCATCCGGGTTGTGAGCGATGTTCCAGTCGCCACTCGCCCAATTGCCATCCATGGCGCAATTCTCGAAGGCGATCTTGACGCCCTTGTCGGCGGCGCGTTTGGCGAGTTCGCTCCAGATCTCTTTGTAGCGCGGCAGACTGTCGGTCAGCGGCTTGCCGCGAATGCGTCCGGTGAAGCCGGCGACGCAGGTGGCGCCGAAATGATGAGCGTTGTCGATGCAGTCCTTCCAGCCCTGCAACGTCTCCAGGTCGATCGCGTCCTCTTCCAGTGGGTTGCCGAACATGCCGAGCGTCGAAATGGTGATGTCGCGGTCGCCGATCGCGTCGAGGCAGCGCTTGCCGAGCTCGGCAAGGTTCTGTCCCTTCGTCGTCTGCCAGAAGAACGGTTCGAAGCTCTCGAAGCCCAGCTCGGCAATCTGGCCGATGCGTGTGGCGGCGTCGCCCTTGTTGCCGCTGACCATGGTGCCGATGCGAATGGATTTTGCAGGATTGCTCACGTCAGTTGATCCTATGCTGAAATTTCAATGCGCCGGCCTATCCTGGCGCTTTCGATCGCGCCGAAGACCATCGCAAGGCTTCTGATATTGTCGGAATTGACGGTCTCGGGCTGATTGCCCGTGCGGATCGCCGCGATGAAATCGGCAATGACGCTGGCGTGGCCGTGGGTTTCCTCGTCATGTTCTGGACCGGGAACGTTTACGGAAACAAAGCCGCGCAACAGACCCGGCTCCTCGCCGGCGACGGCGGCCTTGAAATTCTCTTCGCCGTCCCAGGTCAACATTCCCTTCGAGCCGACGAGACGCCACTGACTTTCCCAACTGGTGCGCTCACCCTCGGCGCACCATGAGCCGCGATAGGTGAAGACGATATCGTCGGAAAATTCGAAGATGGCGTTTGCCGACGCGCCATGCCGGTACCAGGAACCCTTCGGATTGCGTTCGACGCAATAGACGGCGAGCGGCTTCTTGTCCGCGACGTAGCGGGCGGCATCGAAGGTGTGGATTGCCATGTCGAGAAGCAGCACATTGTCCATCTCCTCGCGGAAGCCGCCAAAATGCGGCGCGAGGAAGAAATCGCAATGAATGCCGGTGAGTTCGCCGATTGCACCGCTGTCGACGAAACGGCGCAGGCGCCTGATCCCCGAAATGAAGCGGCGGTTTTGGATGACCGCGTGGATGCGGCCGGTCTCGGCGGCGAGATCGATCAGGGCGGCCCCCTCGGCGAGCGAGGCGGCCATCGGCTTTTCGCTCAGCACATGGCAGCCGGCCTTCAGCGCCGTCGAAACGACATCGTAACGGGCCGCTGGAATGACGATATCGAAGACGAGATCCGCCTTCGTGGCAGCGATGACCTCGGACAGGTCAGAGCCGATGACGGCACCTTCCAGATCGAACTCGGCGGCGAGCTTTTCTGCCGTCTCCCGATTCAGGTCGACGAGGCCGACGATGGCGATGGACTCTGCGAGTTGAGGCTTGGAAGCGATCGCGCGCAACCAACCTTTGGACATAGCTCCGCACCCGCACAGAATGGCACTGAATTTCACGATTTCCTCCAAGAGAATGGCGCCAACTCTCCTCGTGACACGCATTCCGTAAACGTTTACGACTGTAGGCGAAAACATTTTACGCTGTCAATAGAGGCGAAATGCGAAAATGCGGAGCAGAGGAAAAGCGCCAGCAGCGAGAGGCATCCGCCAGCTTGCCGAACACCTAAATATCTCGATCGGCACGGTCTCCCGCGCGCTGAACAACAAACCTGACGTGAACGAGGAAACCCGCCGGCGCGTGCTGGCGGCGGCCGAAGACCTCGGCTACGTCGCCAATCAGTCGGGACGGAGCCTTCGACAGGGAGAAACGAAGGTTATCGGCTTGATGATTGAATCCAGCCAGGAAGTGGTCGAAAATGCCGACAACTTTTTCCTTGGGGTTACCAGCGGGCTGCAGCATTGCTTTGCCCGCCATAAGCTCGACCTCCTGATGCTCCCCTGCCCGGCCGATGAGGACCCGCGCGAATATCTCAAGCGGATGGTGGCGCGACGTGTCGTCGATGCGATGATCATCTCCAACACGCAGCGAATCGATCGGCGTATCGATCTTCTCTCGCGCGCGAAGATTCCCTTCGTTGCTGTCGGCCGCAGCCTTTCGCCCGGCAAGTTTCCCTGGGTCGATCTCGATTTCGAGGGCGTCGCCGAACGTGCTGTCGAACGGCTGGTTGCGCACGGCCATCGCCGGATCGCCATCACGGCGCCGTCGACCGAGGCCAATCTAGGCTACCTCTTTGTCGACAGCTATCGCCGTGCGCTCGAACGGCACGGCATCCGTTTCGATCCGTCGCTCGTCATTCGCGTCAAGTCGAGTGAACAAGGCGGCTACCACGCAGCACATGAACTGCTGCAGCTTGAAGACCGGCCGACCGCAGTCATCTTGATCTACGAGATTATGGCGATCGGCCTCTACCGGCGGCTGATAGAGTCGGGTGTCCTCCCCGGTCGCGACCTCGCGGTCATAGGTTTCCGCGATGCCCCGCGCGCACGCTTCCTGCAGCCCTCGCTCAGCTGCTTCCGCATGTCGCTCCATGATCTCGGCATCGCGATCGGCCAGACGCTTCTCGCCAGCATGCCGGCCTATCGCGGGCTCTATCCGGATGGCGGCCGCAACATCATCTGGCCGCTCGAACTGTCACCGGGAGAAAGCGACGCGTTTGAGGTCGCAGCCCCCGTCTGAGCGCCTCGAAACTCAGATAGCACAGACAAACGCCCCTCTGCAGACGCGATGATCGCTGCCACTGCGCTGGAACACGGGCTGAAACTGGTTACGCGCAATATCGCCGACTTCATCCCTTTAGGCGTCGAATGCATCGATTCCTGGCGTTTTGAAACGCCGGACTGAGCATCCCGCGGCCGTGCCTCATGCAGGTGCAGCGAAAAAGCGATTTTCCGGCCGCGGCAATCCGAGATGCTCGCGCAGCGTCGTGCCTTCGTATTCGCTGCGGAACAGGCCGCGGCGCTGGAGCTCCGGGATCAGTCTTTCGGTGACATCTATCAGGCCCTGCGGCAGATAGGGGAAAACGACGTTGAAGCCGTCCGAGCCTTCTTCTTCCAGCCAGCGTTCCATCTCGTCGGCAATGCTTGCTGGCGTGCCGACGAAGGCGAGGCCGGCATAACCGCCATAACGCTGCGCCAGCTGGCGAACGGTCAGCTTCTCCCCGGCGGCGAGCTTCAGCACCTGTGCCCGGCCAGTCTTGCTGGCATTGGTGTCGGGAATATCGGCCGGCAGCGGCGCGTCGGGATCGAAGCCGGAAACATCATGGCCGAGCGCGATCGACAGCGAGGCGATGGCGCTGTCGTAATGCACAAGGCTGTCGAGTGTGGCGCGTTTGGCGCGGGCCTCCTCGATGCTGTCACCGACGATGACGAAGGCGGCCGGCAGGATCTTGAGATGGTCGCGATCACGGCCGATTGCTTGCATGCGCCCCTTGATATCGGCATAGAGCGCCTTGCCCGCGGCCAGGTCGCGCGGCGAACAGAAAACCACTTCGGCGGTCTCGGCTGCGAGCTGACGGCCGGGATCGGACTGGCCGGCCTGCACGATGACAGGCCAGCCTTGCGGCGGGCGGGCAATGTTAAGCGGCCCGCGAACGCTCAGTTCCTCGCCCTTGTGGTTAAGCACGTGCATCTTTTCCGGATCGAAGAACAGGCCGCTTTCCCGGTCTCGGATGAAGGCATCATCGGCGAAGCTGTCCCAAAGACCGGTCACGACATCGTAGAACTCGCGCGCACGATGATAACGCTCGCCATGCTCCACGTGCTCGTCTAGGCCGAAATTGAGCGCGGCGTCTGGATTGGACGTGGTGACGATGTTCCAGCCGGCACGGCCACCGCTGATATGGTCGAGCGAGGCAAATCGCCGGGCGATGTGATAGGGCTCGTCGAATGTGGTGGAAGCGGTCGCGACGAGGCCGATGCGCTCCGTCACCGCCGCCAGCGCGGACAGCAGCGTGAACGGCTCGAAGGAGGTCACGGTGTGGCTGCGCCTCAGGGCCTCGACCGGCATATTCAGCACAGCGAGGTGATCAGCCATGAAAAAGGCGTCGAACTTCGCCCGCTCCAACGCCTGCGCGAAGGATTTCAGGTGTGCGAAATTGAAGTTGGCGTCGGGATAGGAGCCGGGATAGCGCCATGCGCCGGTGTGCAGACTGACGGGACGCATGAAGGCGCCGAGGCGCAACTGCCGTGGGGTCATGATGTTCCTCATGGATTGGGCACGGCGGACGCCTGCCCCGGATCTCGGATACGTAGGAATGCGATGAAATCAAATCGAGGCCGCAAGCGGCATTTTCAGCCGCAAACTTTGCCGGCGTTCCAAGTGGCACCGCAGCGCGACCCTTCCTTCCAAACCGTAATGGCGCGGGCGGGAGGCTGATAAGCAAACACTTTTTATTTTCGATCACATCTATAGAATTTGTACTCTTATCTCGGCGCCCGATTTCTTTCACCGATAGCATCGTCAGAATTGGAGGCTTCGATGAACAGCGTGCTGAGGCAAGCAGACCAGATTCGGCCAGTGGCCGCGCGTATCGGCAGCGACGAGGAGGCGATCGCCACCGCTCGGAAGCTGGCGGCGCTCTTTGCGGCGCGTGCCGCCGAACGTGACGCCGACCGGATCCTGCCTTTCGCCGAACTCGACCTCCTCGCCCAGTCCGGACTTCTCGCGATCACCGTGCCCGCGCAATTCGGCGGGCTCGACGTTTCCAACGCCGTGCTTGCCGAGATCACTGCGATCCTGTCGGAGGCCGACGGTTCGATCGGCCAGATCCCGCAAAATCATTTCTACATTCTCGAGTCGTTGCGAACCGATGGCAGCGAGGAGCAGCAGCGCTATTTCTTCGGCCGCGTACTGGCCGGCGACCGCTTCGGCAATGCGCTTTCCGAGCGCGGCACCAAGACCGTCGGCCACTACAATACGCGCATCACCCGCGACGGGCCCGGCTACCGGATCAATGGCCGCAAATTCTATTCGACCGGTGTCCTCTTCGCCGACTGGATCACCGTCTTCGCGCTTGATCCGGAAGACCGGCTGACCATGGCTTTCGTGCCGAAGGGCACCGAAGGCGTGGAAATCGTCGACGACTGGGACGGCTTCGGCCAGCGCACCACCGGCAGCGGCACGACGATCCTCGACAATGTCTATGTCAACGCCGATTCCGTGGTTTTCCATCACAGGGGCTTCGAGCGGCCGACGACAATCGGCTCGGTGGGGCAGATCATCCACGCGGGTGTGGATCTCGGCATCGCGCGCGCGGCCTTCGCCGCAACACTGGATTTCGTCAGGACGAAATCGCGCCCCTGGATGGATAGCGGCCTCGATCGCGCCTCAGACGATCCTCTTACGGTCGCCAAGGTGGGGCAGATCGCCATCCGGCTGGAAGCGGCGACGGCACTGGTGGAACGTGCCGGTCACAAGGTTGACGCCGCGCAGATCGAGACGACGGAGGAAAAGGTGGTCGAGGCGACACTTGCCGTTGCCGCCGCCAAGGTGCTGACAACCGAGGTGGCGCTCGAGGCTTCCAACACGCTCTTCGAACTTGCCGGCACCTCGTCGGTACAGATCGGCCTCAATCTAGACCGTCATTGGCGCAATGCCCGCACCCATACGCTGCACGATCCCGTGCGGTGGAAGTACCATGTCGTCGGCAACTATCACCTGAACGGCGTCAGGCCGCCAAAGAACGGCGCGCTCTGAATTCGAGCCCCCAACAAAAAACCCACCGCCGGCGCGCCGGCGGTGGGCTTGCTTTCTGGCGGGCGTGGTCGCCTCAGCTGTAGAGGCTGACCTCCGGTATCTTATCGTTGAGCACGAATTCGCCGACTTCCTTGGCCTTGTAGAAGACGGGATCGTGCAGCGTATGGGTGCGGACATTCCGCCAGAATCGGTCGAAGCGGTATTTGTCGGCCGTCGAGCGTGCACCGGTCAGCTCGAAAACGCGCGAGGTGATGTCGAGCGAGACATGGGTGGCGTGAACCTTGGCGGCATAGGCTTCGGCCGCCGCTTCGCCGCGCTCGCGTTCAGTCACCTTCAGGCCACGGGCAAGGCCAGCCTGCACCGCAGCGGCCGCGCTGTCGGCAAGCGCTGCCGAGGCCTTGAGCGCCGCGGTGAATTCGCCGACACGTTCGAGGATATAGGGATCGTCGGCCGCCCGCTCTACGCCCGAGGTGATCCACGGCCGGGTGGTGGTGCGCACATAATCCACCGCCGCCTGCAGCGCGCCTTCGGCGGTGCCGAGATAGAAGTTGACGAAAACAAGCTGGATGAAGGGCGTGTTGAAGGTTGAAAGCACCGGCGCGGCGGCATCAGGTGCGGCGGGGGCGCCAACGAAATCCTCCTCGTAGACGGGAAAGTCGCGGAATTCGACACTGCCGCTATCCGACAGGCGCTGGCCAATATTGTCCCAGTCGTCATTGGCGACATAGCCCGGCCGATTGGTCGGCACGGCAAAGCCGGCGATCTTGTCGTCGAGCGCCGCATTGGCGTTGATGTAGTCGGAGACACGCGCCGCCGTGGAGAAGGACTTGCGTCCGTTCAGCACATAGCCGTTGCCGCGGCGGGTAAGCACCAGACCGGGATCGCGCGGGTTGACGGCGGCGCCCCAGTAGAGGTTCCTGGCGACGGTTTCGCTGCCGAGTGCATGGGCACGCGCCGGATCGAGCGCCCAGTAAATGTACTGGCTGTTGACATAATGGTAGCCGAGCAGCTGGCCGATCGAGCTCTCGCCCCGGGCGAGGATGCGCACCAGCTTCAGACCGTCGACCCAGTCGAGGCCGCCGCCACCAATCTCGGTAGGATGCAACGCGTTCAGCAGCCCGGCATTCTTCAGCTTGACGATTTCAGCGAGCGGCGGACGACCGTCGCGATCGAGGTCTGCGGCGCGGCGGGAAAGGTCGGCCGAAATCTCCTCGGCACGGGCAAAGAGGTCTTCTCGCGTCGGGTTGCGGCTCACCGCGAAGACGACATTGGACTGGCTCATGGACGGGGCTCCTATTCTCCAAAAAGATGATCCGGCGGGAGCCGAGTGCTCCCGCCGGAAGGATCGCGCTGAAAAGCCTTAGAACAGCTTGTCCGGGATCCAGCTCGCGGTCGCCGCATCGCTCGTGCTGAAGGCCGGGATCTTGGCCGCCAGATCCTCGATCGTCCTGACGCCAGCGGCGCGCAGGCTTTCCTGCGTCAGAAGGGTCGGCTTGACGGTAATCTGATGGGGAACCGTCTGCCCGGCGATTTCCAGCGCCGCAGCGCGGATGGAGACGGCGCCGACGACGGCAGGATTGGTCGCCACCGTTGCGACCCAGGGGCTGCCCTCCTCGGTGATCTCCTGGATATCGGCTGTGGAAACGTCGGCCGAATAGATCTTGAGTTTCTCGGCGATGCCAAGGTCGTTTGCGGCAAGTTTTACGCCGCGGGCGAATTCGTCATAGGGCGCGAAGACGACAGATATATCCGGATTGGCGGCCAGCGCGGCCTTGGCCTGGTCGGCGGTCGAGGTCGCCGTCGTGTCGCTGACATTGCCGAAGCGGGCCTTTTCTACGACGCCCCTATTCTCCGACTTGAATTTGTCCCAAACCTCGTTGCGGCGGTCGAGGGGCGCAAAGCCGGCGACATAGACATAGCCCGCTTTGAATTCCTTGCCGTTGTCCTTTACCACCTGCTCGAGAGCGAGGGATGCGAGTTCATGGTCGCTCTGCTCGACCTGCGGAATCTTCGGGTTGTTGAGGTTGACGTCGAAGGCCACGACCTTGATGCCCTTGTCGAGCGCCTGCTGGACCACGTCGCCGAGCGATTCCGGCAGGCCGTGGTCGATGACAATGCCGGAGACGCCGAGATTGATCGCCTGCAGGATCTGTTCTCGCTGCTCGGCGGCATCCTGCCGGCCGGGGAAGACGCGCAGGTCGATATCCAGAGCCTTGGCCTGGGCCTCAGCACCGGCCTGATATGCCTGGAAGAAATCGCCCGCCGAGATATAGCTGATCAGCGCCACCTTGACGCCGCCCTTGTCGAAGGGTGCCGGAGCACCGGACAGGCCGTCGGCGTGTGCGCCTTGAATGAGAATAAACGGAATGACGGCGGCGGAGAGTGCGAGCCGTGCGAGGGATTTCATCGTCGCGTTCCTTCTAACAATCGGAGGCGTCGTCTGACAGGTTCCAGCCCTCGCGACGCGTCGATTTATTAGATATAATATCTATACTTTTAGTAGATTAAATGATCCGATTTTGCCGGCTGCGGGAGATTCTTTGTTTCCCGGGCATAGTTCACCAGGGAAATGCGTGCCTGGAATTCGCTCCCACGAACGGGGCACAATTCCGCTTCGAATGCAGTTCCGGATCTTGTCGATGCCGCTTCTTCACATTGGAAACATCACCCGCAGTTTCGGGTCGACGCGGGCGCTGGCTGGCGCGGATCTTTCTATAGAGCGCGGCGAGATCGTGGCGCTAATGGGTGCAAACGGCGCCGGCAAATCGACACTGGTAAAGATCCTTTCCGGGGTGCTCGCGGCTGATGGCGGCACGATCCATCTCGAGGGCCACCCTTTCGCGCCGCGCAGCCCGGCCGAAGCGGCGAAAGCAGGTGTCGTCACCGTGCACCAATCGACAGATATCGTCGGCGCGGCGGGACTGACCGTTGCCGATGCGCTGCTGCTTAATCGTTTCGCCGATTGCAGCACACCCTTCTTCGTGTCACGCGCCGGCATCCGCCGCGCCGCACAGGCGATGCTCGATGCCGCCGGCTTCAGCCTGCCGCTCGACCGTGATTTTGGGGAACTTACCAGCGCTGACCGGCAACTCGTGGCAATCGCCCGCGCACTTGCCAATCGCGCCGATCTCCTCATTCTCGACGAGCCGACGGCAAGCCTTTCCGGCGAGGAAAGCCGACGGCTGTTCGATATTTTGCTGAGGCTGCGCAAGCGGGGCCTAGCGATCCTCTATATCTCGCATCGTACAGCCGATCTCGAAGCGATCGCCGACCGTGCGCTCGTCATGCGCGGCGGCCGGGTCGTCGGAACCTTCTCGCGGCCGATCGATTTTTCGAGCGCCATCGAGACAATGATCGGCCGCAAGCTGGAAGCGGCGCGGCCTGATGCGCGGCCGGCGATCGGCCCGGCGATTTTCGAAATGCGCGATGTCAGCCTGCTGCCGGAAGGCGCGACCTTCGACCTGTCGCTGCATGAGGGCGAGGTGGTGGCGGTCACCGGCGTGCTCGGCGCCGGCAAGAGCAGGTTGCTCCGGGCGATCTTCGGCGTGACGGCGCTTCAGCGTGGCGCGATGTTTCTCGACGGCCGGCCGTACCGGCCGAAGAGTGCGGCCGAAGCAATCGCAGCGGGTGTCGCCATGGCGGCGGAAGACCGGCATCGCTCTTCGCTCATGCCGCCGGCATGGCCAGGTCATTCGCTGTCGGCAACCATCAGCCTGCCGCATCTCGGCAAATGGTACCCGCATGGTTTCCTTCTCGGCGGCCGTGAGCGACGCGAGGCCGAGCAAGCGATCGTCCGTCTCGGAATCAAGGCCGCAGGCCCGCTCGCATCGATCTGGTCGCTTTCCGGCGGCAACCAGCAGAAGGCGGTGATCGCCCGCTGGGAGGCCGAACCGAGCCGGCTGCTGCTGCTCGACGAACCTTTCCAGGGCGTCGATGTCGGCGCCCGCCGCGACATTATCCGGGCCATCCGCGCCCGCACCGACCGGGCGACGCTGATTGCGACCTCCGATCCGGAGGAGGCCTATGAGGTGGCCGACCGCATCCTCGTCATCGACCGCCACGTGTTGAGACCTGCGGCCGACGATGCCGCCCTTCGTCCTGAAATCCAGGGAATATCCGTATGACGACGATCGACGAAGAAACCGTGCCGCAGGCAGGCGCCGTGCCGCGGGCCGACCGCAATCCACTGGCCGCCCTCGGCGCGTTTCTGCGTGCGGGCGCGGTCTTCATCCTGCTTGCGCTCCTCGTCGTCGGCTTCACCATGGCCGAGCCCGCCTTCATCAATATCGCCAATCTGATGAGCATCCTGCAGGCGGTTTCCGTGGTCGCCATTCTTGGCGCCGGCGTCACCGTCACACTCGCCGTCGGCGGCTTCGATCTGTCGATCGGCGCAGTCGCCGCATCGAGCGTCATGGCGGCGAGTTACGCGATGATCGTGTGGGGCTTCGACGCTTATGCGACGGTGCCGCTGGTCCTCGCCTTCGGCGCCCTGGTCGGTCTCGTCAACGCCTTCCTCATCGTCCGCCTGAAGGTGCCGGACCTGCTGGCGACACTGGCGATGATGTTCCTGCTCTCCGGCCTGCAGCTGATCCCGACGGCAGGCCGGTCGATTTCTGCGGGTCTCACCTTGCCCGACGGCTCGAAGGCAACCGGGGCCTACGACCCGGCCTTCCTGCTGATCGGCCGCTACAGCATCCTCGGCACCCTGCCCGTTTCCGTGGTGCTGATGGCCGCAGTCGCTGTTCTCCTTTTCATCCTCACCGAGCGCACCCGCATAGGCCGGCTGCTGTTTGCGACCGGCGGCAATGAGGTCGCCACCCGGCTTGCGGGAGCCTCGACCGTCAAGCTGAAGACCCTTGCCTATGTCCTGTCGGGCACGCTGGCATCGCTCGGCGGCATCGTCATCGCCGCCCGTGTCGGGCGCGGGGACGTCTCTTCCGGCGGCTCGCTGCTGATGGATTCGGTCGCTGCCGCACTGATCGGTTTCGCCGTCCTCAATCTCAGGCGTCCGAACGTGCTCGGTACCATCGCCGGCGCCGTCTTCGTCGGCGTGCTCTTGAACGGTCTCACCATGCTGAACGCCCCCTACTACACCCAGGATTTCGTCAAGGGCGCCGTGCTCGTCGGAGCCTTGGCCCTGACCTACGGCCTCGGCCGTAGCAATCCGTAATTTCAAGGAAGAAAAGACATGACCCGCCAAATCAGGCTGAACGCCTTCGATATGAATTGCGTCGGACATCAGTCGCCGGGGCTCTGGCGCCATCCGCGCGACAAGTCCTGGACGTACAAGGATCTCGACTATTGGGTGCATCTGGCAAAGACGCTAGAGCGCGGCAAGTTCGACGGGCTGTTCATCGCCGACGTGCTCGGCGTCTACGATGTGCTGAACGGCAATGTCGATGCGGCACTGCGCCATTCCGCGCAGGTGCCGGTCAACGATCCGCTGCAGCTCATCCCGACGATGTCTCACGAGACCGAGCATCTCGGCTTCGGCCTGACCGCCTCACTGTCTTTCGAGCATCCCTACACTTTCGCCCGGCGCATCTCGACGCTTGACCACCTGACGAAGGGGCGTGTCGGCTGGAACATCGTCACCTCCTATCTCAACAGCGGCGCGCTGAATATCGGCCAGCCCGCGCAGACGAAGCATGACGATCGTTACGATCTCGCCGAGGAATATCTCGAGGTCTGCTACAAGCTGTGGGAGGGCAGCTGGGAGGACGGTGCCGTCGTTCGCGACCGGGAAAGCGGTATCTTCACCCATCCGGACAAGGTCCATCCGATCAACCATTCCGGCAAGCATTTCAACGTGCCCGGCATCCATTTGAGCGAACCCTCGCCGCAGCGCACGCCGGTGCTCTACCAGGCCGGCGCCTCCAGCCGCGGCAAGGATTTCGCCGGCGCCCACGCCGAATGCATCTTCGTCGCCTCGCCGTCAAAGGCCGTGTTGAAACGCTATGTCGCCAATGTCCGCGAGGCAGCCGAGCGCGTCGGCCGCAACCCACGCGAAATCCTTGCCTTCAACCTGCAGACTGTGGTGCTCGGCGAGACGGATGCCGAGGCGCAGCGCAAGTTCAACGAATACCGCAAATACGCCTCCTTCGAGGGCGCATTGACGTTGATCTCCGGCTGGACGGGCATCGATTTCGGTCAGTTCGCACCCGATGAGGTGCTGCGGCATCGTCATACCAATGCGGTGCAATCGGCCGTCGAGACCTTCACCACGATTGATCCCACAAAGGAATGGACGGTGCGCGAAATGGCCGATTGGGTCGGCGTCGGCGGCTTCGGTCCAGTTTTCGTCGGCTCGCCGCAGACAGTCGCTGATCTGATGCAGGAATGGATCGAGGATACCGATGTCGACGGATTCAACCTCGCCTATGCCGTGACGCCCGAGAGTTTCGAGGATGCCGTCGACCTGCTGGTGCCGGAATTGCAGAAGCGCGGCGTCTACAAGACCGAATATGCCAAGGGAACGCTGCGGGAAAAGCTTGGGGGAGCAGGCCCGCGGCTTGTCGCGCCGCATCCAGGGGCCGCCTACCGCAATCTCTCGGGTGAGCCAGCGCGCCTGGCCGCCAACGGTTGAGCAAATAATGGCTGGGTGACAAGAAATGTCTCGCGAACCCCGATCATTCGAAATTAATCTCGATGACAATCGGCATTTCGACGTGAATATGGCCGCTCGGAATTTGATCGATCAGGAGGGCGCATGACCATTCCAGAAATCTCACGGCGCACGCTGATGAAGGGCACCGCCCTGCTGCTTGCCTCGACGGCGCTTGCCAGGCAGGCCCTGGCGCAGGCCGAGCCAAGCGGCGGTCGGCTGGTCGTCGCGGCTGATTCCGAACCGAAGAACCTCAATCCCGCCATTGTCGCCTCGAACGGCGTCTTCTTCATCGCGAGCAAGGTTATTGAACCGCTCGCCGAAGCCTCGTTCGACGGCAAGGACCGTCTTGCGCCGCGCCTTGCCACCTCCTGGGAAGGCTCCCCCGACGGCCTCTCCGTTACCTTCAAGCTGCGTGATGGTGTGACCTGGCACGATGGCAAGCCCTTCACCTCGGTCGATGTTGCCTTCTCGGCGCTCAACATCTGGAAGCCGCTGCAGAATCTCGGCCGTCTGGTCTTCGCCAATCTGGAAGCTGTCGACACGCCCGACGATTACACCGCCATCTTCCGCTTCTCCAAGCCGACGCCGTTTCAGCTCATCCGCAACGCGCTGCCTGTCGTGACAAGCGTCGTCGCCAAGCACATTTTCGACGGCGCCGATATTGCCACCAATCCTGCCAACAACGCGCTTGTTGGCACCGGCCCGTTCAAATTTGCCGAACACAAGCCCGGGGAATACTACCGGCTGGCGCGCAACGAGAACTACTGGGACAAGGAGCAGCCGAAACTCGACGAAATCGTCTTCCGGGTGCTGCCCGATCGTGCGGCCGCCGGTGCGGCCCTCGAAGCGGACGAAATCCAGCTTGCCGCCTTTTCGGCGGTGCCTCTGGCCGATCTCGACCGTATATCCAAGGTCGACGGCATCAAGGTGATCTCGAAGGGCTACGAGGCTCTAACCTATCAGCTTGTCGTCGAGATCAATCATCGCCGCAAGGAACTGGCCGACCTCAGGGTGCGCCAGGCAATCGCACATGCGATCGACAAGAAATTCGTGGTCGATACCATCTTCCTCGGCTATGCCACCGCCTCTACCGGGCCTGTGCCAAAAAATGCGCCGGAGTTCTACACGTCCGATGTCGCGATCTATGATTTCAACCCCGCTGCAGCCAACGATATTCTAGACAAGGCCGGGTACAAACAAGGGCCGGACGGCAACCGTTTCAAGCTGAAGCTGCGCCCGGCGCCCTATTTCAACGAGACCCGGCAGTTTGGCGATTACCTTCGCCAGGCGCTCGCCGTGATCGGTATCGATGCCGAGATCGTCAATGCCGATGCGGCTGCGCACCAGAAGGCTGTTTATACCGATCATGATTTCGACCTCGCGGTCGGCCCGCCGGTCTTCCGAGGCGATCCGGCGATCTCCACCACCATTCTTGTTCAATCCGGCGCACCTGCTGGCGTGCCCTTCTCGAACCAGGGCGGTTATGTCAATCCGGAACTCGACAAGATCATCAAGCAGGCATCCGAGACAGTCGACACGGCGGCGCGTACCGACCTCTACCGCAAGTTCCAGGAACTCGTTGTCGCCGACTTGCCACTGATCAACGTGGCGGAATGGGGTTTCATCACCGTCGCGCGCGATACCGTGCTCAACGTCTCGAACAACCCACGCTGGGCCGTCTCGAACTGGGGCGATACCGCGCTGCAATCGTGATAGGATCGGCGGCAACTCTCTTCCAGAGGCCCTCTCCGGCGTGAAACGAGCGATCATCCTCCTGAGGCGCAGGGCAATCAGCAGCATTCCGGTGCTGCTGATCGTGGTGATTTTCACTTTTTTCCTGCTCGAGTCCGCCTCCGGAGATGCGGTGGATGCCTATCTTGGTTCGATCGGCGGCGGCGATGCTGCGCTGATCCAGTCGCTGCGCGAAAGCTATGGCCTCGACCGCTCCATGCTCGCACGCCTCTGGCTCTATCTTTCGTCACTGGCGCGCTTCGATCTCGGCTGGTCGGTCGCCTTCGACCGGCCGGTTGGTGAACTGATCGCCGAGCGCCTGCCCAACACGCTGCTCCTGATGGGCAGTGCGACAGCGCTTTCCTTCGGCCTCGGTTCAGCGCTCGGCATCTTTGCCGGCGCGCGGCCGGGCAGCATGCGGGACCGGCTGCTGTCGATTGGTTCTCTTGTTGTTTATGCCATTCCGAGCTTCTGGCTCGGCCTGGTGCTCAGCATTGCGTTTTCGGTGAAGCTGCGCTGGTTTCCGATCGCCGGCATCGAAACGATCGCGTCCGGCAAGACCGGCCTTGCGCGCGCGCTTGACATATCGGACCATCTGGTTCTTCCGGTCGGCGCGCTTGCCCTGATCTATCTCGGCCTGTTCCTGCGGGTCATGCGTGCTGGCATGGCGGATGCATGGAAGCTCGATTTCGTGCTCTTTGCCCGTGCCAAGGGCCTGTCGCGCAGCCGCATCGTGCTGCGCCATGTCGCGCGCAACGCGCTGCTGCCGCTCGTCACCATGCTCGGTCTGCAATCGGCGGCCATGCTTGGCGGCAGCGTTGTGATCGAGAGCGTTTTCGCCATTCCAGGTTTCGGGCGGCTGGCACAGGAGGCGGTCAACGGCCGCGACGCGCCGCTTTTGATGGGCATCGTCGTTACCAGCGCGGTTCTGGTCATCTCGATCAATTTCCTCATTGATCTCGTCTATGCCGTGCTCGACCCCCGCATCGGCGCTTCTGAGGGTGGTGCATGAGCGGTCTCCAGCGATTCCTGCGCCAGCCGGAAGGCATGACAGGGCTCGTGATCCTGATCACCCTGCTTTTAGCGAGCCTGTTCGCACCTATCGTCTCGCCGGGCGATCCGTTGAGGATCGCCGGCCGCGCGCTGATTGCGCCGTTCACCGATCCGGCTTTTCCGCTCGGCACCGATCGGCTCGGCCGCGATGTCCTCGCCGGTCTGCTTTACGGAGCACGCACTTCGTTTGCCGTCGGTCTTGCGGCGGCGCTTTCGGCGATGTGCCTTGGCGTCTGCGTCGGCATGGCGGCCGGTCTTGCCGGCGGGGTCGTCGACGAGGCGCTGATGCGTGTGGTCGATGCCTTCCAGATCGTGCCGGCTTTCCTGCTTGCGCTCGCCTTCGTCAGCACCATCGGCGTCTCGACGCCTGTCGTCGTCCTTGCCATCGCGCTCGGCGCCTGGGCCGATCCGGCGCGGCTGACGCGGGCGCAGGTGCTGGCGATCCGAGAACAGGATTACGTCGCCTCGGCAGGGGTAATCGGCATGCATCCGATTGAGATCGCCGTCCGCGAGATCCTGCCGAACGCATTGCCGCCGGTGCTGGCGCTTTCCGCCACCATCGTGGCCGGCGCGATCCTCACCGAGGCGGCACTTTCGTTTCTTGGGCTTGGCAATCCGAATATTGCCACCTGGGGGTCGATGATTGCCGAGGGACGCAGCGTGCTGCGTTCGGCGTCCTATCTCTCGGTTATTCCCGGCTGCGCCCTCGCGGTGACCGTACTCGGCGTCCATCTCTTCAGCGAGGGCCTCGGCAAGGCGTTGGCCGACAACGGCGTGAGGGCGGCATGAGCGACGCTTTTTGCAGCCTGCAAAAATTTTCGGTCGTCTATGGACGTGGGAGGAACGGCACAACCGCGCTCGACAGTGTTGATCTCGATCTCATCATCGGCGAGAGGCTGGCCATCATAGGCGAAAGCGGCTCCGGCAAGAGCACGCTCGCCCGCGCGCTCGCCGGTCTGCTGCCTGAAGAGGCGAAGGTCGAAGGCGAGATGCTTTGGCCGGGACTTCGCCACCCGCCCCGTCCGGGTCGTGACTTCGGCTTCGTCTTTCAGGATCCAGGCTCCAGCCTCAACCCCGTGCTGAGGATCGGCGAACAGATCGCGGAAGCCGCCAGGCGTCATCTCGGGCTGAGCTGGAAACAGGCTTATGCCAAAGCCGAGGAATTGCTCGAGCGAGTGCGAATGCCTCAGCCTGACAGGGCGATGCGGGCCTTTGCGCACCAGCTTTCAGGAGGTCAACGCCAGCGCGTGGCGATCGCAGCGGCAATTGCCGCAAAACCTGCGCTGTTGATCGCCGACGAGGCGACGAGCGCGCTCGACGTCGTCGTCCAGGCCGAGATCATTCGCCTGCTCGACGGTCTGGTACGCGAGGACGGCATGACGCTTGTCTTCATCACCCATGACATCGCCCTTGCCTCCGGCTTCGTCGACCGCCTCGCCGTCTTCCGCAATGCGAAACTGGTCGAGAAAGGTCTCGCGCGCTCGGTGCTTTCGGCTCCCAAAAGCGATTATACCGCCGACCTCATCGCCAGCCATCGCGACCTGTTGACGCCGCCGCTGATCGCAGGGGCGCCGTCATGAAGCCGACGCTGCTTTCCATAGCAAATATCTCGAAAGACTTTTCCTCTTCAGGCCATCGGCTCGCCGCTCTCGACAATGTCTCGCTGACGATCGCGGCCGGCGAAACGCTCGGCCTCGTCGGCGCTTCCGGCAGCGGAAAATCGACCCTGTCGCGCATTCTGCTGCGGCTTCTCCCTTGTGATGCCGGTTCGATCTGCTTCGAGGGAGAGGATTGGCTTGCCTTGAACGGCGCATCTCTACGCCGCAAACGGGCGCGCATGCAGATGGTATTCCAGGACCCGCTTGCCGCTTTCAATCCGCTGGCGAGTGTTGCTGCGGTTCTCGATGATCCGCTGCGCATTCATGGCATCGTGCCCAGGGATCAGCGGGCCGGCGAGATCGCGGTGCTTCTCGACCGCGTGGGCCTGCCTGCCAGCTATGCCGGCCGGCCGATCCGCACGCTCTCGGGCGGCCAGCGCCAGCGTGTGGCGATTGCCCGGTCTATTGCCACGCGTCCCTCTCTTTTGGTGCTCGATGAGGCAGTCTCAGCGCTCGATGTCACGGTGCGCGGCAAGGTCCTCGAACTTCTGGTGAGCCTGCAGAAAGAACAGGGCATTGCCTGTCTGTTCATTTCGCACGATCTTGCCGTCGTGCGAGCCGTTTCTCACCGCATCGCCGTCATGGATCGCGGGCGGATCGTCGAGACCGGCCACGCGGCGGCTATCGTGGCCGAACCGAAATCGGCTGCCGGCCGCGCGCTTGTGGAAGCTGTTCCCCGTCTCGTGACCAATCCATCTTAAGGAAACGTCCATGTTCGATCCCGGTTGGAATCCCCTGCACGGCGCCCCCTCCTATCCAGCGGAACGCTACGCTGCCCTGGCCGACAGGATCGGCGGCGTCTTGCAGAGCCGAAACGATATATTGCTTGTGCAGGCCGAGGCGGTGGTGGCGCTGGAGGCGGTAGCCGCCAGCCTGGCGCGTCCGGGCCTTTCAGTCGTCAATATCGTCACCAGCCCCTATGGCGGCTGGTTCGGGCAATGGCTGCGGCGGGGCGGTGCCACGCTCCACGATATTATTGCCGAGCCGGGTCTGCCGATCGACATCGAGGTGATCGCAAAGGCGCTCGATCTCGCCCCTCACATCGACGTCCTCGCCATGGTTCACGCGGAATCGGCGAGCGGCATCTTGAATCCGCTGCCCGAGATCTTGGCGCTTGCCCGTGGCCGCGGCATCGTCACCATCGTCGATGCGGTCGCCTCGATCGGCGGCCATCGGCTCGAGATCGATAGTCTCGGGATCGATGTTGCGGTAATCGGGCCACAGAAGGCGCTCGGCGGCCCGGCCGGCGTTTCAGCGCTCTCCGTCAGCAGACGCGCCTGGGATCTCATTCTCAGGAAAGGTGGGCCGCGCGACTCGATCCTGTCGCTGGCCGATCTGAAGAGCTGGGTCGATGATCGCAGGCAGGGTCTGCCGGGAACGCCGGCACCGCTGGAATTCTTTGCGCTTGAAGCTGCGCTCGACCGCATCGAGGCCGAGCGTCTGGAGAATGTCATTGCCCGCCATGTGCTGGCAGGCTCGGCGACGCGGGCTGGACTTGCCGCACTGGGCGTTGCAACCTGGGTACCGGCGGCAAAGGCTTCCAATCTGGTGACGGCGGTGCGGGTGCCGGAAGAGCTGGGACCAGCAGCGCTAATCGCGACCGCCAGACGCCTGGGCGTTGAACTCGCCGCAGGTGTCGGAGCCGCCGCCCATCTCGTGCGCCTCAACCACACGGGGCCGCGCGCCTCATTCCAGACGGTGCTCTCGAATGTCGTTGCCTACGGCGCTGCCCTCAGGCAGGCAGGTCATGCCGCCGATATCGCCGCCGCTTCAGAGGCCATAGCGGTAGCTTATGGTCGCTGAACGCGATGCGGGTCTTGATAATCGCGCGCTAGCAAGGCAGGAGAGTGTCGTCGCGGGGACTGGATGCAGATGATGACATTGGCGGATTCGCAGGGCCTGGAGATTTCGCACGAGGGGCATCACACCCGTCTGAAATGGCATCGGCTGCGAAAGCGGGTTACCGATCCGCTGTTTTCCGCCGAAGTGATGGCGGAAGGTTTTGCAGCGGGTGCCTCGATGGAACTCGATCTGCGCGTGCGCGGCGACGGGGGCTTCGTCGTGCTGCACGACGAGGAGCTCGAAGGTGAAACGACGGGCCGTGGACCGATCGCTGCGAAGACCGCAGCCGACCTACGCAATGTCAGGATGAGGGAAGGCGCCCGGCCGCTGATCCTTAGCGAGGATCTCGCCGACATGATGCAGGCGACACATCCGGCCGCATTGCTGCAATTCGACATGAAGGACGATTACGAAGCTGTCGGCCCCCGCGGCATCGAGCATCTTGCGGTGCATTTCGGTGACATCACCGCCTCGGTGATCGTCAGCGGTGGCAGTCTCGACCTCATCGTGGCAGTCAAGGAAAAGCTTCCGCATCTCATGCGCGGGATCGATCCGACCGACAAGCTTTACGATATCCGACAGGCCAGCGGCTGGAGGGCGGCCGAGATGACACTGCGCGCCGACCTTCGCGGTCCGACCGAACCTGACACCATCTATCTCCACTGGCAGCTGATCCTTGATGCCGCCGAGGATGGCCTAGACCTGATCGGTCTCTGCCGGGACGAAGGCAAACGCGTCGATGCATGGACCTTCACCTTGAAGGATCCGGAGGCTGGATTCAGCGATGCGGAATGGCGGAACTTTTCGGCGCTGATGGCCCTGAAGCCGGACCAGATCACCACCGACGAAGCGCCGGCGACCGAACGCGCATGGCGCCGTCGCATCTCCGGCTAACTGGCGAGCGTCAGTCCCGCGCTCTCAAGGATGAAGGCAAATTCACCTGCGAGCCCCGGCGCATGGGCGACGACAGGGCCGCCATCGGCAAGTAGACGGGCGACCGGCGGCATCACAACCGTGGCGCCGGCCTCTTCGGCGATCAGCGCACCGGCGAGCATATCCCAGGCATTGAGGTGACGTTCGTAACAGAGGTCAGCGGCGCCCTCGGCGACGCGCACAAGATCGATGGCGGCTGCGCCCATGCGCCGATAATCCATGCCGCGCTCATATAGTCGCTTGGAGAGCGCGAGATACTCGTGGAAGCTCGTTTTGCGCGAATGCCCGAGAATGATGAGCGCACTGGCGGGATCGGCAGTCGTCGCCGCATGGATCGGCAGCCCATCCTTGAAGGCGCCGCCGCCGCGAACAGCGTGACAGACTTTATCCTCAGCAGCGTCGTAAACGACGCCGATCTCGACCTTGTCGCCGATGACAAAGGCGATCGAAACGCCCCAATAACGGAACCCCCTGATATAGTTGGTCGTGCCGTCGATCGGATCGACGACCCAGGTGCCGGCTCCTTCCGATTGCCCGCCACTCTCTTCTCCCATGAAGGTATCGTCCGGGAAGCGCGAGATGAGCCCCTGGCGGATCGCCTGCTCCGCTCTCCCGTCGGCGATGGTGACGAAGTCCTGCAATCCCTTGCTTTGAACGGCGAGAGTGCCGGGATCCGACTCGCGCCGAAACCTGGCTGTCTCCCGTCCAACCTCGAGCGCAACAGCAATGGCGGCCTCAGCCCGTGCACGGATGGCAGCGGCGTCGAATGCGGCATTCATCAGGCGGTCCTTCTTCTTATCAATGTCACCGGCGTGGACTCGACACGCGCCGTCAGCTCCGGTTCGGCCATCCGGCTGATCAGCAGGTCGACGGTTTGTTCTGCCTGGATGTCGCATGGCTGGCGGATGGTCGTCAGGTCGTAGGCGGTCCACGCGGCCTGGGGGATGTCGTCATGGCCGATAATGCGGAGCGGCGGCGTCTCGTCGCGGCTCCTACCCTGCATGACGCGGTCGATCACCCCGCAGGCCATGTAGTCATTGGCGCAGAACAGCCCATCGATGCCGGTTGCGGCCAGGCCGGTCGCCGCGTCATAACCGCTCCGATAATCGTTTATTTTGACCTGCAGGAACTGCCCCTCAACGCCAAGCTGCTTGCAGCGGGCGATGAAGGCCTCGCTGCGACGTCGCGCCGTATAGGATCTGGCCGGGGCAGCCATCACGGCGGGCTTACGCACGCCGCTATCGATCAGATGGCTGGCCGCCAGATGACCCGCCATGCTGTCGTCGGAGATGATGCGGTCGACAAAAGGAATGTCGTTGCCCTTGTTGATCAGCACGATCGGCACGCCTTCGGCCGCGCATTGTTCGCAGATTTCGGTCGGCGGTGCGTCCGATGTGACGATGACGCCTGACACGGCGTAATGCAGCAACTGGCCAATGACCGTTGAAGTATCCGCCTCCTGTGAGGTTGGCAGCAGGATCGGGCGGAAGTTACGGGCGAGCAGCGCCCGGGACAGATGCTCGATCTGCAGCGTGCGGAACGGGTTGTCGAAACCCGCGGCGACGAGACCGACGAGATCGGAACGCTTGTTGGTGAGGCTTCGGGCAAGATAATTCACTCGATAGCCGAGGTCCTTGGCGGCCTGATAGACCTTCTCGCGCGTTTTCGGCGAAACGCTGGCATCCGGCGTGAAGGCGCGCGACACGGCGGCGCGCGAGACGCCGGCCACCCGCGCCACGTCGAAAGAGGTTACCTTGCGCGGTCCCTTGTCCTTATCAGCCAAGTGCTTTCTCCTTCGTCGTCGGCGGCCGCATCAGATCGGGCAGATCGGTGCAGATGCCGAGAACCGGGAGTTTCATGAGGTCATCGAGAATGGTCCGCCGCTCTTCGTGCCAGAGCACGATCTCGCGGCCCACCTCGAAGGCACGATGCAGCAGCGACTCGGTCACCAGATCCTGCGGACGCTCCCCTGCCCTTTCCCAGCAGAGATGGAGGATATCTGCGCCGGCCTCATCACCGAGAGCATGCGGATCGTGGCCGACACGGATCAGCACCGAGAGCGGAAGATCGCAGGCAGCGTCCCTGAGTTCGCGAACCTGAGCGGTATCGAAGGAGCCAAGGCAGGCAAAGCGCTGGTTCATTTCGACAAGGTGCTGCCAGCATCGGATGCCGGTCCCCGGCGCCTTGAGCTCGACATAGAGGCCGGTCCCCGTCTCTCGAGCGAGAGCGGCGACCTGCGAAAAGCTCGGCACGTCGACGCCGTCAAGGTCGGCAAGCTCCGCCGCCGTCATTTCCGAGATGCGCCGGTCGATGCCGTAGACCCGGTCCAGATGGTCGTCATGCGAGACGACCACCACGCCGTCGCCGGTCAGCTGCGTGTCGAGCTCCCACATCTCCGCGCCGAGTTCGGCTGCGCGGCGGAACGCGGCGATAGTGTTTTCGCGTTCATGGCCGCTGGCGCCGCGATGGCCGATGCAGAATGGAAGCCGGCCCTTGGCCGTCGGCCAGCCATAACGTTCGAAGAAGGTCGAAAAATCGCGGGTCATCAGAGCCTCGTTCCGTTCTCGTCGAAGACGAACACGCCACGGCTGTCGATCCCCCAGGCGACATCGTCGCCGACGTGAATATCGTTGCGCGCCGGCTGGATCGAGCGTAGCAGCGGACCGCCGGCAAGACGCACGTCGTAAAGATTTTCTCGCCCTTGCGTTTCGGCGAAGGTGATCTTGCCGGAGACGGTAATGTCGCCGGCCGGCGTAAAATGCTCCGGCCGGACGCCAAGCATCAGCTTGCTGCCTTCGGCGGCGCCGATCGCGTCGGGCAACGGCACCCGGATCTCACTTTCCGGAATTGCGAAAGCGCCGTTTTCCATGACGCCGCGCAGGAAGGTGATCGGCGGATTGCCGAGAAAGCCGGCGACGAAGGCGGTCCTCGGATCGTTGTACATCTCGGCCGGCGTGGCGATCTGGACGATCTCGCCCTCTTTCATGATGGCGATACGGTCGCACATGCTCATCGCCTCCACCTGGTCATGGGTGACGAGGATGGCGGTGATGCCGGTCTCGCGCTGCAGGCGTCGGATCTCCGAGCGCATTTCAAGGCGCAGCTTGGCGTCGAGATTGGCGAGGGGTTCGTCGAGCAGCAGCACGTCGGGCTTGCGGATCAGTGCCCGGGCCAGCGCCACACGCTGCTGCTGGCCGCCGGAAAGCTCGGCCGGCCGGCGGCTCATCAGATTGCCGATGTGAACCAGGGCTGCGATACGATCGACCTCTTTGCGGATCTCGGCGGCAGGCGCGCCCTTGACCTTCAGAGGAAATCCAATGTTCTCGGCAACCGTCATATGCGGGTAGAGCGCATAGGACTGGAAGACGACACCGACATTGCGGGCTTGGCTCGGCAGGTCCGTGACATCCCGATCGCCGAAAAGGATGCGTCCGCCGGTCGGCCGGTGGATGCCGCAGACTGCAAAAAGCGTCGTCGACTTGCCGCAGCCGGACGGGCCAAGCAGCGCCAGCATCTCGCCGCCGGCGACCTCGAGCTGCATGTTCTCGATGACCTTGGTGGAGCCGAAGCTCTTCGAGAAATTGTCGAGGAGGATGCGCATCAGCCTTTGCTCCCGCCGCCGTAGATGTTCATGAGGTATTTGTTGAAGAGCGCGTAAGCGATCAGCACCGGAATGAGGTAGAAGAGGCCGACCGCCTTGAACATGTTGAAATCGTAATTGTTGTCGTCGGCAAGGAAGCCAGCGAGATAGACCGACAGCACCTGCACCTGGTTGCCCGGCGCCAGCACCTGCGGCAGGATGAACTCGCCCCAGCCGGACAGGAAGGAGAACAGGCCCAGCGCCATGATGCCGGGCTTGACCTGCGGCAGTACCAGGCTGCGCCAAACCCTGAAACGCGATGCGCCGTCGACGACGCCGGCCATTTCGATTTCCCAGGGTACGGTGTCGTAGAAGCCTTTCATCAGCCAGATGCCGAGCGGCAGGTCGATCGCCGCCTTCACCAGGATGACGCCGATCAGCGAGTTATAGAGGCCTATCATCTGCAGCACGATGAAGATGGCGATGATCAGCGTCACGGACGGGAAGGCATGCAGCACCATGACGCCGGCAAGGAAGAAGCCACGCGCCGGCACGTTCAGGCGCGAGAGCACATAACCGGCCATCGACGAGACGATGAGCACGACGCTGGTGGTGCTGGCTGCAAAGAGCAGCGTATTCACGGTCACCTGCCAGATGTTGGCTTTGCCCGGCGTCGTCTGCCACAGGAAACGCCAGTGATCGAGCGTCAGGCCCGACGGCAGCAAGGCGTCCTGCTGCTTTATCGTCACGGTGTCGAGGAAGAGATAGACATACATCAACAGCAGCGGCAGGCTGACGATGGTAAGCGCCGCCATGACGGGCCAGCTGCTGTAATTTGCCGAGGGCTGGGATCGTTCGGCCATGATCAATCCTCGATCAGGGGCTTGGCGACAAGCGTGCGGTAGTTGAAGACTCGCAGATAGAGGAGCGACAGCATCACGCCAATGACGACGAGCACCAGCGCCATGGCGGCTCCCAGCCCGTATTCGAGATTGCCGGCATAATTCCTGAGCGCGGTGTGATAGGCGGAGAGCGCCCAGACCTCGGTCGCGTTGCCCGGCCCGCCATTGGTGGCGAGCAGGATTTCATTGAAGGAGGCGAGCAGCGACAGCGTCTGATAGCAGGTAACGAAGAGGATCGGCCAGCGCATCTGGGGCAGGATAATGTAGCGGATCTGCTGCCAGCGTGAGGCGCCGTCGACCTCGCTCGCATAGAACTGGCTCTTCGGGATGGCCTTCATCGCCGACGAGAACACCAGCATGCCCATCGAGGCGCCGATGAAGCCGTTGATCAGCACGACGAAAGACCAGGCATTATAGGCGGTATCGAGCAGATAGTTCTTCGGGGGGTAGCCGAATTTGCCCATCAGGATGGAGATGAAGCCGCTGTCCCAGGCGAGCCACTTCCACAACATGACGTAGATGACGACGGGCGTGATGCGCGGCAGGAGCCAGATGCCGCGAAAGATCGAGGCCGGCGTCGCAGGCATGTAATGCGTCCAGATGGCAAGCAGCAGAGCATAACCGACGTTGAAGAGCATCAATACTAGCGCGACATAGAGCACGGTATTGAAAAGCACACGCGCCATGTCGGGCGATCTGGTCATGCGTGAGAAATTGTCGGTCGTCCAGGTCCAGCCGGTATAGGTGGTCTTGGCGACGGTTTCCTTCTGCTCCGGCGTCAGCTTGAACCCCAGTCCGTCCAGCGACGAAAACAGCTGTTCCTTGCTGTCGAAGCGCGTATTGAGGACGGAGCGGTTGAACTGTTCGGAGATCTGTTTGACCTCGCGCGTCGAAGGTCGTTCGGCAAGATCCTTGATCATACGTTCGGCCTCGCGCCGCGTCGCAAAGACCTCGCCGGCGTGCTTGGCGCGCAACTCCGCCGCGATCGCAGGCGCAAGGCCCAGGCTCTCCACGGCCTTGAGGCCGGCTTCGTCGATCGTGTAGCGCGGCTCGGCCATCTCGGCCGCGATCTCCGGCATCACCGATTTCAGCGTGATCAACGAATTGGGTGCGATCTGATAGACGCCTCCTGAAATGCCGGTCGCCGTGGTCATGTTCGTCATAGAAAAGACTGCCGTCAGAACGACCGGCATCAGGAAGAAAAGCACGATCATAATCGCCGCAGGCGCGATCATCACCAGGCCGAGCGCTCTGGACGATTTCATGGAAGCCTCCTCGAAGGGATCGATCGGGCGGCGGGTCGCCGCCGCCCGGAGGGACGCTTCGATCTTAGCGGATGACGATCTTGTCGCCGAGCGTGCTTTTCAGCTCGCTTTCGGCGTCGCCGACTGCGGCGTCGACTGCCTTGGCGCCGGTCCAGGAAGCTTCGAGGTTCTTCCACATGATGTTCCAATAGGTGCCGAAATCGGAATTGTTCGGCATCGCGTTGGCATGCGGCAGCAGGCGTTCGGTGGCTTCGCGGGTCCAGCGGTCGGCGGAATAAAAATCGACCTGGGACTCCGCCTCGGAAATGCCGAGATGGGCTGATTTGACCGCATGCAACGCATTGGTGCGGGGCTCAGAGGCGATCTTGACCAGCTGGGCAGCGATCTCCGTATCATCCTGGCTGTGACCTGCGGTCAGGAGATAGACGAGCGGATGCGTCAGCGTATTGGCCTTGCCACCTTCGCCGGCCGGTATCAGCGTGAAGATCACGTTTCCGAAGAAATCCTTGAGGCCTTCCTGGTTGACGAGACGGGCATAGTGCCAGGTGCCGCCGTCCCAGATGCCGGCCTTGCCGGTGGCGACTTCCTTCCACCACTGGTCGCCCGGCATGCCGATGTGGTTCTTCTTGGTGACGCCTGCTTTAACGGCGTCGGCAAAGAACTGATAAGTGCGGGTCATCGCGGCCTTGTCGAAAACGAGCTTGCCACCTTCTTCCATCGTGCCGCCGAAGCTGGTGTAGAACTGCCAGTAATCCGGACCGTTGCTGGTGCGCGGATAAAAGCCGTAGCCGGGCTGGACGAGGCCTTTGTCCTGCATCTTCTTGGCGTCTTCGAGCAGGTTCTTCATCGTATACTTGCCGTCCTGCACGTTCTGAGGCAGGGCGTCGAGATCGGCGTCGCTGTAGCCGATCGCCTTCATGTAAGGCTTCCAGAAGAACATCGGTCGGGATTCGGCATCCTGCGGGATGCCGTAGACGGTGCCGTTGTAGGAGGCGATCTTCAGAAGATTTTCGTAGATGCCGTTGAGCGGCCAGGAATCGAGGTCGACATAATCCTCGATCGGAACGATCAGGCCGGATTGCGACCAAGGCGCGATGTCCTCATGGCCGCTGACGACGATGTTCGGGGCGGTCTTTGCTTCTGCGGCAAGGGTCAAGGCCTGTTTGAAGTCTTCCCAGGCGCTATAGGGCTTCTTCTCGACGGTGATTTTCAGATCTTCGCCCTTGAGGGCGGCTTCGCGCTGCAACTGCTGAGCCGCGATCTCGATGGCATCGAGACGATAGACGTCGTTCGGGCCGGTGCCGCCGGCCCAGACGCTGATGGTGACGTCCTTGGCAAGTGCGAATACGGAGGTCGAGGCCAGGATGGCAGCCGCGACAGTAAGGGATTTCAACGTCGGCAAAATGGTCATCTTCTTCATCTCCCCAGAAGAGCAGTGTGAGGCCTCTTTGACGGGTCATCACTGGTGTTGACGACCGCTTCGAAAGCCCGCGAAAACGTGACGAGTCCCGCTCTATGGGCTTGTTGTAACGGCCGAATGACAAAATTGAGCACGTGTGCAAAATTATTATGACGATGTCCGCGGCACTTGCAAGCGGCGGTGTTCGGCGAGCATCTTTTATGCTTCAAATTGCGCCTTTCCTGGTCTAGCATCCGATCCATGAGCCTTGAATCCGTCCGCGCCTTCTTCGGCACCCACGCACCCGACATCGAAATCATCGAAACCGCCGAGAGCTCCTCGACGGTGGCGCTTGCCGCCGAAGCCCATGGCGTTGAGCCCGCCCAGATCGCCAAGACGATCTGCCTGCGCGTCGGCGAGCAGATGATGCTGGTCGTTGCCGGCGGTACGGCACGGCTCGATAATCGCAAGTTCAAGGACACTTTCGGGGCCAAGGGGCGCATGCTCGATGCCGAAGAGGTCATGGCGGTCACCAGCCATCCCGTCGGCGGTGTCTGCCCGTTCGGCCTGCCCTCACCGCTGCCTATTTATTGCGATATTTCGCTGAAACGCTTCGATGAAGTGGTGCCGGCGGCCGGCTCGACCAATTCGGCCGTGCGCATCGCCACAGGAAGGCTGGCCGAGCTGACCGGCGCCAGCTGGGTCGACGTCTGTCAATAAAGCGGCCGAAAAACTTCAAACAGAAGAAAGACGACCTATATTCTATCCCGACATGCCGTGATTGTGCATGACAGGAGACCAGGAATGCCGAGTACCGTTTCGCGTTTTGCCAAGATGGCCGCCATTGCCGTACTGACGAGCGCTACCGTTTTTGCCACGATCAGCGATGCCGATGCGCGCCGCGCCGGCGGCTTCGGCGGGTTCGGAAGCCGTGGCACCCGTACTTTCAGCGCGCCTCCGGTTACCCGCACGGCGCCTGCCCCGGCTGCCCCCATTGAACGCTCGATGACGCCGCGCCCGCAAACGACCGCCCCCTATGGCACGCAGCAGCCCGGCTACGCCCAGCAGCGCCCGGGTTTCTTCAATGGCTTCGGCCGTTCGATGATCGGCGGCCTGATCGCCGGCGGCCTTCTCGGCATGCTGCTCGGCCACGGTTTCGGCGGCGGCTTCGGCTTCCTCGGCATGCTGCTGCAGATTGCCTTGATCGGCGGCGCCATCATGTTCGCCATGCGCTATTTCGCCAACCGCCGCCAGCCCTCTTACGGCATCGGCGGCCAGAGCCGGTCCGCCGGCCAGTCCTTCAACATGGCGCCCACGAACAATTCGTCGTTCCAGATTCCGGCGATCGGCTCGGGCGCCGGTTACGGCGGGCAGTCGCGCCGCGATCACCCGAGCGACGAGATCGGGCTGACCCAGTCGGATCTCGACCAGTTCGAGGAGTTGCTGACTAAGGTGCAGACCGCTTACGGCGCCGAAGACTACAGCACGTTGCGCCGGCTGACGACGCCCGAGGCCATGTCCTACCTGGCCGAGGAACTGGGAGAAAACGCCACCAACGGCGTGCGCAATCGTGTCTCCGACGTCAGGCTGCTGCAGGGCGATATTGCCGAGGCCTGGCGGGAGAACGGCCAGGAATATGCGACGCTTGCCATGCGTTATTCCTCCATCGATGCCATGGTCGAACGCGACAGCGGTCGTCTCGTTTCCGGCGACGACCGCCGTCCGAGTGAAAGCATCGAAATATGGACCTTCGTGCGCAAGCCGGGCGCGGATTGGAAGCTCGCTGCGATTCAGGGCACCGGCCAGCGCGCCGCCTAAAAAAACCAGCCACTATGGATGCCGCCAAGCTGACAACCAGCTTGGGCGGCATTTCTAATTCACTGCCACCGGCTTGGAGCGCATGCGGGAGACGGTCTCGCGTTCGGCCCGCTTGCAGCGCATCGGCGGCAGACCGCGATCCATCAGGTCCATGTCTTCCAGTACCATGTCGCCCATCTTCTTGAAGGCGCTGTCGAGCGCTCCGGCCCGGTGCGCCGAGCGGATGAAGCCTTTCAGGCTGCGTACCGGATGATCAGACGGCAGTGGCTCCTCGGGGTAGACGTCGCTCGCCGCAAGGATATGGCCGGACGCCACGGCCGCCATCAGCGCGTCGAAATCGACGACGTCGGCGCGGCTGAGCAGGATGAAGGCGGCGCTCCTGCGCATGCTGGCAAAGGCGTCAGCGCCAAGAAAACCCTTGTTTTCACTGGTGACGGCCGCGACGACGAAGACGAAATCGCTCTTCGTCAGCACATCTTCAAGGCTCGCAGGTTCGACACCGTTTTCCTCGAGGATCGAGCGCGGCAGCCAGGGATCGAACACCCTGATGCGCGCTCTGAAGCCGGAAAGGACCCGGCGCAGCGCCTTCCCGAGATCGCCGAAGCCGACGATGCCGATCTCGGAACCGGCGATCAGCCGCGCACCTGCATTGCCCTCCCCGCCCCAAAGCTCGCTGCCTTCGCGAAAGGCGACGTCCGCATCGATGATCCCGCGCGCCAGGGCGAGCGCAAAGCCGAGCCCGATTTCGGCGACCGGCTCGGCAAAGACCTGGCCTGTCGTCACGACATGGATACCGCGCTCGAAGAGCAGGTCATAGGGCATGTTGTTCAGAAGATTGCTTTCGACGTTGAGGATCGAGCGCAGAGCCGGCATTCTGGCGAGCGTTTCGGCCGAAACCGGCGGCTGACCGATGATGTAGCGGGCCCGGCCGAGGATTTGGTCGCCGAGACCGGCGATATTCTCCGGATCGGCTTCGACGATCTCGTATTTCGCATGCAGTTCGGTGCGCGCCTTGTCGCTGAAGATCAGGTCGAGCGTGCGCGGCTCGGGCGCGCTGATCGCCAGCGGTCGTTCGGCATTCGTCATGGACATCTCCTCCATCGCGGCGGTAGGCGCCGCCTCGGCTCTTCGATTGATAGCTTCTGTGCGAAACGCTTTCCAGTTCGTGATGCTTCGCTACATCGCGTGGAAGCGGCGACGCTGTCGAAAGCGGCATTTGCCTATCAGATAAGCAATTGAATCGCCTTGCTATTTCTTAGAGTTTTCGTTGACGACGTAAATTCCTTGAACTAGCCTGCGCGCACGTCTTTGCTGGCCGCCGCCACATACCGGAAAACTTAAGAGGGGATCGAGCAATGAAATCAGCATTCAAGAGCAGCTTGCTGGCTTTGGCCGCCATCGCGCTTCCTGCCGTCGCCGCCGCCCATCCCGCCATCGGCGAAGCGGCGGGTTTCAGCCATGGCTTTGCCCATCCGATATCCGGCCTCGATCATATCCTCGCCATGGTGATGGTCGGCGTTTTCGCCTTTCAGTTCGGCGGCCGCGCCGTATGGCTTGTGCCGACGACCTTCGTTCTGGTGATGGCTCTCGGCGGTCTCCTTGGCGTCTCCGCTATCAATGTTCCCTTTGTTGAAACCGGTATCGCGCTTTCAGTCGTCGTGCTTGGCGCCGTTGTGGCGTTCAATGTCAAGGCGCCGCTCGCCGCAACGGCCGGTATCATCGGTCTTTTCGCCATTTTCCACGGTCATGCGCACGGCGCTGAAATGCCGGAAAATGCTGCGGGCGGCGCCTATGCCGCCGGTTTCATGGTCGCCACGGCACTGTTGCACGCCGCCGGCCTCGCGCTTGGCTACGCCGTCGGGCACGCCGGCAAACGTCAAGGCGTGTTGGTGACGCGCACGGCCGGCAGCATTGCTGCCCTCGCCGGCGTCGGCCTCCTGTCCGGCTTGATCTGAGCCTGACGCCATCCCAGCCGGCCCCGCAGGGGCGGCCGCACCTGATATCGCAGTCACCAAACGCCCGGTAACACCTTGCCGGGCGTTTTTTCGTCGCCTCGCAAATTGCTGCAGACTTGATTTAAGTCAAATCCATCGGCGCCGGGGCAGGCTATATATGGTGCACGATCAACGAACCGACGGGCTTCCAAATTGACGCAGGGCCGTCTTGCAGATTGTCGGCCGGGTCCGAAAGTCTGTATAGTAGTTTCAGAAATTTCTGAAATCACAGACGCCACGGAAACGACCATGAATCTTCCGCCTCTTGTCCAGTCCTTTGTTCTCCATTTCGGCGAAATGGGCTCGCGCTGGGGGATCAACCGCACAGTCGGCCAGATCTACGCCCTGCTCTTCGTCTCCCCTGCACCGCTTTGCGCGGAAGAGATCGCCGATTCTCTCGGCATCTCGCGGTCCAACGTGTCGATGAGCCTGCGTGAATTGCAGGCCTGGAACCTCGTCCTGCTCAAGCATAAGCCGGATGACCGCCGCGATTTCTTCACCACGCCGGATGATGTCTGGCAGATATTGCGGACGCTCGCCGAGGAGCGAAAGAAGCGGGAAGTCGATCCGACGCTGTCGGTTCTGCGCGAGATCCTGATGCAGCGCCCTGCCAGCGAAGCCGAGCGCTATGCCCAGGAGCGCATGGGCGAGATGCACACGCTGATCGAACAACTGACCCACTGGTACGAAGATGTGAAACAACTTGAAACGGAAAGGCTCGCAACGTTACTCTCGCTTGGCGCGAAAGTGACAAAGCTTCTGGAGGCCAAGGACCGGGTCGTCTCGCTCGGCCGAGCCCGCCGGCCGAATCCTGCGAACAAGAGTTAGCGCCATGGGCACTGCTTTCTTCGACGCGACAAACGAAGTGGAAATCCGGCCGCGCAATTGCGAGCCGCTATCGCCGCACGCCGACGCGGGAAAAGGCCAGTTGCGCAATGCGGCGATGCTGCAGGCGCTGGCCGCCGCCTTCTGGATCCCGCAGGCGGGATTGCTGGCCGTCTCGGTCGATCGTCTTGCCGATGACGGCGGGCTGCACGACGTACTTTGGCTGGCCTTCGGCATCCTCGCCCTTGGATTGATAAAAAGCTGTCTGGAGGCGGCTGGCGGCCGTCTGGCCTTCCGCGCCGCACGCACGGAACTCACTCGCAAGCGCCAACTCGCTGTCGCTGCCCTTTCCCAATCGTCGCCGACCGACCGCGGCCGGCCGGCATCAGGCAAAGCCGCAAGCGTCATCGGCGAACAGGCCGAACTCATCGTGCCCTATCTCTCGCGCTTCCAGCCGGCACGCATCAAGGCGAGCCTTGTGCCGTTCGTCATCCTTGTCTTTATCCTGCCGGTCTCCTGGGTCGCCGCTCTGCTCCTGCTGCTTGCCGCGCCGCTGATCCCCATCTTCATGGCGCTGATCGGTTGGCGCGCCCAAGCGGCAAGCGAAAGACAGCTTGTCGCAACCGGCGGTCTCAACGGCTTCCTGCTCGATCGGCTGCGCGGACTGACGACGATCCGCGCGCTCGACGCAGTCGATGCAACGGCCGGGCGGCTGCGTCACGAGGCGGAATTGCTGCGCGCGCGCACCATGTCCGTGCTGAAAATCGCGTTTCTGTCCTCGGCGGTGCTCGAGCTTTTCGCAGCACTCGGCGTAGCGATGATAGCCGTCTATGTCGGCTTCAGCCTGCTCGGCGAAATCCGCTTCGGAACCTGGTCAGGCCGGCTCGATCTGGAAGAAGGCTTGTTCATCCTGCTGCTCGCGCCCGCCTTCTTCGAGCCGCTGCGTGAACTCTCGGCCGTCTGGCATGACCGGGCGGCCGGTGAATCGGCGCTGAAGGCCCTGGATGCGCTTGCCGCCGATGGCCTGCCGATCCACGGGGCGGCTGAGGCCGCGGCACCCGCTGGCGGCGAGGCTCCTGACATCTACCTCGAAAATCTTGCCTTCCGTTACGGCGCCGACGAGCCGCTTGTCCTCGACGGCTTCAACCTTAAAATCGCTGCCGGTGAACATCTGGCGCTGCTCGGCGCCAGCGGTTGCGGCAAGTCGACGCTTCTTTCGCTGATATCAGGGCTGGCGCCATGTGGCGGCAGCATCGTCATCGGCGGCATCGAGCTTCGGGATGAAACTGCCGCCAGCCTGAGGGGTGCGATGGCATGGATCGGCCAGAAGCCGCATATCTTTGCCGGCACCGTCGCGGCCAATATTGCGCTCGGAAGGGCCGGCATCTCACGCGGCAATGTGGCGGACGCGCTCGATGCCGCCAGCCTCGGAAAGGTGGCCGACGCCTATGGCAGCCGGCCGCTCGGAGAAGGCGGGATCGGGCTTTCCGGCGGCGAGGCGCTGCGGCTTGCGATCGCGCGCGCGGCCTGCAATCCGCATCTGAAGATCATTCTGGCCGATGAGCCGACCGCCCATCTCGACGCCGCCACCGCGGCTGATGTGGCAGAGAGCCTGCTTGCGCTCGCACGAGGCCGTACCCTCGTCGTTGCGACACACGATCCGCAGCTTGCCGCTCGCATGCATCGAACTGTCCGCGTCGACGCCGCTTTCGTCATGAGGGAGGCGGCCGAATGAGTTTCCTAGTTGCAGACATCAGACCGATCCTCATTCTGTTCTTTGCCGAGCGCCGGCGCGCGCTGCTGCTCGGTGCTGCGCTTTCGGCAGCGACGGTGACGGCGGGCATTGCACTGCTGGGCCTGTCCGGTTGGTTTATCACAGCCACCTCGCTTGCCGGCCTTTCGGCCGCGGCTGCCATGACCTTCGACGTCTTTGCGCCGGCTGCCGCCATTCGCCTGCTCGCCATCATCAGGACAGCGGCTCGCTACGGTGAAAGACTTGCCACCCATGAGGCGACGCTCGCTGTGCTCGCCGCGCTCCGCGAGAGGCTATTTCGCGGCTTTGCCGAACCGGGTGCCGCCCGGGCTCTCTTGCGCCGCCCCGCGCGGTTGCTCTTCCGGCTGACGGCCGATATCGATGCGCTCGATTCCCTTTATCTCCGCATTCTCGTGCCGGCCGCCGTCGCAATCGGCGCAGCACTGGCTGCGATCGTGGTGCTGGGGCTGATGCATCCCTTGTTCGGCCTATCCTTCGGCCTCTTTCTCGCCGGCGCCGGCCTCGGCCTGCCATGGATCGGCGGCCGCGCGGCGCGCAAGCATGCCCGCCGGCGCGCCCATGGCATCGAGGCACTGCGCTCGCGGACGATCGATCTCGTCGCCGGCCAGACCGACCTGCTGATGGCCGGCCGGCTTGAGGCCCAGAGGAGCGCGATTGCTGCTGCCGACAGCTATGCCGCTCATGCCGATGACGGGCTGAATCGCGTCGAAACCGGTCTGATCTTCGGCTTCGGCCTCGTCTCGGCCTTGCTGCTGACGGCTTCGTTGCTTGCCGTGGCGGCGCTTGGAGAGACGAAGGCGATCACCGCGCCTGTCGCGGCCCTCGGCCTGCTCGTCGCCTTGGCGGCCGTCGAACCCTTCGCGGCGCTGCGTCGCGGCGCCCTGGAACTCGGCCGGACGCTGCTGGCAGCGAGACGCATCTCGCCAAGGCTTGCCGCCGCGGCGGCAACCGAGCCATTGGCGCTACCGATGCCCGGATATGCCTTTGCACTCGCTGGCGCGTCCGCCTTCCATGAAAATTCCGCGGTGCCTGCTCTTGAGGGCATCAAGCTCGCGCTACGGCAGGGCGAACGGCTGGCAATCATCGGCGCGAGCGGCGCGGGCAAATCAAGCCTGCTGGCTCTGCTTTCCGGCGAATTGCCGGCGAGGTCGGGAAGCGTCGCCGCAGTGACGGCGACCCTGCTGACGCAACGGACGGAACTCTTCGAGGATAGTCTGCGCGGCAATCTGCTTCTTGCCGATCCGGATGCGAGCAATGCCCATCTGCACGATGCGCTCGCCGCCGCCGGCCTGCTGGCCGATGTCGATGCCATGCCGCAAGGGCTTGAGACGCGGCTCGGCGAAGGCGGCCTCGGCCTTTCCGGCGGCCAATCGCGCCGGCTGGCGCTTGCCCGACTTTTCCTGCGCGATACGCCGCTCTGGCTGCTAGACGAGCCGACCGAAAGCCTCGACGGCGCCACCGCCCGCGATGTGCTCCAGCGCCTGTCGGCGATGGCAGCGGGCCGCTCGCTTGTCATCGCGACCCATATCCGCCGCGAGGCCGCGATTGCAGACTGCGTCGCCGTCATCGAAGGCGGCCGCATTTCAGAGATTTCGCGCCGCGGAGAGGCGGCGTTCGAAAAGGCGCTCGACCGGCTTCGGCCGGATTGAGCCAGAGCCGCATGCCCTCAGGCGCCAGCCGGCGCTGAGGAATGCTCCGTACCCCGTGGGACCGTGGGAGAAAGACAATGGAACTAGATATCGTAGCACTTTCGCGCTTCCAATTCGCGCTGACGGCGCTTTACCACTTCCTGTTCGTGCCGCTGACGCTCGGCCTTTCCGTGCTGCTGGCAATCATGGAAACCGTCTATGTCATGACCGGCCGCCAGATCTGGCGGCAGATGACGAAATTCTGGGGCACGCTGTTCGGCATCAATTTCGTGCTCGGCGTGGCCACCGGTATCGTCATGGAATTCCAGTTCGGCATGAACTGGAGCTATTACAGTTACTATGTCGGCGACATCTTCGGCGCGCCGCTGGCGATCGAGGGCCTGATGGCCTTCTTCCTCGAGGCGACCTTCGTCGGACTGTTCTTCTTCGGCTGGGACAAGCTGTCGAAGGTCGGCCACCTCGTCGCCACATGGGCCGTGGCGCTCGGCTCGAACTTTTCCGCACTCTGGATCCTCATCGCCAATGGCTGGATGCAGAACCCGGTGGGATCGGCGCTCAATCCGCAGACGATGCGTATGGAGATAACAAGCTTCTTCGACGTGGTCTTCAATCCCGTCGCCCAGGCGAAATTCGTCCATACGGTGTCGGCGGGTTACGTCTGCGCTTCGATCTTCGTGCTCGGCGTCTCGGCCTGGTATGTGATCAAGGGCCGGCACATCGAACTGGCCAAGCGCTCGATGACGGTGGCGGCATCCTTCGGCCTCGCCTCGGCGATGTCGGTGGTCGTGCTTGGCGACGAGAGCGGGTATCTCGCGACCGAGAACCAGAAGATGAAGCTTGCCGCGATCGAAGGAATGTGGAAGACCGAGCCGGCTCCGGCCGCCTTCACCGCCTTCGGTTTCCCCGACCAGGATGCGCGTGAAACACATTTCGCCGTGCATATCCCGTGGGTCATGGGCCTGATCGGCACGCGGTCGCTGACAACAGAGATTCCCGGTATCGACAAGCTCGAACAGCAGGCCGAAACCCGCATCCGCGACGGCATCAAGGCTTACGATGCGCTGATGCAGATCCGCGCCGCACCCGCCCAGGATCAGGTGGCCCAGGAAGTGCGCAGCTCTTTCGAGGATCTCGGCCATGATCTCGGTTACGCGCTTCTTCTGAAGCGCTATGTCGACGATCCGCGTCAGGCGACCGACGCGCAAATCGCTCAGGCGGCGCGCGATACCATCCCGCACGTGCCGACGCTCTTCTGGTCCTTCCGCATCATGGTCGGCCTCGGCATCTTCTTCATCCTGCTGACATCAACCTTTTTCTGGCTGTCGGCGCGGCGCCACCTCGACAAGTATCCGCTGCTTCTGAGGATTGCCGTTCTAGCGATTCCCCTCCCCTGGGTCGCCATCGAGCTTGGCTGGGTGGTCGCCGAATTTGGCCGCCAGCCCTGGGTGATCGAAGGCGTGCTGCCGACGGCGGCGGCCGTCTCCAGCCTCGGCGCAGGCACCGTGCTTTTGACGATCATCGGTTTTGCCGCGCTTTACACGGTGCTGATCGTCATCGAGATGAGGCTGATGATCAAGGCGATCCGCCTGGGACCGGAGCCGGACGACGAGCCGGAAGCCGTCCTGATTTCCGAAACCCTCGTCCCGGCCGCGGAGTGACCTGCCATGATCCTTCACGAACTCATCGATTATGAAACCCTGCGCGTCATCTGGTGGCTGCTGCTCGGCGTGCTGCTGATCGCCTTTGCGACGACAGGTGGCTTCGACCTTGGCGTCGGCACGCTGCTGCCTTTCGTCGCCAGGACCGATACGGAACGGCGCGTGGCGATCAACACGATCGGCGCCACCTGGGAAGGCAACCAGGTCTGGCTGATCCTCGGCGGCGGCGCCATCTTCGCCGCCTGGCCGCCGCTTTATGCAGTCTCCTTCTCGGGCTTTTATCTCGCGATGTTTGCGATCCTCCTAGCGCTCATTCTTCGTCCGGTGGGTTTCAAATATCGGTCAAAGCGGGACAGTTCGCGCTGGCGCAACGGCTGGGACTGGGCGCTCTTCATCGGCGGCTTCGTGCCGGCGCTGATCTTCGGCGTCGCCGTCGGCAATGTGCTGCAGGGCGTGCCCTTCCGCTTCGCCGACGATATGCGGATTTTCTACGAAGGCTCGTTCTTTGCCTTGCTCAACCCCTATGCGTTGCTCTGCGGCCTGCTCTCCGTCGCCATGCTGACCATGCATGGCGCGGCCTGGCTGGTGCTGAAGGCGCGCGGGCCGGTTGCGGAACGGGCGAGGAGTTATGGCAGCATCGCCGCCCTTGCCGCCATCTTGCTGTTTGCCCTCGGGGGCCTCTTCCTGTGGTTCGGTGTCGGCGGCTACCGTATCACCAGCGATATAAGCCCGATCGGACCTTCCAATCCGCTGCTGAAAACGGTGGTGATCGAAAAGAGCGCCTGGCTTGCCAATTACACCGCCCATTCCTGGATGATCCTGGCACCCGTCCTCGGCTTTGCCGGTGCGGCATTGGCCTTCATCGCCATGCGGGCAAGGCGCGAGGTGATGACGCTGCTCTTCAGCAAAGTCGCGATCTTTGGCATCATCTCGACGGTCGGTCTCTCGATGTTTCCGTTCATCCTGCCCTCCTCACTCGATCCGCGATCGAGCCTGACGGTCTGGGATGCATCCTCCAGCCATATGACGCTGTTCATCATGCTCGTGGTGTCGGTAATTTTCCTGCCGATCATCTTTGCCTACACCGCCTGGGTCTACAAGGTTTTGTGGGGCAAGGTCGACGAGAAGTCCGTCACCGACAAGAACAGTCACGCTTACTGAGGGAGACGAAACGATGTGGTATTTCGCATGGATCCTTGGCCTGCCGCTGGCAGCCGCCTTCGCCGTCCTCAACGCCATGTGGTACGAGCTGATGGACGATGCCGCCAGAAGGAAGGCGTCAGAGGCGCAGAAGTAGACATGGAAAGGGCGCGGTCCGAAGCCGCGCCCCTCCCCTCGTTCATCAGCCTTCCAGCCACTTCACCTGATCGGGCGTCAGCTTGATGTCGAGCGCCGAGAGGCTGTCCTCCAATTCGGCAATCGTGCGCGGACCGATCAATGGAATGACGGGGAAAGGCTGGGCGATGACATAGGCGAGCGCGATATGGATCGGGCTGCGGCCGAGCTTGCCAGCAAGCTCGATGGCGCGGTCGCGGCGTCCAAAATTGCGCTCGGAATACCAGACGCGAACGATCTCCTCATCATCCTTCTTGTCTCGGCCGGCGCGGTCGGTAAAGAAGCCGCGGCCCTGGCTGGACCAGGCGAAGTTCGGGATCTGCTTCTCGTTCAGCCATGTCTTCCAATCGTCGTCGGAGGCGGCGACGCAGCCGGCCCAGATCGGATCCAGCATCTCGGCGAGCGAGAAGTTGTTGGAAAGCGCTGCCGGCGCCGCCTTGCCGGTCTTTTCGGCGTAGGCGATCGCCTCGTCGAAACGCGCCCGCGTCCAGTTCGAACCGCCGAAGATGCCGCGGATACGGCCGCGTTTGACCTCGGCATCCATGGCATCGACGAACTCGCCGACGGGTATATCGGTGTTGTCGCGATGCATGAAATAGATGTCGACATAGTCTGTTTTCAGCCGGGCGAGCGACTGATCGAGCTGCTTTGCGATCATGTCCGGGTAGCAGAGCGGCGAGTGCGCGCCCTTGCCGATCAGCACGATCTCCTCGCGCGGCACCTTGCGGCTGGTGTGCCAGTCGCCGAAGATTGCCTCCGTTTTGCCGGCACCATAGACAAAGGCCGTGTCGAAGGCGTTGCCGCCCGCCTCGTAGAAAGCATCGAGCGTCAGCGAGGCGGCGGCGAAGTTCGGGAAGAACTCGAAGCCGAGGGTCACGACCGAAGCGGGCTTCGAGATGCCTGGAATCTGTCGCTGCGGAATGCTGTTGCCGCGCGTGACCGCGCCGCCTGATATATTGGACGTGCGTTTGATGGCCTTCTCGACGCCATATTCGAGACCGACCGAGGCCCGCCACTGGTCGAGCACGCGCAGGTTTGCGATCGAATCCGCCCAGCTCATGCCGGGAGTGCTGAACTCGGTCCTGCCGGCCCGGATCGCATCGCCCGCGGCATCCGCCTCGAAGGAATAGAGCCAGCGCTCTTCCCGGACTTCGATCGTCTCTCGGCTGCCGCCCTTGAAGACTTCAATCTTGCCGACGCCGCCCTTGTGGCCGGAGGCGAACCAGAAGTCAGCGACCTCGATCCGGCCCTCGGAGCCGATGATGCGCAGCACATTGTCCTGCTGCGCCATGATCGAGCAGGAGACTTCGGCGATGATCTCGTTCGGGAACTTGAGCACGGCCGACGCCCATTCGTCGACGCCGCTCTCTCCAAGATGGGCGACGCCCGACACCTTTTCCGGTTCGAGGAAGGCCTTGCCCTCCGCGGCGCCGGCGATCAATCGTGCCATGGAAACAGGATAACCGCCGACGTCGAGAATGCCGCCGCCGGCAGTATCATTGGCGAAAAGCCGATGCTCCGGCTTATAGCTGCCCATGTTGAAGCCAAAACTCGAGCGGATGATGCGGATTGTGCCGATGACGCCGCTCTTGATAAGCTGAACCAGCTTTTCCGTCTGCGGATGCACCCGGTACATGAAAGCTTCGCCCGCAAAGACGCCGGCTTTCTTGGCTTCGTAGTAAACGGCTTCGGCATCATAGGCCGAAAGCGCGATCGGCTTTTCCACAAGGATGTGCTTGCCGGCGCGCGCCGCCTTGATCGCCCATTCGGCATGGCCGGTATGGGGCACGGAAATATAGACGGCATCGACCTCGGGGTCGCAAAGCAGCGCCTCGTAACCATCGACGATGCGGGCGCCTGGGAAGTTTTCGGCAAGTCCTGGCTTGGAAGGATTGCGGGTGGCAATCGCGACCAGTTTGCCGGTGCGCGAGTGGGCAACGCCATCGGCAAAGGTGCGAGCGATGGTGCCGGGGCCGATGATGCCCCAGCGGATCGGTTGATCGGAAGTCATGGAAATCCTCTTTCGTCTTTCTGCCTTGGGATTGGTTCAGCGGAGCCGTTTGCCGGCGCCGTCGAAAAGGAATGTGCGGTTGGCGGGAAGGCCGACGGTCAGCGTCTCTCGATTGCCTGATGTGCGCGATTCCGGCCGCTCAATGATAAGTTGTTCGTCGCCGACGGCGGCATAGATGTAGCTGGTATTGCCGAGGTGTTCGGCGACATCGATGGCAACGGTAAGATCGGTATCGCCAGCACCCCCATCGACGAAATGTTCGGGCCGGATGCCGAGGGTCACTTTCGCGCCGGTTTCGATGGGATCGGCGACGCACAGCGGCAGGCGCGTCTCCGGATTGCTCACCAGCGCGATAACCGCCCGGCCCGGCTGCGCCTCGACGACCGCGGCTTTCAGGAAATTCATCTTCGGCGAGCCGACGAAGCCAGCGACGAACTGGTTGGCCGGGTCGTCATAGAGGTCGAGCGGTGCGCCGATCTGCTCGATATTGCCAGCGCGCAGCACGACGATGCGGTCGGCAAGCGTCATCGCTTCGGTCTGGTCGTGAGTGACATAGATCATCGTCGTGCCGAGCTGTTTGTGCAGCCTTGAGATCTCGACGCGCATCTGCACGCGCAGCTCGGCATCGAGGTTCGATAGCGGTTCGTCGAACAGGAAGACTTCGGGCTCTCGAACGATGGCACGGCCGATGGCAACGCGCTGGCGTTGGCCGCCGGAAAGCTGCTTCGGCCGCCGTTTCATCAGTTCGGTGATCTGCAGGATATCGGCGACATGGCTCACGCGCCGCTCGGTATCGGCCTTCGGGTTGCCGTTCATGCGCAAGCCGAAACTCAAGTTCTCCTCGACCGTCAGATGCGGATAGAGCGCATAGGACTGGAAGACCATGGCGATGCCGCGATCTGCCGGCTCGACGTCGTTGACGACCTTGCCTCCGATCCGAAGCTCGCCCGATGTAATATCCTCAAGGCCGGCGATCATCCTCAGCAGCGTGGACTTGCCGCAGCCGGAAGGGCCGACAAAGACGACGAATTCGCCGTCCTTCACCTCCAGATTGGCGCCATGGATGATCTCAAAGCCGCCGAAGCGTTTGACGATGTTGGTAAGTGAAAGCTCTGCCATTCGGCTTCCCCGATTACTTGCCCGATTACTTGATTGCGCCGGCCGCGATGCCGGCGATGAAATGGCGCTGGAGCGCCACGAAGACGACGAGGATCGGCGCAGTCAGCAGCACCGCGCCGGCCATGATGCCACCCCAGGACACTTTGGTGAGGCCGATCAACGTTCCCAATGCCACCGGAGCCGTCATCATCCCCGGTCTGGAATTGATGAGCAGCGGCCAGAGGTAATTGTTCCACGAATGCAGGAAGAGAATGATCGCCAATGCCGCCATGGTCGGGCGCGCCAGCGGAAGGGCGATGCGCAGGAAGATCTGCCATTCCTTGACGCCCTCGACGCGGGCCGCATCGAAGAGCTCGCCCGGCATCATCGAGAAGGACTGTCGCATGAATAAGACGCCGAGCGAATTGAAAAGCGGCGGCACGATCAGTGCCACCCAGGTGTTTGCCAGCTTGAACTCGCGCGCCACCATGATGAATTGGGGTATGACCACCACGGAGAAGGGCAGCGTGATCGTGCCGAGGATGATGGCGATGACAACGGACCGGCCGACGAAACGATAACGCGCCAGCGCCCAGCCGGCCATCGAGGTCAGCATCACCGAGAGCACGGTATAGATAAGCGCCACGCCGATAGAAATTACCATTGCGCCGATGAAATCGGTATCTGCCTGCAGATTTTTGAAATTCTCGACGAAATTGGTCGACGGCCACAGCACGATCTCGGGATTGAAGATGCCGTTGTCGGGCATTGTCGAGAAGACGAACATCATCCACAGCGGAAACAGCCAGATCAGCGCCAGCGGCGCTAGTGCGGCGTGCAGCGCGATCTGACGGACGAGAAGGGATTGCGACTTGGATCTCATTTCGGGTCCCTCCCGATCCAGAGATTGAAAAAGGAGATCACCACGGCGAGAGCGGCCATCGTATAGGCGATCGCCGAGGCATAACCGAAGTTCAGCGAGGTGAAACCCTGGCGGTAGAGGAAGAGCCCGAGTGTCTCGGTGCCGCCGCCCGGACCACCACGATTGGTGATGAGGAAGGGTTCGGTAAATAGCTGCATCGTGCCGATCACCGAGAGCACGACGCAGAAGAGGATGATCGGCTTCAAGAGCGGCAGGGTGATGTGGAAGAATTGCTGTGTCTTGCTCACCCGGTCGAGCGTCGCGGCCTCGTAGACATCGTCGGGGATGGCCTGCAGGCCGGCCAGGATGATGATGGCGTTATAGCCGGCCCAGCGCCATGTGACGGCGAGGATGATCACCGCCATCGCGGCATTGGCGTTGTCGAACCAGGAGATCGGGCTGAAGCCGACCGCTGAAATCATCTTGTTGATGATGCCGAAATCAAGGCTGAACATCAGCCGGAACACGGCTGCGTAGGCGACCTCGCCGACGACGACGGGGGCAAAGAAGGCGAAACGGAAAAGCGGGCGCGCTTTCAGAAGCGGCGAATTGAGCAGCACGGCCATGACGGTCGCCAGCGCGATCATCACAGGCACCTGGATCACCAGGATGATCAGCGTGTTGTAGAGAGCGTTATAGAAGGCAGGGTCGTAGAAGAGCCGGCCCCAATTGGCCTGGAAACTGTATTTCCAGGGATTGATGCGCGTGTTCTGAAAGGAAATCAGGAACGAGTCGATGATCGGCCAGACCCAGAAGGTGGCGAAAACAAGCAGATAGGGGGCGAGGAACGCATAGGCGCTCCGGGTTCTGAACGGCATCGAGCCTCCTCCTCACGAACGAATGAATGACGGGCCGCGCTGCAGGCGGGTGAAATGCCGGGCGCGGAAGCGCCCGGCATCGTCATTCATTGCGCGATGGGAAGTCCGGTTGCGGAAGCGATCTGCTTGGCGGCATCGTCGAGAGCCGCCTTCGCATCGGGATAGCCGCCGGCGAAGAATTTCGCCTGCGTTGCCTTGAAGATGCCTTCGGCATCACTTTGGAAGGCAGTGCCGCGGCTCGGCACGATCTTCGGCAGGGTCGCGAGAATGTCGGCCCAGACCTTCTGGCCGCCCCAATAGGGCTGCGGCTCGTTGACGAAAGGATCCTTCTCGGCAGACAGCAGCGACGGGACCAGACCGAATTCCTTCAGCATGGTGACCTGGCCTTCATTCGTCCCGAGGGCGTAGTTGACGAACTTCCAGGCGGCTTCCTTGTTGGCGGAGGTCGCTGAAATGGCGAGCGACGAGCCGCCGAGATTGGCGGCATGCGGGCCGTCGGCCGTCAGGCTCGGCATTCTGTAGACGCCCCACTTGCCCTTGAGATCGGGTGAGGTCGAGCGCACCGTGCCTTCATACCAGCCGCCATAGAGCTGGCTTGCGGCCTTGCCGGCGGTGTTGGCCTGAATCTTCTCGTCCCAGTTGGCTGCGGTCAGCGTGCCTGCATCCTTCATCTCCTTCACCTTCTGCAGCGCGGCGACGCAGGCCGGCTGGTTGATGGTGATGTTCTGGCCGTCGGTCGAGAAATAACCGCAGCCCTGTTCATTGGCGATCATGCGGAACCATTCGCTGTCGCCGTTGAAATCGGCCTGTGCCATGACAACGCCGGGATTGGCGGCAGAAATCTTCTTGCCGGCGGCGATGAAATCGTCCCAGGTGCTGATCGTGCTCGGATCGACGCCGGCCTTTTCGTACATGTCGCGGCGATAGAAGACGGCGACGGGACCGGAATCCCACGGCATGGCATAGGCGACATCGCCGACCTCAAGTTCGGTGCGCTTGAAGTCAGGGAACTTCGCCTGGATATCGGCCGTGTAGCCGAGCTCCTTCAGATTGGCGAAGCAGTCCGGAAAACGGCTCCAGAAGATTTCAGCCTCGAAATTTTCGATGCTGACAATGTCGGGCAAGCCGTCGCCGCCGGCAGCGCAGGCTGCGAGCGTCTTGTCGAAAACCTGGCTGTTGCCAAGATCTTCGACGGTGACCTTGATATCGGGAAATTGTTTGTTGAAGCCGGGAAGCGTGGATTTCAACGCCGATGCGGCGACATTCCAGCTCCAGATTGTGAGATTGGCCGACTCAGCGAAGGCCGAGCCGGAAGCAAGCAGTGCGACAGCTGCGGTCGCAGCGAGAAGTTTGAAGCGCATTGAAAATCCTCCCTTTTCAATTGCCGATCTTTCACGAACGCGGTTAGACTATCCGCAAGGGAGCGGCTGTCTCCTAAAAAGGGAATATGGATTTGGCGGAAAGTAAGGTCGGCACGCGCGCAATCTATCAGCCCGGCGCAAGCAGCATCGAGGGTTCGCCGACGGCACTGCAGATGTTTCACGCGCACCCGCCTGTCATGGCCATGCCGCACTGGCACGCGCAGGTCGAGATCAACTATGTCATGCGCGGAAGTGTGCATTACCGCATGAACGATCACGCGTTTCGGCTGAACGCCGGTGATATGTGCCTGTTTTGGGGTGGGCAGCCGCATCAGATGGACGAATCGTCAGATGATTCGCTCTATGCCGGTGCTCACCTGCCGCTTGTCTATTTCTTCCGGCTGCGCCTGCCGATCAGCATTTCCAGTCGTCTTATGAAAGGTGAGACGTTGCTGACCTCGGCAACGGACGCTGCTGATAACGAAAACTTCGCTCGCTGGTTTCGCTATGCCAATTCCGGTGATTCCGCCAAGGCCCAGCATGCCGTGGACGAATTGCTGCTGCGCATCGAGCGTATCGCATTCGAACCCTATTCGATGACGACATCGAAGACGACCGCCAGCCTGGACGGCGATCAGTTGCATCCCAACTCCTCGCGAAGCGTCGCGCGCATGTGCGATTTCATCGCCGCCAATTTCCTCCAGGACATCGATTCGGTCGATATCGCTCGCGCCGCGGATCTGCATCCGAAATATGCCATGAATCTTTTCAAGCGATCGACAGGCATGACGCTCAGCAAATATGTGACGCTGCTCAGGCTGTCTCGCGCCCAGGCAATGCTGATGAGCGAAGGCGCCAATGTTCTGCAGGTGGCGATGGACAGCGGTTTCGGCTCGATCAGCGCCTTCAACAAATCCTTCCGCCACATCGCCGGCATGTCGCCATCCGATTTCCGTCGCGACATCCGCCTGGTGACGACGATGCCCGCCGGCGCCTTCCGCAACTAACGCATGTTTCGCCTCGGTGACCGTCATCGGCGGCTCCAAACGCTGAGCTACCTCTCGGCGAGCTCTATCTGGATGCCATCGGGATCACGAACGAAGGCGACTTTGTGCAGAACCTCGGTGTTGATTGCCAGACGCGGCCGCTCCTTGATCTCGACGCCGGCCTTTTCCAGACGAGCGAAGGTCACCTCGACATTTTCGAACAGGAAGGTCAGGTGGCGCAGGCCGGCCGCACCGTCCGGCACGTCGACCGCCCTCGCCGCGCCTTCTGCCGGCGCGAAAATTTCCAGCATGCCGCCGCCGGCATCGAGAAAGGCGATCTCGGCGCCATCGGCCATCCTCTTGCGAAGATGCAGGCGCAGGCCGAGCAGACTGCAGTAAAAATCGACGGAGCGGTCCATGTCACTAACCGTCATGCCGACGTGTTCGAAGGATTTCAGCATGGGTGCTTCTCTCGATTCGGATTGCAAAAGGTCTAAGGCTTTCAAGGAGGATCGAAGGGCGTTGACGGCAGTCGACGAGGCAGTCGGTTGTGCTCTGTGGACGTCACCTGTACGGTGGGAGTAAAAACGGGGTCAGAACCATATGCATATTCGAAGGGCGGTATCCGCCGACGCGGAGGAGCTGTGCAGTCTCCTGAACAAACTCATTCTGGCCGGCGGAACAACCGCACTCGAGACGCCGTTGACGGCAGCGGAATTCGCGGATTGGTTCATCGACGGCGAGTTCCCCCTTATCTGTCATGTTGCGGAGCATGATCGGTCGCTTGCCGGCTTCCAGTCGTTAAGTCTCTACGGCGATCCGCCGAGAGGTTATGCCGATATCGCGACATTTGCCCGCATGAACCCCAAAATTTCCGGCGTCGGCAGTGCCCTTTTTCCGGCGACGCTGGCAGCAGCCGACGAACTCGGGCTTGAATTCATCAATGCGACCATTCGTGCCGACAATCTCGCAGGTCTTGCCTATTACACAAAGATGGGCTTTGAGCCTTATGACCGGCTCATTCAGGTCCCGCTTTTGGACGGAACGCCGGTCGATCGGATCAAGAAGCGTTTCAGGGTGGATGCCAAGCGCCGCCCGGCATCCACCTCGTAATCGTTCAGAGGCCGTCGGACCTACGCTGTTCTTCCGGGAGCCAGGAGCGATAGAGCGGATGATCGGCGGCAATCGGCATCGGCGTCGGCCGGCCGGTGCGCTGGGAGAAATAAGCGGCCGTCACCAGCTCCAGCGAATTGCGGGCATCCTGCAACGTCACCGGCGGTTCCGTGTCCTCGACGATCGCCCTGTGGAAAAGCTCGAACTGGCGGGTATAACCATCCTCGCCCGGCACATAGGCGGCGAGGGCCGCATCCACCCGCGCCTGGTGCTCTTCGGTCCCGGCGGTAAAGACCCAGGGATCGCGGCCCATCGTATAGGGTTCGAGGATGCTCTCGGCGACGAGATCGCTGAAGCAGAAACGCAGCCGTGAGATTTCCTTGCGCGAGCCGAGCGTCATCGACAGCGTCGCCAGCGAGCCATTCTGCATTCTCACCGAGAGGGCGGCCGTATCCTCGACCTCGATCGGATTGACCAGCGTCGCCCCATAGGAAAATACTTCGGCGCAGGGACCGTGCACATAATTCAGCATGTCATGGGCATGGATCGCGTGGCCGAGAAGGCCGCCGCCGAGTTCGCTCGCCCATTTGCCGCGCCACGGCACGGCGTAATAATCCGGCCCGCGCCACCAATGGGTCTCGATCGTCGTCAGGAACGGCTTGCCGGCAAGGCCCTGCTCGATCAGCAGTTTCAGCTTCTGCAGGCCGGAGCCGTAGCGATACTGAAAGATCGGCATCAGCTTCCTGCCCGGGAAGCGGGCGAGGATGCGGCCCATCTCATCGACTTCGGCAATCGAGCCGAAGAGCGGCTTCTCGCAAATCACATGCTTGCCGGATTCGATTCCCTTGCGGCAGAGTTCGAAATGCGAGCTCGGTGGCGTCGAAATGTCGATGATGTCGAGATCGTTCCGGGCAAACAGCGAATCCGCATCCTGCGTATATTCCGCAATGGCGAATTCGTCGCACAGCGCCCGGCCGCGATCCTCGTCCAGCGAGCAAAGGACGGGAACCTCGAAGAGATCTTTGTTCCAGCCGAAGCCCGTTAGGTGCCGCGCGGCTATACCAGCGCCGATAACGCCGACGCGTAATTTCCTGGCCATGATATCCTCCTCAGCGAGCGCCGATACGCGCGGCTTTCGTCTGGGCTTCGAGCGAAAGCCGGCAGACTTCGAAAACGTGATCCTGCGTCATCGCCGTTTGCGTGCGGTTAGCGACATCGGCGGTGAACGCGTCGAAATAATCGAGCTTCTCACTGCTGCAATCGATATGGGTCATTTCCTTGCCATTGACGAGGAAGAGGTGATCCTTGCCCGGCCTACCGGCAATATCGATATATTTGCGCAGCTCGATATAACCCTCCGTACCGAGGATGGTGAGGCGGCCGTCGCCCCAGGTCGGCAGCGCCTCCGGGGTGAACCAGTCGACGCGGACATAACCGGCCGCCTTGTCGGAGCGCAGCAGCACCTCGCCGAAATCCTGGAAGGCGGGTTTATCGGGCATGCCGAAATTACCGATCGAGCTGGCGATGACTTCGCCCGAGGTCGAGCCGGTATAGAACAGGAACTGATCGACCTGGTGCGAGGCGATGTCGACGATGATGCCGCCGAAATATTCCGGATCGAAGAACCAATCGGGTCGGGTCGGCAACTGCAGCCGGTGCGGACCGACGCCGAGCGTCTGAATGACCTTGCCGATCGCACCTTCCTTAACCAGCTTGCCGGCCTTGACGGCGGAGCGCACGCAATGGCGCTCGGAAAAGCAGATGGAGAAGATCTTGCCGGTCTCGGCAACGGTGCGCTTAACCTCCTCGAGCTGGGCGAAGGTCGTCACACCCGGCTTGTCGGTCATCACGTCCTTGCCCGCTTTCATCGCGCGGATGGCGAGCCCGGCCCGGTCACGCGGAATGGCGGAAATGCAGATGACATCAATCGAGGGATCGTCGAACAGTTTCTCCCGGCCGATCTGCGGCGCATCGGGATAGGTCTTCTCGAAGGCTTCCCGCAATGCCGGCACGGTGGTCTGCGGGCAATAGCCAACGAACTCGCCGCCTGCGGCGAGCAGTCCCTTCACGTGATCGAACGTATGCCCATGGTCGATTCCGACGACGGCAAATCTCAACATCGCTGCAATATCCTCCCGGGATTTTCGTGCGGCCGGCTGGTGCCAGCATCCTCCATATCGGCCAAAACAGATAACGAAAGCTGGCTCCTGTCAAGGCAAGCTGGGGGGTGAAATCGCCAGTGTTCGTATTCAACCATCTGAAAAATAAAGCTTATTATGTATCTAAATAGTTATTTATAACCTTCATTCGAATTGATGCAGGCAGCAGATCCGCTTTTCAATCCGATCCGGCAAAAGTCTTTTTCCCCCGCCTATCTTGCTCCGCTCTGCCGAATGTGATCGATTTCGGCGGCCGCCGGGCTGGAGGGCGGCAACAATCTCGGAATTCTTTCAAGAGCGCTCGCCGCTGCCTGTAACGGAGGATCACCATGTCTCATCCCCTTCTCGATGCTGCCGCTTCCGGCGGAATTTTTGTCGGGCGCGTCTGGAATCCCGAAGTTGCCGGCCCGAGCATCGTGACGCTTCGTGACGGAATGCTCATCGACATCACCTCGCACGAGGCTCCGACGCTGAGCGCCCTGCTCGAGAGCCAGAATGCCGCGGGCTTCGTCCGAGCCGCAAGTGGCAAGGAGATCGGTCCTCTGGAGGAGATTGCCGCCAACAGCACCGGAAAACCGGATGCCGGACGGCCCTACCTCCTAGCGCCCGCCGACCTGCAGGCGGTCAAGGCCTGCGGCGTCACCTTTGCCCAGTCGATGATCGAACGCGTCATCGAGGAGAAGGCGGCCGGCAATCCCGATCGTGCCGCCTCGATCCGTGAGCGCGTCAGCGCGCTGATCGGCGGCAGTCTCACCAACCTCAAGGCCGGTTCGCCCGAGGCCGCCAAGGTCAAGCAAGCGCTGATCGACGAGGGAATGTGGTCGCAATATCTTGAGGTCGGCATCGGCCCCGATGCCGAGGTCTTCACCAAGGCGCCGGTGCTATCTTCGGTCGGCTGGGGTGCCGATGTCGGCCTGCATCCGATCTCGACATGGAACAATCCGGAGCCGGAAATCGTGCTCGCGGTCAACAGCCGCGGTGAAATCAAGGGAGCGACGCTCGGTAATGACGTCAACCTTCGCGATGTCGAAGGGCGCTCGGCGCTCCTGCTCGGCAAGGCCAAGGACAACAACGCCTCCTGCTCGATTGGTCCGTTCGTCCGGCTGTTCGATGCCGGTTATGGGCTGGATGAGGTGCGCAGGGCCGAACTCGATCTGAAGGTAACGGGGCAGGACGGCTTCGTGATGCATGGGAAAAGCTCGATGTCGCAGATCAGCCGCGACCCGACCGATCTCGTCAAACAGACGCTTGGCCCTCATCATCAATACCCCGATGGTTTCATGCTCTTTCTCGGAACGCTGTTTGCGCCAACGCAGGACCGTGATGCGCCGAAGCAAGGCTTCACGCACAAGATCGGCGATGTCGTCGAGATTTCCTCGGCCGGGCTCGGCACGCTCGTGAATACCGTGCGCCTCTCCACCGAATGCCCGCCGTGGACCTTCGGCATATCGGCACTGATGCGCAACCTTGCGACGCGCGGGTTGCTCTAAGCAAAGTGCGCAGCGGGTTGCCTCCGGCTGCGCAGATTTTATGAACTACTGGTTTCGCCGTTTGCCCTCTAGCAGGTCGAGAACGGAGTTTGCCGCTTCCAGAACGTTCGTGCCCGGGCCGAACACGGCCGCAACGCCGTGTTCATGGAGGAATTCATAGTCCTGTCGTGGGATGACGCCGCCGCAGACGACGATGACATCGTCGCCACCCTTTTCCCTGAGCCTCTCGACCAACTGCGGCAGCAGCGTCCTGTGGCCTGCGGCGAGCGACGAGACGCCGACGACATTGACCTTTCGATCAAGCGCCAACTCGACAGCCTCGTCAGGCGTCTGAAACAGCGGACCGGCGAGCACGTCGAAGCCGATGTCGCCGAAGGCCGAGGCGATCACTTTAGCGCCCCGGTCGTGCCCGTCCTGACCAAGCTTGGCGACCATGATTTTCGGCCGGTATCCCATCGCTTCCGTCACCCCTGCCATACGCTCCCTCAGGACGGCAAGTTCCGGCTCATTGTCATAGGCTTCGCCATAGACTCCCCTGATGACATCAGGTGTCGCGGCATGATCACCAAAGGCAGCGCGCATCGCATCCGATATCTCGCCGACAGTGGCGCGGGCCCGCGCCGCCTCGATGGCGGCCGCCAGCAGATTGCCCTTGCCGCTGCGTGCGGTTTCTGCCAGGGCGGCCAGCGTTTCGCGCACGGCGCTGCTATCGCGCCGCCGCTTCGTCTCCTCGATGCGGCGGATCTGCGCGTTGCGCACTGCGCTGTTGTCGATCTCCAAAATGTCGATCGGCTGTTCGTTGTCGAGCCTGTAGCGGTTAACCCCGACGATGACCTCCTCGCCCTTGTCGACGGCGGCCTGGCGGCGCGCCGCCGCTTCCTCGATCAGCCGCTTCGGCAAACCGTCGTTGACAGCCTTCGTCATGCCGCCAAGCGCTTCCACCTCCTCGATTAGAGCCCAGGCCTTGTCGGCGAGTTCCTTCGTCAGGCTCTCGACATAATAGGAGCCCGCCAGCGGATCGACCACCTTGGTCACTCCGGTTTCATGCTGGAGGATTAGCTGGGTGTTGCGGGCGATGCGGGCGGAGAATTCCGTCGGCAGCGCAATCGCCTCGTCGAAGGAGTTGGTGTGCAGCGACTGCGTGCCGCCGAGCACGGCCGACATCGCCTCGAAGGCAGTGCGGATGATGTTGTTGTAGGGATCCTGCTCCTGCAATGAAACGCCGGAGGTCTGGCAATGGGTGCGAAGCATCAGCGAGGATGCCTTCTTCGGCCGGAACTCCTCCATGATGCGGGTCCAGAGCAGCCGGGCGGCGCGCAGCTTCGCCGCCTCCATGAAGAAGTTCATGCCGATCGCAAAGAAGAAGGAGAGTCTTCCGGCGAAATCATCGACGTTGAGACCCTTGGCAATTGCCGCCCTGACATATTCGCGGCCGTCGGCCAGCGTGAAGGCAAGCTCCTGGACCAGCGTCGCGCCGGCCTCCTGCATGTGATAGCCGGAGATCGAGATCGAGTTGAATTTCGGCATCTCCCTTGCCGTATAGTCGATGATGTCGGCAACGATCCGCATCGAAGGTTCTGGCGGATAGATATAGGTGTTGCGGACCATGAACTCCTTGAGGATGTCGTTCTGAATGGTTCCCGATAGCTCGGCCCTCGGCACGCCCTGCTCTTCGCCGGCGACGATGAAGGAAGCGAGGATCGGAATGACGGCGCCGTTCATGGTCATTGAGACCGACATGTCACCAAGCGGAATGCCGTCGAACAGGATTTTCATGTCCTCTACGCTGTCGATCGCGACGCCCGCCTTGCCGACATCGCCCTCGACGCGAGGGTGGTCGCTGTCATAACCGCGATGGGTGGCAAGATCGAAGGCGACCGACAGGCCCTTCTGGCCGGCAGCGAGATTGCGGCGATAAAAGGCGTTCGATTCCTCTGCTGTGGAGAAGCCGGCATATTGGCGAATGGTCCATGGCCGGCCGGCATACATCGTCGCGCGCGGTCCGCGGGTAAAGGGCGCAAAACCGGGCAGCGAGCCGAGATGCGCGGCGCCTTCGAGGTCCTCAGCGGTATAGAGCGGCTTGACAGCGATGCCTTCCGGCGTGTGCCAGGTCAGGGTTTCGGGTGAGGCGCGCAGCTCCTTCTGCGCAAGCTCCGCCCAATCCGACAGCGTCTTCTTCGTCATGCGTTCCTCCGGCTGCTTCATCGCCACCTTATCACTTCACAGGTGGATCACGCGATACAGCCTTAGGACAATTAACACAGCACGCCATTCACCCGCCGCAAGCCTCCGACTATGACCTATCTGTGGTCGAGCTTGGCGATTAGTCGGTCGCCGAGCCACTGGATGCCGCAGACGAGGATGACGAGGACGGCGACCACTGCGATCATGACATTGGTTTCGAAGCGCTGATAGCCATAGCGAATGGCAAGGTCGCCGAGGCCGCCGGCGCCGATCGCGCCCGCCATGGCCGAGGCGCCGATCAGCGTCACCAGGGTGACGGTGAAGCCGGCGACGATGCCCGGCAGCGCTTCAGGCACCAGCACCTCGCGAATGATGGTCCAGCGATTGCCGCCCATGGCGCGCACGGCATCGATCAGCCCGCGGTCGACCTCTCGCAACGACACCTCTGCGATGCGCGCATAGTAGGGTGTCGCGGCGATGGCGAGCGGCACGATGGCGGCCCCGGTGCCGAGCGCGGTGCCGACGATCAGCCGCGTCAGCGGGATCAGCGCCACCAGCAGGATGATGAATGGCACCGAGCGGAAGCCGTTGATGACGGCACCGAGCATGCGGTTGATCCAGAGATTTTCGGCGATGCCGCCGCGCGCCGTGACGACGAGGGCAAGGCCGAGCGGCAGACCTGCGACGAGCGAAATCACCCCCGAGGCGACAGTCATCAGGACCGTCTCCCAAAGCGAGCGAAGAAGCAGTTCAAGCATGATCGGTGTCATAACCAAGCACCTCCACCCGGGCGGACCGGGCCGTCAGGAATTGTTCGACCTTTCCGGCAAGCGCTGGGTCGCGCGCGGGAACGGCGATGAAGAACCGCGCCACCGGCTGGTTCTGGATATGGTCGATGCCGCCATGGACGAGGCGGAAGGAATGCGGCAGAGCCGCGGAGAGTTCGGCAAACAGCGCCCCCTGCGCTTGCGGCCCGGCAAGATCGACACTGAGGATCACTTCACTGCCCGTCGTCGCCGACAGCCGGCCGAGAATGTGATCGGGAAGTTGCGGGCGGATGCCGCCAAGCAAGCTCCTGGTGATGTCAGTTTGCGGATTGGCGAAGACCGACCAGACCTGGCCCTCCTCGACGATCCGTCCGGCATCGATGACCGCAACGCGATCGGCAATGCCGCGCACCACTTCCATCTCATGCGTGATCAGGAGAATGGTCAGTCCGAGCTTACGATTGATATCCTTGAGCAGGGTCAGGATCGATCGTGTTGTCTCAGGGTCGAGGGCCGATGTCGCCTCGTCCGAGAGAAGTAGCGCCGGGCGCGCCGCCAGCGCCCGGGCGATGCCGACGCGTTGTTTCTGCCCACCGGAGAGCGAAGCGGGATAGGCTTGCGCCTTGTCGGCGAGTCCGACGAGCTCGAGAAGTTCATGGGCGCGCTTCAGGCGCTCGGCCTTGGCAATACCCTCGATCTTCAACGGCAGGGCAACATTGTCCTCCACCGTTTTGGCCGAAAGCAGGTTGAAGTGCTGAAAGATCATGCCGATGCGGCGGCGCAGCGGCTGCAGTTCCTGCTCTTGAAGCCCGGATATATCGCGGCCGTCGATGCGGATTTCGCCGCTGTCGGCGCGTTCCAGCCCGTTCAGGCAGCGGATCAGCGTCGACTTGCCGGCGCCGCTACGGCCGATAATGCCGAGGATCTCGCCCCTCATCACGCTCAGTGAAATACCGTCAAGTGCCGGCGTGGTCCCGAACCGACGCTTCACGTCGATAAGCCTCACCACCTCTTCGGCTGCCGCCTGCGGCCGCGGCTCGATCGTCGCCCTTGAAACAACGGAGTTCATGTACTTATCCCTGCAAATATTGAAGGCGGCCCCGGCAGGAACGCCCGGGCCGCCTTTCGGCCGGCCTTAACCGCGGCCCAGTTTCGGATCAATAGGCGCTGAGACCTGTCCCCTTGTATACCTTGTCGAACTCGGCTTTGACGGTGTCGTTCTGGTACGAAGACACCAGCGTTTTGACCCAGTCCGCATCCTTGTTCTCTTCCTTGACGGCGATGAAGTTGCGGTAGGGGTTGTCGGCGATCGGCTCCTGCGCGATACGCTCGGCCGGAGAAAGTCCGCTCTTCAGCGCCCAGTCGGTGTTGACGACGCCGGCGTCGAGATCGTCGATCGAACGGCCGACGATGCCGGCATCGAGTTCCTTGATCTCGATTTTCTTCGAATTGTCGGTGACGTCGGCGACAGTTGCGAGAATGCCGGTTCCGTCCTTCAGCTTGATCAGGCCTTCATTCTGGAGAACCCGCAGCGCCCGACCTTCGTTCGAGGGATCGTTCGGCACGCCGATGACGGCGCCTTCGGGGATCTCGGCGACGGCCTTGTGTTTCTTGCTATAAAGGCCGATCGGCCAGACGCCGGTATAGCCGACGGGGACGATGTGATAGCCGTGCTGCTGAACCTGGTTGTCCAGATAGGGCTTGTGCTGGAAGGCATTGGCGTCGATCTCGCCGCGCTCCAGCGCTTCGTTCGGCTGAGTGTAGTCGTTGAAGATGACGGTCTCGATCTTGAGGCCCTTTTTGGCGGCTTCGCTGGTCACCACCCGCCATACATCCTCATCCTCGCCGGCCATGATTCCGACCTTGATCGACTTGTCGTCGGCAAAGGAAGGTGCCGGTGCGGCAAAGACTAAAAGGGCAGCTGCGGAAACAGCGGCGGCCGCAAGAGCCGCGCGGCGCGAAAAATTGAGGCCGTGAAGTTTTTTGTTCTTGGTCATTTTATATCCCGTCTGACTGATGAGGCCGAGCGCCCCGAGCCGGCTGATCATGTCAAAAGGCTGGATCGCGGGCGAAGCAAGAATGTCTGATGTCCAGGAAGGGTCGGAAAAACTCTTGCCGTGCCATCAATACTGGCAGCATAAATTTTCCATCAAATTTATGGATTAATTGCGGCTTATGAGCAGATTCTAAAGAAGGAGAACGCGCCTCCGGTCGCCGTTTCCATCCACGGCGGCCAAAGGACGACACACTTCCGGAGCTCGATATGCCAATCGCGACTTCGGGGATGGCCTCAGGCCCGCGTCTGTTTCGGAATGCGCGGCAGGAAGACGGTCAGCAGGCCGAGCAGCGGCAGGTAGGAGCAGATGCGGTAGACGAAGGCGATGCCGTGAGTGTCGGCAAAATCGCCAAGCAGCGCAGCACCTAGCCCCCCTGCCCCGAATGCAAAGCCGAAGAAGACGCCGGCAATCAGCCCGACGCGGCCGGGCACCAGTTCCTGCGCGAAGACGACGATCGCCGAGAAGGCGGACGCGAAGACCAGGCCGATAACGATGCTGAGCACGCACGTCCAGAAAAGATTGGCATAGGGCAGCAGCAACGCGAAGGGAATGACGCCGAGGATCGAAAACCAGATGACGAAACGGGCACCGAAGCGATCGCCGATCGGTCCCCCGAGGAACGTGCCGACGGCGACCGAGCCGAGAAACAGGAAAAGCATCAGCTGCGCCTGCTGCACGCTGAGTTCGAACCTGTCGATGACATAAAAGGTGAAGTAGCTCGAGACGCTCGCCATGTAGACATTTTTCGTCGCCGTCAGCAGCACCAGGATCAGCAGCGCCCAGATGACGCGGTTCTGCGGCAGCGGCAGGGTTCGGCTGACGGCCGCTTTGCTGGCGTTTTGACGCCTGTGGCTCATATACCAGCTGCCAACCCAGCTCAGCACGACCATGCCGATCATGGCGATGGCGGCAAACCAGGAGACGCTGTGTTGCCCGAGCGGCAGCACGATGAAGGCGGCGAGCAGTGGGCCGATCGCCTGGCCGGCATTGCCGCCGACCTGGAAAAAGGACTGCGCGAAACCGTGGCGGCCGCCGGAGGCAAGACGGGCAACACGCGAGGATTCCGGATGGAAGACCGCCGAGCCAAAACCGATCAGGCTCGCCGCGACCAGCAGCAGCGCGAAATTGCCGGCATTGCCGAGCAGAATGAGGCCGCAAAAGGTACTGGCCATGCCGACCGGCAGCGAATAGGGCATCGGCCAGCGATCGGTGACGATGCCGACCGCGGGCTGCAGCAGAGACGCCGTGACCTGGAACGTCATGGTCAGGAGGCCGATCTGGACAAAATCGAGATCGTAATTCGCCTTGAACAATGGATAGAGCGAGGCGAGCAGCGACTGCATGATGTCGTTCAGCATGTGGCAGAAGCTGACAGCCATCAGAATGGACATCGTCGTCTTTTCGAAACGGGGCGCTCGCTCGGCAACGGTTGCCATCAATATCCCTCCTGCACAGGCACGATTAGTGTCGTGTCGTTCTCATGGATTTTGGGCGATCGGGGCTGGCAAGACTGTCGAGCGACGGTCGCTGAAAGACATTTACCGCAGGCCGGGCAACGATCACCAGCCCGGTTTGGCCAGGATCGGTACGGCTTTTGTTTGATTTGCCTATTGCCCGACCGGCGCTTGCGTCGCTGGCCGAGTGTTGGACGGGGGTTTTCATATCACAGTCAGCCGAGATCATCGCATGCATGCTATACTATATGAAAACAACCGTGGAAAACTGCTTACAGGGGTACTACAGCTGCGCCGATTGAAATCCGATCGAGGCTGAAAACACGCGATGAATGTCAAAACACCGAATGCCATAGACAGTTACGTCGGCGCGCGCATCAGAACACGCCGGCAGCTGCTTGGAATGAGCCAGGAGCGGCTTGCCGAGCAGATCGGCGTGACTTTTCAGCAGGTTCAGAAATACGAGAAGGGCATCAACCGCATTGGTGCGAGCCGTTTGCAGCGAATCGCCGAAGTGCTTCACACCTCTCCGAGCTTCTTCTTCGAGCAGAACGAGTCGCAGCCATTGAGCCTGCCGGACAATGCCGACCCCGTCGCAGAATTCCTGCGAACGAAAGAGGGGTTGGTGCTTAACCGCGCCTTTCTGAAGATTGCCAATCCCGATATTCGTGAAACGATCATCGCATTGGTGAAAGCGATGGCTCAGGCGGAAAGCGGTCCGGCTTTGCCTTCGATAGCGGATATCACCCGTCCGCCTCTGGAGTAGCTGGCCAAGTGGCAATTCTCCTGTGAGCTCGGGCTCGGGTGATCTGGCAAGGAACGGCGGATCTCGTCGAGATCGTTGATCTGCTGAAGCGGAAATTCGAACATTCCTTCATCAGCGTTACGGCTGGCGAAATGGCTCCCTGTGGTTCGACGACCCAAGCGGCGACATCCGTCACCTTGAGAGCGATCGACACGCTTGCGACGGGCGACATCTTCCACGGCGCTTTCGTGCTGGCAATCGCAGAAGGCATGCCGATCGAAGAGACGATGCGATTGTCATCCATCGCCGCGGCTCTCAAATGCCAGGTGTTCGGCGGACGCATCGGCGCACCCACGCGGGCCGAGGCGTGCGATGCTCTACGGGATTGGAACGTCCGCGTTTCGAAGCGAGCGATGTCGAGTTCATTAGGTGAGGCCGGACGTCGTGTCCTCGCCAACCGCGACATGCGCCTCCGCTGTACGAAGGCCCGGCCTTGTCAAATTTTGCCATGCTCGCTATCCTGGTCCCGTGAGCACTATGAATATCTCGCTGCCGGACAATTTGAAGCACTTCGTCGACCAGCAGGTCGCCGGTCGAGGATATGGCACGAGCAGCGAGTATGTGCGCGAACTCATCCGTCGCGACAGGGATCGGCAGCAGTTGCGCAATCTTCTGCTAGAGGGTGCGTCGTCCGAGACCACCGAGCCCATCGATGCCAGCTATTTCGATAGCTTGCGCGAGCGCGCAACGAAAAAAAGCTCCAAGTGACCGCAAAACCGGTCGTCCCCGCCAGTCGGCTCGCGGGGATGTCGAGAATGCCGTGGACTATTACGCTCGCATGACAGGAGCGCAGATAGCGGTAGGCTTCATCGATGCACTGGGGTTCACTGCGCTACTCATATGAACTCGGTCTGCCCAATCTGCGCTGTACGGCGCTGAAGGGTTTTCCTTATATGATCTTCTATCTTGAACGAGCCGACCACGTCGACGTGTGGCGGGTACGTCAAGCAGGATATTCCAGCGTGGCTGCAGGATTTAGGAGCATCGGATTAGCTCGGCGTATTTGATTGTTACATGCTGAGCGGGAGTAAAATGCTATTCCATTATAACGTTCGGCACGAAACGGGATAGATTGGCCGTTATGCGCGAGCGGTCTTCGCGAACGGCAAGACCGCAGGCGCGATCACCGGCAACCCAACTGCCGAGCACAGCAAAGCCGTTATCGCTTTCGAAAAGCGGGGTATAAGCCTGATTGACAAAACCTTCGTCGGCGTAATCGCCCGGTGCGGAAAACGCTTCCCGCCCATCTCGAAAAATCGTGACGTTCTCGCGCTCAGTCGGCGATTGCCCATAACCAGTCGGGCATCAATACCCGTCTCGGCAGCGCCGTCCAAAGTCTCGAACGCATCAAAAAGCGCCAGGAAATGACGGCCGGGCGCATTGAGGCCGGCGCGGAACTGGCCGCGCTGGAAAACGGCAGCGATCTCGATCGTCAGCTGCGCGAGGCCGGCATTGGCGGTTCAAGTGAATCGGCCGACGACATCCTTGCACAGCTGATGGCACCAAAGCACTCGGCCGAGCCCGTCTTGCTCCCCCGCCGCCCGGCCACAAGGACCGATAATATCCGGAGCCGCGGCCCTGTCGGCGGATTTATTCCTGAAGACGGAGGCCGCACGCGGAAAGTCACCACGCTGTCCCAGGAACGTCCGGATCTCTGATCCGGGCACTCCCTCTGCCCGATCGAGCTTGTTCACAGCGACCAGCTCGGCCTAGCTGGTCTCAGGCTGGGCCACCGGACTGTTCCTGCGACACTCGATCAGGCCATTCATGCGCCGGCATGTGGCGAAATCCCACTGCGTAAACTTAGCTGACTCCGAGGAACTGCTTTAACTCAGCAGTCTGCGGATTGGCGAAGACGTCCCCCGGCCGGCCTGCTTCATGGACTCGGCCCTGATGCATAAAGACGACGCGGCTGCAGACGTCGCGGGCGAACTTCATCTCGTGCGTGACCATCAGCAGCGTCATTCCCTCGGCGGCAAGTTCGCGCACGACGGCCAGAACTTCGGCGACCAGTTCCGGATCGAGCGCCGAGGTGATCTCATCGCAAAGAAGGGCGGTCGGCTGCATGGCGAGCGCGCGGGCGATGGCAACGCGCTGCTGTTGTCCGCCCGAGAGCTCGTCAGGATAGGCGTCGAACCTGTGACCCAGCCCCACACGCTCCAGCATCTTGCGGGCGGTGGCCTCGGCTTCGGCCTTGGGTGTCTTTTTGACCACAGCCTGCGACAGCACGACGTTGCCGCCGGCAGTCAGATGCGGGAAGAGATTGAATTGCTGAAAGATCATGCCGACCTTCAGGCGCAGCGCCTTTAAATGGACTTCGTCATCGATGAGCTGTGCGCCGGCCACTGAGATGGAACCGCTGGTAATGGTCTCAAGACCATTGATGCAGCGAAGCAGGGTCGATTTGCCCGAACCGCTCTTGCCGATAATGGCAATGACCTCGCCAGGTTCGACATTCAGGTTGATGCCTTTCAGCACCTCGTTGGATCCGTAGCTCTTGCGGACGTCAGTGATTTCGATGAGTGACATTGAGCTTCCTCTCCAGGATCTGGCTGCTTTTCGACAAGGGCCAGCAAAGGGCGAAATAGATGAGCGCGACGAGCCCATAGACGGTGAAGGGCTGGAAGGTGGCGTTGGTTACCACGGTGCCGGCCTTGGACAATTCGACGAAACCGATGATCGAGGTCAGCGCCGTGCCCTTGATGATCTGAACGGAGAAACCGACGGTCGGCGGTATGGCGATCCTCAGCGCCTGCGGAAGGATGACGTAGCGCATCTGCTGCAGACGCCCCATGCCGAGGCTGGCGGAGGCTTCCCATTGCCCCTTCGCAACCGCTTCGACGCAGCCTCGCCAGATCTCGGTGAGAAAGGCGGCGCTCCATAGGATCAGCGCCAGTCCCGCCGCCAGCCAGGCCGGGACGTCTATTCCGAAGAGCCCGAGACCGAAAAAGGCGATGAAGAGTTGCATCAGCAGCGGCGTACCCTGGAAGAGCTCGATATAATATTTCGCAAATGCCCGACCGGCCTTGCGCCTGCTGATGCGTAGGAATAGCAGGCCGAGGCCGACCACGCTGCCGCCGATGAACGAGACGAGCGATAGAAGAATGGTCCAGCGAGTGGCGAGCAGCAGGTTGCGCAGGATGTCCCAAAGCGTGAAGGTGATCATCGCACTGCTCTCCTCGGGAAGATGAACCAGCCAACCAGGCCCAGCACCTGCCGGAGCAGGATTGCCAGCGCGAGATAGATTGATGTCGAGACGATGTAAGCCTCGAAGGCTCGGAAGGTTCGCGATTGGATGAAATTCGCGGCGAAAGTCAGATCCTCGGCGGCGATCTGCGATACGACCGCTGAGCCGAGCATGACGATGACCACTTGCGACGACAGTGCCGGCCAGATGCGCTGCAGCGACGGCACGAGCACGACATGGCGGAAGGTCTCGAAGCGCGTCATGGCGAGGCTCTCGCCCGCCTCGAACTGGCCTTTCGGCGTTGCTTGGATGCCCGCGCGAATGATCTCGCAGCTATAGGCGCCGAGGTTGACGACCATTGCGAGATTAGCGGCCGTCAATTCGGAGAGCTGGAGCCCGAGCGATGGCAGACCGAAAAAGATGAAGAAAAGCTGGATCAGGAATGGGGTGTTGCGGATCAGTTCGACATAGGCCGCAACGACCGGCTTCAGCCAGACCGGGCCGAGCGCCCGCACCCAGGCGCAGACGATGCCGAGCGAAATGCCGAGCACACCGCCAATCGCGATAAGCTCCAGGGTGATCAGTATGCCCTTAATGATCTGGGGGTAATATTCAAGCAGCCAGCCGAATTCGAAATGGTAACTCAAGGAATGTCCCCTCTTGCGGTGACGGAGCGCATGCGCGAGACCCGGATTTCCTTAAAGATCGGACGGCAGATCGGCGCCGAGCCACTTCTGCGAGATGGCATTCAAGCTGCCATCGGCTTTGGCGGCAGCGACGATGCCGTTCACCTTCTCCAGAAGCGCGGACTGTTCCTTGTTGAGGCCGATGTAGCAGGGCGAGTTCTTGATGAGGAACTTCAGCTCGGGGCGCTTGGGAGGATTTTTGGCGAGGATGGCAGCCGCCACGACATTGCCGGTGGCAATGATGTCGACCTGGCCGGAGAGGAAGGCCGAGATGGTGCCGTTATTGTCCTCGTAACGCTTGATCGTTGCGTCGGCCGGCGCGATCTTCGTCAGCTCGAGATCCTCCACGGCGCCGCGCGTGACGCCGATGCTCTTGCCCGCGAGATCTTCTGCCTTGGCGACCGAAAGATCGGCCGGCCCGAAGACGCCGTTGAAGAAGGGCGCGTAGGCGACCGAGAAATCGATCACCTTTTCGCGCTCCGGATTCTTGCCGAGGCTCGATATCACAAGATCGACCTTGTTCGTCTGCAGATAGGGGACGCGGTTGGCGCTCGTAACCGGCACGAGCTCGGCTTTGACACCCAGCTTTTCGGCAATGAGGTTGGCCATGTCGATATCGTAGCCCATCGGCGCCATATCGGTGCCGACGCTGCCGAAAGGTGGGAAATCCTGCGGGACTGCGACGCGCAGCGTACCGCGCGCCGTAATGTCGGCGAGAGCATCGGCGTGAGACGGCGAGGTGAAGCTGAAGGTCGCGGTCAGGGCTGCGATTGCGAAGAAGATCCGTCTTGTCAGCATGTGTTCATTGCTCCTTTGAAGTTGTGGTTTTGGGGTCCGATTGCCGGGCGATGGAGGATGCGGCCTTTAGCGGAAGCGACAGGGAACTGCGCAGATCCGAAAGCGGATCCGGGCGCGCCGTCAGGTCGAGGCCCATTTCCACCTCATCAAGATGTTGGACGGAGAGCTCCGCAGCTCTGACGAAATCACCTGTCTGCATGGCCTCGAAAATGCGGCAGTGACCGCCGTGAGACTGCGCCGCATGAAATTCGGATTGATAGAGCATCGAAATGAGGATCGTCCTCGCGGTCAGGTCGCGCAGGATATCGACGATGATCGTGTTCCCGCTCAATTCCGCGATGCGGATATGGAAATCGCCCATCAGATAAGTCAGCCGCTGGCGGTCGCCCGCCGCCATGGCATTCCTCTCCTCATTCAGATGGGCGTCGAGAGCCTTGCGTCCCTCCTCCGTCAGCACGGCCATGCTGCGCAGCAATCCAGCCTCGACGACACGCCTCGCCTGATAGACGGCGATCGCATCCTCAGCGGAGGGCTCGACGACGAACCAGCCGCGCCGGGGGCTGACATGCACGATGCCGCGCGTCTCCAGACGCATCATCGCTTCACGGACGCGGGTTCGCGACACGCCGAAGAGCGCTGCCAGCTGATTTTCGCCAAGTCGAGTGCCCGGCCGGATCTTGGCAGAAAGGATCCCGGAGACGATCGTTGCCTCAATGGATTTCTGCGTGGTCTCGGATGTGTGGCTCTCTTGCATACAAGGCAGAAAGCAAAGCCCGTGCCAAAACCCCCCCGCTCTGGATCATCAACCTGTCTCGGACTTTTGTCGGGAAATCTGCCTGCCGGGGATGCAGACTGAACGTAATTTGGGCGAGCGCGCCCCCTCCCCCTGCCCTATCGCCGCGCCGTCGTCTAATTGAAGCTCGATGTTTTGAGAAATTCTGCCAATCGTTCGGTCTTCGGACGCAGGAACATTTCCTTCGGATCGCCCTCCTCGCAGATGACGCCCTGGTTCATGAAGATAACGCGGGATGAAACCTCATAGGCGAAACGCATCTCGTGGGTGACGAGCAGCATGGTCATGCCGTCGGCGGCCAGCCCCTTGATCACCTGCAGCACTTCGCCCACCAGTTCCGGGTCGAGGGCTGAGGTGACCTCGTCGAACAACATCAGCCGCGGCGACATGGCGATGGCGCGGGCAATTGCGACACGCTGCTGCTGGCCGCCGGAGAGCTGACCGGGATAATGGTTGGCGCGGGCGGCAAGGCCGACCCGGTCCAGCCATTTTTCAGCAATGATGCGGGCGTCCGGCTTCGTCATCTTCTTCACCTTGACGAGGCCGAGCATGACGTTTTCGGCCGCACTCATATGCGGGAAGAGATTGAACTGCTGAAAAGCCATGCCGGTCAGGGCGCGCTGGCGCGCAATCTCCTTCTCGCTCTTGCGCCGCCGCGACGCGCCGTCGACGTGATAGCCGATTTCCTCGCCGTCGAGTCTGATCGTGCCGCCCTGGAATTCCTCGAGCATGTTGACGCAGCGCAGCAAGGTGGTCTTGCCTGAGCCGGATGAGCCGATAATGGAGATGACTTCGCCTTCCTGCACGGCGCAATCGACCCCCTTGAGAACTTCGTGGATACCGTAAGTCTTACGCAGACCCTTGATGTCGAGAATGGTCTTGGCCATCGGTAGGCTCCTCAGGACGGCAGGGCGGTCTTGCGCTCGACATATTTGCCGAAGTGCTCGATGCCGTAGTTGACGATGAAATAGAGACCGCCGGCCAGAAAATAGAACTGCAGGCTCATGAAATTGCGGGAAATGATCTCCTGCGTGCGCAGGAGAAGCTCGGCGACGCCGATGACGGAGAGCAGAGTCGAGGCTTTCACCATCTCGGCCGCCGTATTCACCCAGGCCGGCAGACATTGGCGCATGGCCTGCGGCCACAGCACCGAGTTGAAGGTCTGGGTAAAGGTCAGACCGATCGCCTTAGCGGCTTCGGTCTGACCCTTCGGGATCGCCTGAAGCGCTCCGCGCACGATTTCGCCGACATGGGAAGAGCAGAAGACGGCAAGGGCGAGGACGCCGGCGGAGAACGGTCCGAGATCAAGACCGACCGCAGCGGAGACGTAATAGCTTGCCAGTACGAGCACGAGCACCGGCGTGCCGCGGATGATATCCGTATAGGCTCGCACGAGTAGACGTAAGACAATGCCGCCGTAAACCAGCGCCAGTCCGACAAAGACCCCGAGAACGGAGCCGGCGAGAATGGCCAGCAGCGAGATCGACACGGTCATGGCGATGCCGTTCATGATGACGTAACGGGCGATCCAGAGTTGTTCGAGAAAGGTGTGAGACATCGGAATTATCTCGGCAGGGCCAGACGGCGCTCGACAAGGCGCATCAAGGCGGCGATGAGGAAACAGGTCGCGACATAGAGGGCTGATGTAACCAGCCATGTTTCGATGACGCGGAAGCTCTCGACATTGATCTTGCGGGCGGCAAAGGTCAGCTCGGGCACGGCGATGGCGGCGGCGAGCGAGGTGTCCTTGAAGAGCGAGATGATGGTCGAGGAGAGCGATGGCAGCACGTTGCGCAACATCAGCGGTGCGATGATCGAGCTTCGGATCTGCATTGCCGTCAGGCCGATTGCGAGGCCGGCTTCCGTCAGTCCTCTTGGGATCGACAGCAGTCCGGCGCGGAACACCTCGGCCAGATAGGCGCCGGAATAGAGCGAGAGAACCAGCACGAAGCTTTTCATCTTGTCGAGGCGCAAGCCCATCTGCGGCAGCGCGAAAAAGGCGAAAAGCACCAGGACGAGAATCGGCAGGTTGCGAATGATAGTGACATAGATGCGCGCCGGCACGAGCGCGAAGCGGCTCCTCGACGTCAGCGCGAAAGCCACGACAAGACCGATTGCGGCCCCGATCAGGATCGAGATCACGGCAAGGCCGAGGCTGAGGGCAAGTCCGCTTAAGAGAAAGTCGAAATTGCGCCAGACGGCAGCGAAATTCAGCGTGTAACCCATGCGGGTCCTTTCAGACCGGAGCATGCCGCCGAACCTGCGAGCGGCCCGGACGGCGTCATACTCCACCACTCGATTCAGAAGCGGATTCGGATCTTGGCCCGACCTGGACCAAGATCTTTCTGTTCCAGCGGAGCGGGAGCGAACTCCCGTCCCGCATCGCGGTCACTTGAATTCGACGGGGAAGCCGATCTGCGGCGGCGTCAGATCCTTGCCGAACCAGGTCTTGTAGGATTTGGCGTAAAAGTCGAAGTCGACACCGGTCATCGCTTCGTGAAGAGCGGTATTGACGAAGTTCAGCCAGTCCTGGTCACCGCGCTTGACGGCGCAGGCATAGGTCTGTGGGTTCCAGCCGTAACCAGCATCCTTGTAGCGTCCGGGGTTCTGCGTCATGTACCAGGCGAGCGACGACTGGTCCGTGGCGGCGGCATCGGCGCGCCCGGACTCCAGCGCCTGATAGATCAGGTCGACGGATTCGTATTGGTCGACGGTCGCTTCCGGCAATGCCGCGTGCACCATAGCCTCGGCATAGACGTTCTGGAGAACCGAGATGGTGACCGACGAGCCGGCAGCCTTCAGGGCGGCATAATCGGCATATTTTCCGTCCGCCTTGAGCATCAGGCCGACCCCCTCACGATAATAGGGAATGGTGAAGGCAACCTGCTGGGCGCGTTCGCCCGTAACAGTCATGAACTGGCAGGTGATGTCGACCTTATCGGTGGTGATGTTCGGAATGCGGGCATCCGAAGACTGGTTGACATATTCGATCTTATCCGGATCGCCGAACAGGGCCTTGGCGACGATGTGGCCCATGTCGACATCAAAGCCCTGAAGCTTATCGTCCGCGCTCTTGAAGTGCCAGGGCGCATTGGTGCTGCCAGTGCCGAGCACGAGATGGCCGCGGGCCAGCACTTCGTCGAGCTTGCTGCCCTCGGCGAGCACAGGCGTCGACACCAGGTAGGCGACGGCCAGCGACATCAGGCCGGTGCGAAAGGAAATGATCATGGCGTTCCCCTTGTAGATGTTTCGATGATCCAATATACCGGACATCTGTCTATTTTATTGGATTTCGATATCAAGTGCTATCGGCGGTGAATTGTCAATGGGGCATGCCGAAAAAACGCGCAGCAGAGTGCTTGGCGATTTTTTCGGCAGCGCAGCATTTTGCGGTTGGTTTTCGGTAGCGCTCGCAGCGTCGCCTTCCAGGCACCGCGTCCGGTAAGCTTGCGTGGTTCCCCTCGCCCTAACCTTCTCCCGGCTTGCGGGGTGGACGCGGCCTACGGGGGGTCAATGGACGGAGAGACGCAGCATTCCCTTCACCCGTTTTACAGGATGAGATGACGGTAGGTGGAAAAGGCGCAAGCCGCAATCACTTGGTCTCTAGGGATTGTGCGAGATAAAGAACGAGGGTTGCTGTGCCGATCTACGCTTCAAGCCGCCCTGACGCCGGCGGCGAAGATCGTGATGCAGCGCCGAAGATGGGCAAGCATCCGGGTCCGGTCAGGCCAGGCTTGCACGCGACCTTCCGGTGGACCCATGCCACCGAAGATCATATCCATCAGCATGCGGGCACCGCTCTCCGGATCGTCCAGCGACAGCCTGCCTTCCGCCCGTCGATCGTTCAGCCAGTCGGCGAGATGCTGCCGGCTGGCGAGTATGCCTTCGCGCTGGAGAATGTCGATAAGCTCGGGAAACTGCGCGGCTTCGCGAAAGACAAGCTGCAGGAAGCCGGCGCGTTCCGCGTCCATATCCTCGTCCATGTCGATCATGAAGATACGCTCGAGACTTTCCGCAATCGGGATATCCTCGGCAGACCTCGGCAAGTTAAGCATCAGGCGCCGATGCGCGCCGACCACGGCGGCAAACAGCTCTTCCTTGCTCTGAAACAGCTTGTAGAGCGTCTGCTTGGAAACTCCTGCCTCCGCAGCGACCACTGCGGTCGTGCTTCCGGCATAGCCGTATTTTACGAAAACGCGGCGAGCGACTTCGACGATATGAGTGCGCTTGTACTCGTCGCTGGAAACTTTCGGACGGCCCCGTTTGCGCGGCTCATTTGAGATCTCGTCGGTAATATCCATGACGATCAGCCCACTATACCGAAACGCATGCCGACGATCCAGAAAAGCAGCCTGCAATCTCTGAGGTACGATTTTTTAGTCCCGGCATCAGTAACTTCGATTTAGAGATCTGTTCAGTTAACGCGTTACATCCCCACCCATCTAGCGATGGAGCGCTCATGACTGTTTCGGCCGATACGTCGGTCTCTTCTTATTCCTGAGCAATAGCTCGAGATCCGCATCCTAAGATTCTATCCTGTAGTACGGTCTCGGTAAAAATCAACCGCGAGCGGGCAGCTAGACGAAGACATGTCCAGCAGCCCGGATAAACTTTGTCGGAGTTGATACCGGTTTGGCGTTAAGCCGTTCTTCCGAGCAATCGGCTCCAGTTCGGAATTGCGTCTTACTGAATAAGGCTGAGGCAGAATGAGGGATGACTGCTCTATGGGGCACTCGCACGTCAAAGAGGTGGAGCGGCTTGGGTCATCGGCGGTGCCTCCATGAAAAGTTGGTACCCTCACCACTTCACATTGAAACTGATTTTGCCGCCGATCGAATAGCTGTCGCCAAAGTCCTGGAGGCTGGTGCGCGCGAATGCTTCGCCGTTGATGGAATAGCGCTCGTCCGACCAGTCGTAGGAGCCACCCAAGCCCACTCCGCCCCACAGCGCCCTGTTTTCGCTGACGAGCCGCGTCCCCGAGACGTCGACATCGGATCCGTCGAGGAAATCATAGTAGAGATTGGCGATTCCGTAGACACTTGCGCGGCTCGCCCGACCGCTAGCATCCTTCCATTCGTTCTCATAATCGGCGGAAAGTCCGAGGCGGCCGATCAGAGTGTCGCTGTCGCCAAGCGATACAGCGGCACCATAGGGATCGGTGAAGTCGTCGAATCGCACGGACGAGTAGGAAAGCTGGGCCTGCGGCGTCAGCGACCATCGGGTGCCAAGACTGATCTTCTGCCCGGCTTCGATGCTCACTGCATAGCCGAAGCCGTCGTTGCCCTTTGTCAGCGTTCTGCTCAGGTCGTCGGAATGAAGATCGCTGTCATACCAGGTCAGCTGCCCCTGAGCGTCGACGTAGAGGCCGCTATTGCCGTACCAGGTAAGCGTGCCGCCGAGGCCATAGCCGGTGGTGTCGATGTCGCCGGTACCGAACAGAGAGGATACATCTGCGGAAGTCGTACCATAGTGAACGCTGAACCCGCCAATCAGGGCGCCGGCCGCGCTTTCGGTCAACGCCCCGTCCGCGCCCGTCTCCAGCTTCCAGATGTTCGCGTCGTAGTCGGCGCCGGTCGTCGATGTTCCTGGCTCCAGATGGCTGTGCGCAGCCTCGATCCGTCCCCAGATGCCCAGCGGATTCTTATTCTCGTCAGCGTTGCCGGTGGAATCACCGCCCGCCCAGGAACGGCCGCCAGTGCGCTGCTGGAGAGTGCCCAGTTGGTTGAATGTCTGCAGGACGCCCGCATAGATCTCGTAAAGCGGCACGCCCGGTGCATAAAGCGGCAATGTATCACCGTCCGTCTCGCTGGTTAGATGCGATCGGAGATACCAGTCGCCGTCGCTGGGCGTGCTGACGCCGTTCTTATAGAGCCGATAGGCATAGGCGCCTGCGACCACCGCTTGGTCGCCCTGGAAGACGTAGTCGCCCAACAGCGAAAACGTGCCGTTGGAGGTCCCGCCGACGTCGACTATCTTGATGCCTTCGACGGTCTGTGCGCCGCCGCCGCCGACATTGACGACCTTGACGTTGGTGCTGCCCGACGTATTGCCGGTAACGACCAGCCGGTCGGTGGCCGAGGCATCGTCTCCCAGCACCGTCTCGATCTCCAGCGTACCGCCGTTGCCGGTATAGTTGCCGCTCACCGTCAGCGTGCCGATCGAATTGCCGGGGGCGATGATGCCGGCGTTGCCGACATCGCCGATGATGGTGCCGAAGCCCTGCAAACGGCCGCCGGCGAGCACGTCGAGTGACCCTGTGAGCGTAGCCGAGGCGTGCGCGGCGTCGCCAACGACGAACGTGCCGCCCGACACGGTGGCGCCGCCCGCGGCCGTACCGACGCCGTTAAGGATGAGACTGCCGCCGTTGACGGCAAGCGTGTTGGTGGCGAGGCTGCCGTCGATCTCGGCCGATCCCGAATTCATGGCGACGCTGCCCATGCCGCTGATTGCATAGGGCGAGTCGTAGGTGAAGCTGCCGATGCCGAGATCAAAGCTCAGCGCCGTATTGCCCCCGCCGCTGATGTTGCCGGCGATGGTGCCGCCCGTGATGGAAAGGGTATTGCCGGCGGCGCTGAGATTAACGTTTCCGTTCACAGTGCCGGCCGTGACGATCGTGGCCGCGCCCCCGGTCTGGCTGAGGGCGATGCCCGAGGCTCCGGCATTGACGACGGCGCTGGAGCCGATGGCAATCGTGCCGCCCGAGGCCGCGGCTGCATGGATGGCTGCCCCCGTGCCCGAACCGCCGATCACCGTGCCACCTGTTATATTGATGTCGTAAGTCCCGGTACCCTTGTTGTTGGCGAATATGCCATCGCCACTGCCGTTGTTCGTGACGGTGCCGGCGCTCATGGCGATGCTGGCCGTGCCTGTGCTGGCGGCGTTGTTGACCACGGCGGTCAGGGCGGGGTTGGCGCCGCTTTGAACCGTGACCGTGCCGGCCGTCATGGTGATGCCGGCACTGCCGCGCTCCGCCTGGCTTAAGACACCCATGCCCGACGCTGTCGTGACCGTTCCGCCGCTGATCGCGACGCTGGCGGCGCCGGAAGAGGCGGCATTACTAATCAGAGCGCGCATGCCGATGCCAGTGTTGGTGCTGATCGAGCCGCCCGTCATCATGATGCCGGCATTGCCAGTGCCCGCATTCAGAGCACTTACGCCATTGCCTCCTGCCCCCGTGTTGATAACCTGTCCGCCATTGAGAGTGAGCATGGAATTGCCGGTACCGGCGCTATTGGAGACGCTTGCAAGGAGTCCGTTGCCAAGGTTGTTTGTGTTTACCGTTACCGTGCCGGTATCCATTCGCACAATGGCGTTGCCAGCGGTTCCCTGATTTACGGCGGCAATCCCGTTCGTCAGAGCTACCGCCGACTGAGACGATTGGAACAGCAGCGCGTTGATGACAATGTCATTGACGTTGGCGACCGAACTGCTTACGAAGACGCCGCCCTGCCCACCACCAGTTCTCACCGCAACCAGATTGGGATTGTTGAGTGTCAGGGTGAGCCCGCTGGAGTTTGTGTAGCCGATGCCGTTCGGCGCTGGATAGCTGCTGCCGGTGCAGATGACCACACCGCCGACCGGCGCCCCACATTCGTTTGCTGCGTAAGCGCTGTGTGGCGCGGACACTAACATTCCGGCCAAGGCGATCAACGATGTGGACGAAATCGCGGCACGAGAAGTTTCGTTCCAGCTCTCGGCTCTTTTCCGGCGGACGACGGCCCTCATCGACAACATATATTTTCCCTCGATCCTAGTGTTCAATTGCATTCGGCACATGCCCGACGGGAAGACGGGCGCGACAGGACTGCGGCCGGTCATCCGCACGGAGCTCTTCTGGAGGTGCTCGTGGATGCGTGCACGTTGAGACGTAAGTATAGCGGCGATCGTCTTCCGAAGCCGCGCCTCGTCCACGACCGGTGAACAATGCCGTCGCGTTGAAGCCCGCTACCGGCTCGCGTTTCACGCGATGTCGCTTGCAGTTGCGATGCGCATCACTGTCCGCGCAAATCGCCACCCGCTCATGTTTAAGGATTTGATAACAAAGACTTTCATTAACACTCAAAAAGGAAGACGAATAACAGCGAGAGTGTAAATCACAGTTCTGCTGTCCGCACTAGACAGGGCGATGACTAAGTTCAAATTCAACGTATTGTTGCACAAAAGTCACTAGGGCAGCGCCACTGCGGCGTTCGTTCCAATCGTGAACAATTCTACGAGAATTTTAACTATATTTCAGTGTTCTCGCGAAATAATGACATACGTAGATCAGGCATCTCAAAGAAGAGAAGCCAAAAGTTATTTGGAGACAGTCTTGGCATTTACCATTGCGCGCAGCCTGGTGGCGTTTGGCATCGCCGTTTCAGCCGGTCTTTTCATGTCGATCGGATTGCAGCAATCGGCGCTTGAAAGGCTGAAAGTCAACGGGCCGGTTTACGAGCAGGTGGTTTACGGCAAGGATCTCATCGCCGACATATTGCCGCCGCCGCTCTTCGTGGTCGAATCCTACATGCTCTCCTTCGAGGCGAGCAAATTTCCCGAACTCACCGAGACCAATCTGGCGAAGATCGCCAATCTGAAGGCCGCTTACGACGTTCGCCGCGCCTATTGGAAGTCCACCCGGCTGCCGCAGGCTTTGAAGGACGAGCTCGAAAACGATGTGCTGACCAAGGGCGATGCATTCTGGGACGTGATGAACCGCGAGATCATTCCAGCGCTGAAAGCAAAGGACGAAGACAAGGCGCACGGCGCGATCGAGCAGTTGCGCGTCGCCTTCCATACGCACCAGGATGCTGTGGAGAAGCTCGTCGCGAGTTCCGACGCTTTCCTGAAGGGCGAGGAAAAGAACGCAGCTTCGGAAATCGTGACCTGGACGATCTATGCGGGAGCTGCAGGCTTCGGCTCCTTCGCTCTGCTGCTGGCGGGACTCTATCTTCTGCGCCGCCGGGCAATCGTGCCGCTCGATGGCATGAAGGCGTATATGGGCAATCTTGCCGAAGGCGATTTTTCGACCGAAGTTCCCTATGCGAACCGTTCCGACGAGATCGGCGCCATGTCCAAGGCGGTTGCGGTGTTCCGCCGTAATGCGCTGGAACGGCAGGACGCGCAGAAGCGGGAAACGGCGCTTCGCGATGCCGAATTCGAGCGCGAGCGCAGCCAGATGGCCGAAAAGGCGGCCGAGGAGCGGACACGCGAAACGGTTATCAATGAGTTGACATATGGCCTGGACCAGCTGTCGCACGGCAATCTTGATTGCCGTATCACGACAACCTTTGCCGCCGCCTATGAGAGCTTGCGCGCCAAGTTCAACGACAGCCTGGATGCTCTTTCCGCCTCAATGGCGGAGGTCGCCCAGACCTCCCGGCAGGTGGGCAGTTCCTCGACCGGCATCACCAATGCCGCCGACAGTCTCGCATCGCGCACGGAGCAGCAGGCGGCTATGCTAGAAGAGGCCACCGCCGCGCTCAAAGAGATGAACGCTAAAACCAATGACGCCTCCCACCATGCCGGCAAGGCGACCGGTATGATGGCCGAGACGCGCAGCAGCGCCGAACATTCGGCAGCCATCGTTCGCGATGCGATCGCCGCCATGCAGAAGATCGAGGGTTCGTCCGCCCAGATCGGCGATATCGTCAACGTCATCGATGAGATCGCGTTCCAGACCAACCTTCTGGCGCTCAACGCCGGTGTGGAAGCTGCCCGAGCAGGCGAAGCGGGCAAAGGCTTCGCCGTTGTAGCGCAGGAAGTACGTGAGCTCGCCCTCCGTTCGGCCAATGCCGCCAAGGAGATCAGATCTCTGATTTCCACGTCATCGTCTCAGGTTTCCACCGGCGTAGAGCTCGTCAACCGCACCGGCAAGGCGCTAATGGAAATCGAAGGCCAGGTCGAGCAGGTCGCCGGCCTGATCGCCCGCATCGTTTCGGTTTCCTCCGAGCAGGCGGTGGCGATCGGGGAAATCAATGCCTCCGTCAATGCGCTCGATGAGGTCACGCAGCGCAATGCCGCGATGGCCGCGGAAACGGTCTCAGCCTGCCGTGCGCTCGGCGGGCAGACGCAGACGCTGGAGGGCGTGGTCGGCCGTTTTCAGATCAATGCACCGGCCGGCGGGTCAAGATCGCAGAGAGCCGCCTGACGCGGCTCAGGCGTAAATCCTCACGCGGCCGGCGAACCTATTAAGACTTTCGGCGTTTCACGGCAATGGAACATCTCGATCGCGACGCCGCACCTTCGTTGGATCAGGATCGCGCTGCGATCCCAATGCCGCAAGGGTTTTGATGCCAGCCTCTGCCCACATGGAACGCCTCACGGCGCTCGAACGCGAAAGAATTCGACGCGCTGCCGCGATCGCTCGGCTCATGGATACCGCAGTCAGATTGCCTTTCGGCGTACGGATCGGCGCAGACTCGGTTCTCGGCCTCATCCCAGCCGTCGGCGACGTTGCCGGATCCCTCATCGGTCTCTTCATCATCGATGAAGCAAGGCGTCTCGGCCTTCCTGCCCATAAGCTCGCCCGCATGGCGGTCAATCTCGGCGTCGACGCCGCCTGCGGCACGGTTCCGCTGGTCGGCGATCTCTTCGACGTTTATTTCAAATCTCACCGCCGGAACGTCGGCATCATCCTCGAGCATTTCGGCATCAGCGAAGACGAGCTGAACCAGCGCATCTGACGATGCTCGGCCCCTCCGAGGAACCTGTCTAAAGCTCAGTCAGGGCGCCGGCCGTCTTGACTGCGTGATCAAGAACAAATTGCAGCTTGGCGGCATGGCCGAAACCCGGCTCATCCGGCTTCCCTTTTTCCACGGCGTTTGCAAATCGCTGGAAATTGGTGATGACCGGTTCGACCTCGATCTTGCGCCAGATCGCCTTGTCGGCATCGGCGCCTTCGCAGGCCCTGAGGGTCGAACCTTCAGGCGTATGCACCACCTCCAGCGCCCCCTTGTCTCCATGCAGGCGCAGGCGCAATTCGTTCAGATGGCCGGTTGCCCAGCGCGTTGCATGGATGACGCCGGCCGCGCCGTTTTCGAGCTCGGCCATCATCAGGAAACTGTCATTCGCATCGAGCTCGTATTCGCCGATCCGGTTCCCGGGGCTCTTGTCGAAAACCTTGAGATGCGATGCCGCCGCCTTGACGTCGCTGCCGGCGGCAAAAACCGCGAAGTCGAGAATGTGGATACCAACATCGCCCAGCACACCGTTGGAGCCGTGCTTTGTCGACAGCCGCCAAAGCCACTGCGACTCTTTGGTCCAGTCGCCCCAAGCCTTGGACACCAACCAACTTTGGAGATAGGACGCTTCGAAGTGGCGGATCGCGCCGAGACGGCCATCCAGCACCATCTTTCGCGCCGCCTGCAGCGGCGCCACATTACGATAGGTAAGGTTTACCATCGTGACCTTTCCGGACGCCGCCGCGGCGTCGGCCATCTCCTTGGCCTCGCGGTAGTTGACCGCCAGGGGCTTCTCGCAGAGCACATGCTTGCCGGCGCCGAGTATCTTCATCGTCGTGGAATAATGCGCTCGATCCGGCGTGACATTGGTCACGGCGTCGAACTCCCCCCAGGCAAGGGCGTCATCGAGCGATGTGAAAGTAAGCGGGATGCCATGCCTGAGCGCGAAGGCCCGCAGCCGGACCTCGTCTGTATCGACGGCAGCAACAATTTTGACGCCGGCGATTTCCGAAAAATTCATAGCATGGGTATTTGCCCATCCTCCGGTTCCGAGAATGATCAAGCGCATTTTTGTCCTCATGGTCCTCTATAGAATTCAGCGATAACCGGCTTCGCCGGCCTGGTGCAGTTTCGGGCCGCGTTCGACGATCGGCTCCAATGCCTTTTCCACCGGCACATTTGGAGCGTCGGTAATGCCAGTCAACGCGCCTTCAGGGTTGTAGGCCCACTTGACGCCGTTGATCAGCACCTTCTGGACGGTGGCGTCGTGATAGGTCGGATAGGTCTCATGGCCGGGGCGGAAATAGAAGATGTTGCCGGCGCCGCGGCGCCAGGTCAGGCCCGAGCGGAACACTTCGCCGCCCTGGAACCAGGAGATGAACACAGTTTCGAGCGGCTCCGGCACCGAGAACTGCTCGCCATACATTTCCTCGTTCTCGAGTTCGAAATGCTCGCCGATGCCGGCGGCGATCGGATGGCGCGGGTTGATCGTCCACAGCCGCTCGCGCTCACCCGCCTCGCGCCATTTCAGCGCGCAGGGTGTTCCCATCAGCCGCTTGAAGATTTTCGAGAAATGGCCGGAATGCAGCACGAGAAGGCCCATGCCTTCCCAGACGCGTTTGGCGACGCGCTCGACGACGACGTCTGACACGGCGCCGTGATCCTTGTGGCCCCACCAGGTCAAGACATCGGTTTCGGCAAGCCGGGCTTCGCTTAGGCCATGTTCCGGCTCCTGCAGCGTCGCCGTCGTCGCCGAGATGCCAGGATCGGTATTCAGCGCATTGGCGATGGTCGTATGCATGCCTTCCGGATAGATGCCCCGGACGATCGAGTTGGTATTCTCATGGATGTTTTCACCCCAGACAACGGTGCGTATGGTCACGTCGTTTTCTCCTTGTAGTTGAAGCGGATCGAGCTTCGGGAAAGACATCGATGCCTGGAAGATCAGGCTGCCCGCATGGATTCACGTTCGAGCGCCCGGCCCGACCGGTCGAAACGGTGGATGTGACCGGCAAGTGGCGCGAGGCCAAGCGTATGGCCCGGCTCGTGACGGCAGACGCCGGCCTCCCGCACGACAAGCGGCTCATCCTCCCCGATATCCAGATAGACAAAGCTGTCGGAACCGAGGATTTCGGAATGGATGACCGTGCCTCTCCAAACAGGAGACTCGGCCGAGATGCGAACATGCTCCGCGCGCACGCCGATCGTATGGCTGTCATAGGGCTGCGCCAGCCCACCCGACAGGAAGTTCATTTTCGGCGAACCGATGAAGCCGGCGACAAAGACCGAGTTCGGGCTTTCGTAAAGTTCCAGCGGCGTGCCGATTTGCTCGACGACGCCGTCCCTCAGCACGCAGATCCGATCAGCCAGAGTCATGGCCTCGACCTGATCATGCGTCACATAGATCATCGTCGTACCGTGCATGCTGCGATGAAGCTTGGCGATCTCAAGCCTCGTCGCGACGCGAAGCGCCGCGTCGAGATTGGACAGCGGCTCGTCGAAGAGAAAGACCTTGGGATCGCGCACGATCGCCCGGCCGATTGCGACGCGCTGACGCTGCCCGCCGGAAAGCTGTCGCGGCAAGCGGTCCAGATAGGATGAGAGCTGCAGCATGCCGGCCGCCTGCTCGACGCGCCGGCGGCATTCGTCTCTGTTGCTCCCGGAAAGCTTCATGCCGAACGCCATGTTGTCGAAGACCGTCATATGCGGGTAGAGCGCGTAGGACTGGAAGACCATGGCGATCCCTCTCTTCGACGGCGCGTGCCGGTTTACCGTCTCATTGTCGAAGGCGAGCGTTCCCGAGGTAATGTCCTCGAGCCCGGAGATAAGCCTGAGCAACGTAGACTTGCCGCATCCGGACGGCCCCACGAACACCATGAACTCGCCCCTGCGGATCTCCATCGTCACGCCCTTGATCACCTCGAAAGCGCCAAAGCTCTTGCGGATGTTCTCCAGTCGGATCTCTGCCATGTCCTACTCCCTCAACCCTTGACGCCGCCGGCAGTCAGCCCCGAAATGATCCGGCGCTGGAATATCAAAACAAGCACGACAACCGGCACGGTGACGATCACCGAAGCCGCCATGATGTTGCCCCAGGGAATTTCGAACGCGCTGTTGCCCGACAGCAGGGCGATGGCGACCGGCACCGTCCGCTGCGTATCGGACGATGTGAACGTCAGCGCGAAAAGAAACTCGTTCCAGGCGGCGATGAAAGCGAGCAGCCCTGTTGTCACCAGCGCCGGCCACATCAGCGGCATGAAGACCTGAGTGACGATGACCCATGGCGAGGCGCCGTCGACGATCGCCGCCTCCTCGATCTCGATCGGCAATTCCCGCATGAAGGTCGTCAGCACCCAGACAGTGAATGGCAGCGTGAAAATCACGTAGGAAAAGATCAGCGCGAAGGGCGTGTTGAAGATGCCGATCCAGCGGATCAGTTCGAAGAGGCCCGCAAGCACGGCAATCTGAGGAAACATCGACACCGACAGGATGGTCAGCATCAAGAGTGCCCGTCCGCGGAAGTGAACCCGGGCCAAAGCGAACGAAGCGGTGATCGAGAGCAGCAGCGATGCTGAAACGACGACGCAGGCGATCATCGCGGAATTCGCAAGGCTGCGAACGAAACTGCCCTGCCCCATGACGGAAGCATAGTTGCCGAAGGAGATCGAGGTCGGCCAATAATCGACTTGGAAAAGGGCCGTGCCGGTCTTCAGGCTGGTGAGGATCGCATAGTAGAACGGGAAAACTGCAATGATGACGATGGTCGTAACGAGCAGGTAGAAAAGCGTGTTCCTGGTGATCGAAAGCAGCATCAGCGTTCCTCCCCGCCGAGCTTAACGCGGCCGAACCAGATATAGAGGACCGTGACAGAGGCGATGATGAGGAAAAGCACCGTCGAGGCGGTGGCGCCATAGGCGAACTTGTCGAAGTCGAACAGGTTCTCGCGCGCCATGACCGACATGGTCTTCGTCTGCGCATTGTTGGGCGTCAGAACATAGATCAGATCGAAGATGCGCATCGCATCCAGCATCCGGAAGATCACGGCAACCATGATGGCCGGCCGGATCAACGGCAGCGTCAGACGCCAGAAAACCTTGACCGGATTGACGCCATCGATCTTCGCCGCTTCATAAATATCTCCCGGAACCATCTGCAAGCCGGCGAGGATCAGAAGCGCCATGAAGGGCGTCGTCTTCCAGACGTCGACGATCAGCACGGCGATCATCGCCGTTTCCGGATTTGCGGTCCAGGCGATCTTCTCGCTGATCAGGCCGAAACCGAGCAAAATATCATTGAGAATGCCGAACTGATCATTGAGCATCCAGGCCCACATCTTGGCCGAGACGATGGTCGGAATCGCCCACGGGATGAGGATTGCGGCCCGAACGATGCCACGCCCGACGAACTGCGCGTTCAGCACCAGTGCGACGATCAAGCCGAGCACAGTCTCGATCGCGACCGAAAGGAGGGTGAATTTGGCAGTGTTCCAGACGGCAGTCCACCAGATCGGATCGGCCAGCAGGCCGCGATAGATGGTCTTTCCGCTCTTCAGCGTCACCCACGACAAATAATTGGCAAAGCCGACAAACTCAGCATTGCCAAGGTCGTTGAGCGACGCATTCGTAAAGCTGAAATAGATGGTTCTGAACAGCGGCCAGCCCGCGACAACTGCCAGGATCAACAGCGTCGGCGCCAGAAAAATCCAGGCGGACCGGACGCGCTCGGATCGCAGCTCGGTAGAGGCTCTGAGCTTGGAAACCTTGGGTTCAATTGCTTGTGGAACTACGATTTCAGTCATGAAACGCCTTTCCGTTTAGCCCTCCGGAGATTGGACCGACGCCCTCTCGGCCGCCGGTCCCGCTACTCACCAGGCGTCGCCCTTAAGGGTCGTCAGGTCGGCTTCCAGGAGCTCGAGGTTCTCGGCGGCCGAGCCGCTGCCGGACAGCGTATTGTGCACTGCCGTCCAGAACTTCGAGGACACTTCGTTGTATTTCACCTTGGCTGTCGCCGAAGGACGCGGCACCGCATCTTGGAAGATGGGTTTCCAGTTGGGCATGAAGGGCTGCGCGGCGGCAATATCCTTGTCGTCATAAAGGTCGGTCAGTGTCGGCAGATTGGACAGCTCGATGGCGCGAGCCTTTTGCACGTCCTTCGACGTCAGGAATTTGACGAGCGCGATGGCTGCTTCCTGCTTTTCCGAATATTTCGACACCGCCAGGTTCCAGCCGCCGAGTGTCGAGGATGGCTTGTCGCCGGCGGCCGCAACCGGCAGCGTCATCACGTCGAACTTGCCCTTCACGGCGCTGTCGGCGCCGTTGCCGAGGGAATAGGCATATGGCCAGTTGCGCATGAAGACAGCATTACCGGTCTGCCAGACACCACGCGATTCCTCTTCCTGATAGGCGAGCACGCCGGGCGGCGAAATCGTGCCGATCCATCCCTTGGCGCGTTCGAGCGCTGCTGCCGCCTTCTCATTGTTGATCGAGATCGTGCCGTCCGGCTCGACGATCTGGCCGCCCCCCGACGACTTCACCCATTCCAGCGCGTTGCAGGTCAGCCCCTCATAGGAATTGCCCTGGAAGACGTAGCCCCAAAGGTCCTTCTGGCCGGCCTGACGCTCTTTATCCTGGACCTCCTTGGCGGTTGCGGCCATCTCCTCCCAGGTCTTCGGCGGCAGCTTGTCATATTTCTCGAGCAGGTCCTTTCGGTAGTACAGCGCCGGAGCATCGGTAAACAACGGCAGCGCCACCAGCCGGCCATTGACGGTCTGCGAAGCGATGATCGACGGGAAGAACTGGCCAGCCACATCTTTGGTGGCCTCCTTCAGATCAATGAACTGGTCGGCAAGCTGCGGCGCCCAGATGACATCGGTCTGATAGACGTCGATGTCCTTGTTCCCCGCGGCAAGCCACAAGCGATATTGCGAGAACTGTTCGCTGCTCGACGATGGCATGGTGACGAGCTTCACCTGATTGCCGGTCTCCTTCTCAAAAATCGCGAGCTGCTTGTTCAGGAATTCGACGTTTTTCCCGGTGGTGTTCGCGGCAAACGAAATTTCTGCGGCGTGGATAGGGCCGGCCGCGAGAGCAAGTCCAATCGCGGATAAGGCTAGAGCAAAGTTTTTCATAATCTCCTCCCAGAAATTGAAATCGATTTGGCCAACGGAACATCGCAGAAGGCTTTGATGGCGTCAAGACACCCAAACAAGCTTCTGCAGGTTGCATTTGTACGATAATAATAGCCATGCTGCGCGGATAAGGGCGTATATTCGGCATCCGAGCCGACGTTTCAACGTCACATCATTGAAACCGTTTTCAATTTGAACTGAATCACCACTTGCCCGTTGCGCATCATCAACGCATCGTCCATTGATTTCCCGGACAAAGAAGACATCGATGAAACTTCGTGAATTTGCAAAGCAGCTTGGGCTTTCTCCGACAACGGTCAGCCGCGCACTTAGCGGCTATCCGGAGGTGAGCGAAGCCACGCGCGCCCGGGTTGCGAGCGAAGCAATGCGGCTTGGCTATCGCCCCGATATCAATGCCGTGCGCCTGAAGACCGGAAGAGCCGGAGCGATCGGCGTCATGATGGGGCGTTCAGGAGAAATTCATTTTGCCGAATTCGTGTCGGGGATGGCGCAGCGCCTGGAAACGACCGATACGGATATTCTCATCACACCTATTACCGCGCATAATGACGAAGACGAGATACAGGCCTACCGGCGCCTGGTCGAAAGCCGCCGGGTAGACGCCGTGATCATTCATTCGCCACGCCCCAGGGACCCACGGATCGAGATGCTGAACAGCCTCGGCGTGCCTTTTCTGGTCCACGGCCGCTCGGAGACCGAGCACGTTCATGCCTGGCTCGATATCGACAATGAAAATGCCGTGCGCAGAGTGACCGAACACCTGCTCGATCTCGGGCACCGGCGCATCGGCATGATCAATGGCCTACGTGGCAAGACCTATTCAATCCATCGCGAACAGGGTTTTCGGATAGCCCATCAGGAGCGTGGGCTCACCGCAGATCCCAGCCTGATGGTCTGCGATAAATTTTCCGACGAGAGCGGCTTTCGCCACGCCCGCTCTTTTCTGGAGAGCGCCAATGCCCCGACCGCCATCGTTGCCGGTTCCACCATGACAGCTCTTGGTGTCTACCGTGCCGTCCGTTCGCTTGGGATGACGGTCGGACAGGATGTTTCCGTCATCGCCCATGACGACGTCTTCCCCTATCTGACGGCCGAGAATATGGTCCCGTCGCTTTCGACCACACGATCTTCCATGCGTGCCGCGGGCACACGCTGCGCAGAGCTGACACTACAGCTCATCGCTGGCCGCCCCGCAGACGAGATCCATGAATTGTGGCCGGTCGAATTGATCCTGCGGGAAAGTACCACGCCGCCGCGCTGACCGAGCAACCGCTCGATGGCCGACTGTGCTGCAGCCGAAGTCCATCAGCCGGCATCGCGCCGCACTCCACCATTTGCCCGCACCAGCGCCATCAGCATCGGACCGATCGCAAACTCGCCTCTCTCGGTCCTACGGGTGAGATCGCGGAGATAACCGCCGGGCGAATTGATGTGTCCGCCCCTTTCCAGAATGCAGGCGATCACCGTCGCGGCGTTCTCCGGCCCCATGCCGGCGCAGGCTTCCTCATAGGCCGAGGGGCTGACGCCGAGCATCGAGCGGACGACGACGGCAGCCGACATCAGGTCGCGCCAATTGCCGATCGTTCCGCCCGGCCCATAGTCGAGAATTTGCGGGCAGGCCTGAAGAACCAGACCAAGCGGGAAGGATTTCAGCGTATGTCCCGCCGCTGGTTCAGCCGCGCCGGATTTCCTGCCGCTTATTGCGCCGGCCGATGCCGGATGTTTCAATCTTCGCTCGTCCTGCGGTCCGGCGACCGGGTCGTTATCGGTCGCCGGCTTCGCGCCCTGCTTCGTGTCGAAGCTTGGTTCAAGTTCAGAAGTGGAGTTGGGGTTTGAATTCTGTTTGTGGCGCTCAGTTTGAGACTCATTGGCGTCTAATTTTTGTAATTTTATATGTCTTTCCAGCAGGTTGACGGCTTCGTCGCGCAGCAGCCCCATCTCGTCGAGCAGTAAAGCCAATTCCTCGGCCCGCGCGACGCGTGGAATCCTGCGTACGAGACCGCGAAACATCAGCGACATCTGCTCCCAGTCGCCAGGGACACCTTCCTCGATCGCTGCTGCGATAAGCTTCGAGATATCCCGCCGGCACACGGTGAGGCGCTCCCTGGTCGCCCGGATGAGTTCTCGATTGGCAACCACCACGGCGGCCAGGTTTTCGATTTCGACCGCGCGTGCCAGCAGTGGCGCGACGCTGAAGCCGAACGCCTCACCGATCTCCCCTTCCCTGTCGCGACGCGCATAGCGCTTTCCGTTCGGGCTGTCCTTGCGCAGGATGAGGCCAGCCTCGACCAGCACGGCAAGATGCCGCCGCAGCGTCGCCGGCGTCATACCCCGGGCGCGAAGCGAAAGCTGCGCATTCGAAGGAAAGACGATCAGGCCCTTCTCCTCGGAAATCTCGTCATCGGGATAGAAAGTCAGCAGCGCATCGAGCACCGTCAGCGCCCGATCGGTCACACCAAGCGCCGGCCGCGCCTCGCAGATCGCCCTGAACAGTTTCCACTTGCTACGTCTTATCCCGGGCTCGATGCTCTCGGCCAGTTGCTGGCTTGCCAGCATGCCAAGCGACATCGGCCGCCGCCCAAAGGGCGTCGTCACATATCCACTCTCCATTTGCCTTCACCTTCGTTCAGGCAAAAGAAAACAGTCCACCACTTTGGTGCCTAAGACGCTTGACTGTGATTCGTGGAAATGCGATTCTCGATGTGCTTAAGATCTGAGAAGGGCTTCCACGACGGCGTCGTTGGGGGCCTTTTTCTTTTGCGCGCTACGCTCCTCTGTGCTTTTTGAACTCCTGGAACAGGCCCTGCAGCCGCTCCTGGACGAATTGATCGAAACCGGGCGCGGTCTTGCCGTCGAAAACAAAGGTGGCGCCGGATGCTGTTTTTTTAACGGTCACCGGCACGCCGCTGACCTCGGATTTGACGACTGCCGGCTTCGACGCCGCGGCCTTTTTCTTTGCCAGAACGAATGCCCGGTGAAACCGCTCGTCGCTCGTCATCTTCCGCGCGTCGTCCGCGGACAACTCCGCGATGATCTTCTCGACATCGGCATTTTCGAGCTGCTCCCCGAGTTCCAGCCATCGCCGCCGGCCAATATCAGGCGCAGCACCTATGGCGTTGATGAGCGCCAACGGCACCTGCCGTATCACGATCAGCATCCTCGACAGCGCCGCCTTGTCGACGCTCAGCGCCGCCATGATGACGTCGCGGGCAAAGCCGCGTTCTTCCAGCCGCGACGCGAAGAGCGCGCGCTCGATATAGGAGAGATTGGTGCGGGCGCTGTTTTCCTGGCCTTGGCTGACGACCAGCTGGCCGTCGGTCAGGTCACGGACGACCGCGCGGACCCTGATGCCGATCTCTCTCGTGGCCGCCAGGCGGCGATGGCCATAGGCAACCTGATAGCGGCCTTTGGCTTCCGGATGCGGACGCACGAGGATCGGGACCTGCTGCCCATGCTCGCGGATCTGTTCGACCAGCTCGGCGAGTTCGCCAGCATCGATCGCCAGGCGATCGCTGACGAAAGACGCGTCGATCAGGCCGGGATCGAGCTCGACGATCATCTGGCCCGCGGCAAGCTGCCGCTCCAGCTCGCTGGCGCGCTCCATCTTCTCGGTGATGTTGCCGAGTGTCTTGGTAATGCCGCCGACCGGCCCCCCACTGCGCTCCTGCGGCACGAAGCCGGCAATCGGACGATTTTCGCGCGGCGCGACCGCTTCCGCCCTTGCCGGGCTCGGTGCGGAAAATTCGATCAGGTTCTTGCGCGCCATCCTATCTCCTTCCCCAGGTGGAGCGAATATGCGCTTCGATCTCACCGTTCACGAGGTTCAGCGACTCCAGCGCCCGATCATAGGTTCCGCGTGTGAACTGCGAGCGCTCGACTTCGTAGAGTGTCTGCTTGGTGACGCCGGCATCGGAAACGGCCGTCGATTTCACCATCGCGTTGTGGAGCATGCGATTGCCGAAGATCGCCCGCATGAAGCCGGTCATCTGGCTTTGCGGCCCGTCATTCGGTTCGAACCGCGTCACAAGATAGCGCATCCAGTCATAGCTGGTGCGCCCGCCGGCCTTCTCGACGACAGACATGAGTTCACTGGTCATCGTCAGGAACTGCGACATCGACATGACGTCGAGCATTTGCGGATGAACCGTGATCAGCACCGAGGTCGCGGCGCAGAGCGCCGACATTGTCAGGAAGCCGAGCTGCGGCGGGCAGTCGACGACGACGATGTCGTAAAGGCTCTCGATATCGGTCAGCACCTCGCCGATGCGGGCAAAGAACATCGTCTCGGCCCTACCCGACGTCATGGCCTTCGGTGTCTCGTGCTCGAATTCCATCAATTCGAGATTGCCGGGAATGAGATGCAGGTTCGGCGTATAGGTGGCGCGCACGATGTCGGCGATCGGGCGCGGATCGTCATAACGGATCGCACCGTAGATCGTTTCGCCCTCACCGACGTCGAATTCCGGCTGATGGCCGAACAAAGCAGACAGGGACGCCTGCGGGTCGAGGTCAACGGCAAGGACGCGGTAGCCCCGGAGCGCCATGAATTGCGCGAAGTGGGCCGCGGTCGTGGTCTTGCCCGAGCCGCCCTTGAAATTCATCACGGAGACGATCTGGAGCTTTTCGCCCGGCCTGCGGGCCGGCACATATTTCGGCGTTCCATTTCGCTCGTCGAGGACGCGGCGGATCCGGTCCATGTCGGTTGCGCTATAGAGCCGCCGACCGTTTGCCAGCGGATCCGGACCATGGCCATCAGCGGCCACCTGCCGGAGATAACCTTCGCCGATGCCGATGAAGGCCGCAGCCTCCGCCGGAGAAAATGTCCTGATCGTCTTTTGCGACAAAGGGGGAAAGATTTTCGCCTGATGCTGTTGAAGTTGATAGGACAACTCCTGCGCATCTGTTGCCAGAAGTGACGGGAGATGCTCTTGATCGTCTTGGAGAGCAAGCCTCGGCTGCATATTGGTTTTCCCAAATAACTGCGCAATTTTGAACGAAAGCGCCTCAGTTGCGCAGTTACTATATGCCGCGATTCGTGGCTGAATTACAAATGCTTAACCAAAACACGCATCAGAGCCAGCAAAACGGTCTCCAAAAACCGGAGGTTTGACGGATTGGACGGCGGTGATTGGCACCGCGCAAGATGCCGACGGGCAAGGCCTCCATTCTCATTAAACAGGTGAAATTCATTGCGTTTTTGCGGCACGGCCGGCGGCATAGACGGGCTCAGGGTAACCATTGCCCGTTCATCCTCCGGTGTTGTTGCCGTTGATCACCACGACCCCGTCAAAGCCTTGTTCGGTTCGAGAATGCTTGGGCTTCCGGCTTGCCGTCGTACGGCAACCTGCAATTTCACCGCGGCGATGCGCGATCGGTTTCGTCCGGATAGTGTTAGCCATTGCGACCTATCGGTGACATGCCGATGGTCATGGCACTATGTCCTTGATGGGCAGCCGACAGGCCGCCTGGCTGCTTCTTAGTCCCGGTTAGCAACCACCGGCAAGGTTCCTTCGTTTGGAAGACGGGATTCAGTCTGCCGTGCGGCGGAGACGAGGCGTCGCTTTGCGCGGATCGAATGCCATTGTTGGTCGATCAGGACGCCGATGAGGATCACGCCACCCATGACGGCGAAGTTCAGCGACGAGGGAATGCCGAGCAGGTTCACAAGGTTTTGCAACTCCTGCAGAAGGACTGTGCCCAGCACGACCCCGACGATCGATCCCTCACCGCCGCGGAGTGAAAAGCCGCCGAGCACGGCGGCGGCAATCGCGTAGAGCTCGTAGAACTGGCCATGACTGGCCGGCGAGATCGAGCGCGTGTACATGGCGAAATAGATCGCCGAAAGCGCCGTAAGCAGTCCGCAGATGACATAGGCCGTCATAACCAAACGGTCAGTCCGGATACCTGAATAGCGAGCAGCCTCTTCGTTCTTTCCAATCGCGTAAAGATAACGTCCGAAGACAGAGCGATGAAGCACCAGCCACATGGCCACGGCAATGACGACCATGGCAATGAAGGTGCTCGGAATGCCATAGAACCGCCCCGCGGTCAGAAACTCAAGCTCCGGGAAATTCTGGCCGAAAGCAAATCCCGCCGTTCCGTCGGCCGTATAGAAGCGCGCCGCCCCGCGATAGATCAGGAGGCCGCAAAGGGTGACGACGAAGGGCTGCAAGTTGAGCCGGGTGATGAGCCAACCGTGGACCGCGCCTACGACTGCGCCGAGCAGGAGAATGAGCGGCAGTGCCAGCGTCCAGGGCATATCTTGTACCGCAATGAAATCGACGAACAGTACGCCAAGAAGTGCTACGAGTGAGCCCACCGAAAGCTCGATACCGCCCGTAATGATGACAAAGGCCTGGCCCATCGACAGGATGCCGAACAGACCGATCAGGTTGGCGGTGTTTGCAAGGTTGATCGGCAGCAAGAATCGCGGGTTGATGATGGCGACGACGACGCCGACAACGACGATCAAAAGCAGAAGTCCAAGATCTTTCTTGATCATTCGAGACCCATCTCCGATACCCGTTCATTCATAATGGCCGCAGCCGCTATTTTACGCTTTTGCCGACAGCAAGCAAAAGGACGCTTTCCTGGCTGAATTCGTCCTCTTCGAGAATGCCGGCGATCTGGCCCTCGTGCATGACGGCGATGCGGTTAGAAACGCCAATCACCTCTTCCATGTCGCTGGAGATCATCAGGATCGCGACTCCGGCATCGGCAAGCGCTCGCATCAGGCCGTAGATTTCGTTCTTAGCGCCGATATCGATGCCGCGTGTCGGCTCATCGAAGATCATTACCCTCGGGCTCATCGACAACCATTTGGCCAGAACCACCTTCTGCTGGTTGCCGCCCGACAGAGTGCCGGTTCGCGTCGAAACGGAGGGCGCTTTGATACCGAGACGAACACGCTGCTTTTCAGCGGCCTCGATCTCCCTTTCAGCGGAGACCATGAAGCGGCTAGAAATCCTGGGAAGATCGGCAAGGGTGATGTTCTGGGCGATCGGAAGATCAAGAAGAATGCCATTGCGCTTGCGATCCTCCGGCACCAGAAAGATGCCGCGGGCAACAGCGTCCCGAGCAGAACCGATCGCAATTTGGCGTCCGTCCTGCAGAATGGCTCCGCCGTAACTCCGGTCGATGCCGAAGAGTACCCTTGCAAGCTCGGTGCGGCCAGATCCGACGAGGCCTGCAAGCCCCAAGATTTCTCCGTACCTGATTTCCAGGTCAACGGGACGGCTGGGATAGGCCTCGGTGCGCACACCATTTACCTTCAATGCGACCGGGCCTGGCGAACGCTGCGGTTTTGCCGTCCGGGCCGCGAGCAACCGGCCGATCATCAGCTTGACCATCTGATCATGGCCAATGTCCATCTTGGCGAGCGTACCGACGAGCGTGCCATCGCGCAATACGACTACCCGGTCCGCTACGCGCTCAACCTCGTGGAGACGGTGCGAGATGAAGATCACACTGATACCATCCGCTTTCAGCGATTTGATGATGTTCAGGAGCCGCTCGGTTTCGGCCAGGGGGAGGCTGGACGTGGGTTCGTCGAAGATGACAAGCCTGGCCTTGATCGACAGTGCCTTGGCGATTTCCACCATCTGCTGTTCGGCAAGGGAAAGCGCAGCAACGGGTGTATCGGCGGAAAAATGTGCCCCTACACGCTTCAAGAGCGGGGTCACCATCTCGCGAAGCCGAGCGCGATCGACAAACTTGAAAGGTCCCGCTTTCAACGGCTCACGGCCCAGGAAGATATTGGCGGCGACGTCGAGATTGTCAAAAAGGTTGAGTTCTTGATGCACAAAAGCGATGCCGGATGCGATGCTCGTCTCCACGGTGAGGTGGCGAAGCTCTGCGCCATCGAGCAGGATCGTGCCCCGATCCGGAGCGATCACGCCGCCAAGAATATTCATCAGCGTCGATTTTCCGGCCCCGTTCTCGCCGACCAAGCCGATGACCTCTCCCGGCACGATGTCGAGCGACAACCCGTCAAGCGCCACGACGCCTGGAAAAGTCTTGCCAACGCCGGAAAGCGAAAGGAACGGCGTTGCAGGCGCGTCCGGTGACGGGATGTCTGAGCTATGATTCATTGCCTGTCCATGACTGCGGGTGCTGCGGCATGAAACGTCTTTCGCGGCGGGGAGTACCCCCGCCGCGAGAGAGAATTACTTTCCAGCCATGGCCTTCAGGTTAGCGGCATATTTATCGACGTCATCCTTGCCGATGATCACTGTCGGAATGATGATCAAGCCGTTGCTGGGAATACCGGACTTGTCGCCCTTGAGGTAGGCGGCCATCAGCTTCATCCCCTGATAAGCCCATTCGAATGGCTGCTGCACGACGGTTGCCGCGACCGTGCCTTCTTTGACGCCGCCGAGCGTGATCGGATCGTCGTCAAAGCCGACGACAGTGATCTGACCAAGCTTTCCGGCGTCGCGCAGCGCCTCATAGATGCGTGGCGTGTTATAAGAGTAGAAGCCGACCATGCAGGTCACGTCCGGGCTGGCCACCAGCGCATCCTCGACATTCTTTTTTGCGCGTGTCTGGTCGATATCGTCGCCGCGCACATCCGTCAGCTCGATCTTCGTGCCCTTAAGTCCGTCCTTCATGCCCTGAATGCGTTCCTTGGCGTTATCGGCGCCGAGGAGCCCGACAAAACCGATGCACTTGCCGCCATCCGGCATTGCCTTCTTCGCGATTTCGGCCGCCTGCAAACCGGCGTCGATATTGGATGAGCCGATATAAGCGACGCGGTTGGTCTGCGGCGCGTCGCTGTCGGTCGTGAAGAGAGCTGTTTGTGAGCCGATCTTGTTCAAGCCCTCGGTCTGAGTCTTGGGATCGACTGCGGAAACCATGATCCCCTTGACGCCAGCACTGACCAGGTCTTCCATCAGGCGCTGCTGGATGGCTACCGATGCCTGCTCAGGGTACTTAAGCTCCAGTTGGTAATCTGGCAATTCGGCCTGAGCCTTCTTCACGCCCGCTTCCGCAGCTTTCCAGAAGTCAGACGCTCCGTTGACGACGAAAGCAAGAGTCGGTTTGTCGGCGGCATTGGATACTGCAATCGGCGCCGCACTCAGCATCAGCCCGGCAAGGAACAAGGCTGCATTCCGTTTCAGCTGTTTCATAATATACCTCCCGAGGGGCCGCAGTCGCATGGGCCCGTTTGCGATTTACGGCCGGCCGAATGCGCGCCCCCTCCTAGGGCCGCCGCAAAAGCGACGAGTGGCATAGGTTCCGATCGCCCTCTGACGGTATACAAGAATCTTAATTAGTAAATAGTATTATCAATGCGCATCAAAACATTTCATCGCGGGCTAGCGAGAATGAAGTTCCAAAGTGAGGATTGCCAATCGTTTGCGGGTACTCGCGCGATTGCCAGCACTTTCGGATAAGTGCTAATATTAATTACCTAAAACGTAACTTCTTCCAAGATCCGGAGATCTTTCCCCCGAATGCGAAAGCCTAAGACCCAAAAGAATCCTGAAATGGATAAGCCCGCCCGCGTGACCATGATGGACATTGCCGCGGCGGCCGGCTGCTCACAGGCTGCTGTTTCCTTCGTGCTCAACGACACGCCCGGCACCCGCATCTCACAGCAGACTCGCGACCGCGTATTGGAGGCAGCGCGCGCCCTCGGCTACATGGGGACAAGCTATACCATGAAAGCCTCTTATTCGGGCCTGGACAACGTGATCGGTTTCGCCGTGGATCAGCTCGCTACCAGCCCGGAAGCGATCGTCGCGATCGAGGGCGCCCGCCAAGCATCATGGAATACGGGCAACGTGCTGTTGGTTACCCAAACGCTCGGTGATCCCGTCATGGAGCCAAAAGCAATCAGGGCGCTGACGAACGGGGGCATATCCGCACTCATATACATGACAATCTATACCAGAGAGGTTCAACTCCCCTCTTATGTCTGTGAACTCAACATCCCGACGGTATTGTTGAACTGCTACACGGCGGATCATGCCTTTCCAGCCGTAGTGCCAAGTGAAATCGCCGGAGGCCAGAGCTCCACCCGGCATCTGATCGCGCACGGCCACCATCGCATAGGGACGATCACCGGTGAAATCTGGATGCAGGCTGCACAAGACCGGCTGACGGGATACCGCCGGGCACTAGCGACCGCCGACATACCCTTCGATCCAGAATTGGTCGTTGAAGGCGACTGGTCGGCCGGTGCCGGCTACGCCGCTACGATGCAATTGCTTGCTTTGCAGGAACCCCCGACCGCGATTTTCTGCCAGAACGACCGCACTGCAGTGGGATGCTATGAAGCGCTCAAAGATGCCGGGCTTCGCATTCCCCAGGACATGTCGGTGGTCGGGTACGACGACGAAGAAATTTCGAGACATCTGGTACCGGCGTTGACCACTTCGGTCCTTCCGCACCTCGCCATGGGTCAGTGGGCGATTGAACATCTCAACCTGCAGACCATGCCCGGCAAGCGCTATCCAATTACGAAGCTCGAATGCTCGCTGGTCAATCGTCATTCCGTCGCTGCGCCGAGGGCCAAGGCGCGGCATATCTTCGATGGGGCGCATGGGCCGCGATAGACTGGAGGTCGAGCCGGCGGGGCACTGCACGGATGGAGCATGATCCCGCGTCTCGGTCTGCATCATTCTCTAGTTATTCAATAGGCTTCATCCTTTGGTACGAAGACCAAACCGGCCGACAGTGTTGGAGCCGTCGCAAAAGCTTGAGCCGCCGCTGCAGGAGATTTGATGAAATCTGCCGTCACGCAGGTCTTCGCCTCACGAACTGGGCGCTATCAATTTCAACGAGGGGAAATAGCTGCGATAGCGGCCGACATCTCGCGTCAGGAGCGGCAGCTGCTGCACGGCGGCATGAGCGCCGATGAACAAATCGGCAAGTACGCCGGTGCGCGTACCGCCTGCTTTGCGATATTGCGTGAAAACCTTGCCGGCGAGAAACAAAGCGGATCTCGGCATCGGCGTCATCTCGAGGGCAGCCTGTTCAACAAAGGCCTCCAGCGCCTCGATCCTGTCGTATCGAACCGCAAGTTCGGCATAGACTACATCGTTAATGAGCAGGGGGCCCTCGATACCCGCGGCTTCCAGCTGCGCAATAGACCAGTCCGACCATTCCGGGTCGTCGGTTACGAGGTCCAGGAGCACATTAGTATCAACAAGGGTCACGTTTCGCCGCGCGTTAAAGCCATGATAGCGTCGGTATCGAGGCCCTTGCCGGCATGGCCGCGCAGCTTCTCGAAGCGGCTCGCCGGCCGTTTCTTGTCGGCACGCGTCAGGACCACACTGCCGTCGGCAGCACGATGAAAATCGACCTGGCTGCCAGGAACGATGCCGAGCATGTCCCGTACAGGCTTCGGAATGGTCACCTGCCCTTTCGCAGTAACGGTGGTGGTCATAGCGAACGCCTTCTGTAATACTCTCCAAGAAGAAGGTATTACTTCATTCGGCAGAATTCAAGATGGCCGCTAAGCCGCCATCGACCGGTAGAGCCACTCTTCCGCACGCCATTCGATGCCCAGGCCTGATCGCGGCCATCGCCGATGCCTTACACAAATCGAGAGATGGAGGGTGACATGAGGTTTGACCAGCCGTTCGTTCGTAGATCGGCGCCTTTGTCAGCGCAGCGTGAACGTGAAGAGGATCAGCCGCTCGTCATGATCGTGGACGACGACGCATCCATTCGCGAGGCGCTGTCGGAGCTGATCCTGTCGGCCGGTTTTCGGCCGGTCAGCTTTGCTTCGACGCGCGAACTGCTCGACGCGGATATATTGAACAGACCCGGCTGCCTGATCCTCGATGTGCGCATGCCGGGGGCAAGCGGTCTCCATCTGCAGAGCCATCTGGCCGAGAACGGCATTGCCAAGCCGATCATCTTTCTGACCGGCCATGGAGATATCCCGATGACCGTCCAGGCGATGAAAGCCGGCACCGTGGATTTCCTCACCAAGCCGGCGCGGGATCAGACGCTGCTTGATGCCGTAACCGCCGCCATTTCAATGGACGGCGAACGACGAGCGCAAGCGGCGATCGCCAATCGCAATATCGAACGGCTGGAGACGCTGACGCAGCGCGAGTGGGAGGTTCTGCACGAAGCGGCACGCGGGCGCCTCAACAAGCAGATCGCCTTCGACCTCGGCATCAGCGAAGTGACGGTCAAGCTGCATCGCAGCAACGTCATGCACAAGATGGAGGCCGCCTCTATCGGCGAACTGATCCGGGCCTGGGAAATATTGCCGGTGCAGATGCGTCAGGCGGGGGCGCATTAGCTTTTAATTAAGGCGCCAAGAACGCCGGCTGTCCATTTGATGCACGCCGTATCCGATTCACGCCAAAAAAGACGATTCGGCGCCATCAATGGGTTTCGGACCCGCACGCTTGCGTTATTTCTAAATTAAAGTTCGGGGATATGACACCGTACCCGGCTTTGGTTCCCAAAGGAGAACTCGCCTTGAACAATCAATCGTCAGTCGCGCCTTCCCCTAAAACCAATGCCTTCGACACCGAAGCAATCTTCCTGTCGGCCATCGGGAATTCCAAACGGCTTCACATTCTGCATCTGTTGAGCGAAGGAGAAATGTCCGTAACCGTCCTGGCTGACGAAGTGGGATTGAGCCAATCTTCGACGTCTCAGCATCTGGCAATTCTTCGAGACCAGGAACTCGTGCAAACACGAAGGGCTGCGCAGACGATCTACTATTCACTTCAATCTGACGGGGTCAGGGCAATGCTCGATACGCTCGCGGACATTTTCGGATCGCATCGCCGTACGGCGGCAGAACGTGCCCGAGCCGTCGGCACCTGACGCCAATGGCGGAACGCTGATCTTGCCGCTCATGATTGGTCTCCAACTCTGCTGACATGCCCTTCGACCGCATCGATCGCTGATGTACGTTTGCTGTACGCCTCCTAGACCACGGTGTGATTACGCCTCATTGCGAATGGAGATAATGAACCACATCGGGAACGGAATGAACTGCCCGGCGCGGAGGCAATCATGGACGTCGTTCATGAAGGACTTCTATGTCTTCATCGCAAGGGTTCGCTCAGTGCTGCCGAAAGACGCCTAGACAAGCGCAGAGAATGAACGAGCGGAGTTGACGTTAATCGAGCCGGCACAATCCCATTGTGTGAAACCCACCGACAGCCTGAGACAGGCGATCCGCAAACCCTTTCCACACGCGTGGGTAGCATTGGTGTATTGACCCCTTCGGCAAGGGCAGGTGGTCTTGTTCACGTCGAGCAAAACCGCTGCGGACTTTAGCCGGAATTGTTCTACAGCCGATTGGCGCGCAACAAGGTGGCTCGCGACAGATATCCCGCAAGCGTCCCATCGGCTGATCTGACATGGAGGCCCGGCATCTCGCCGGAGAGGATGAGCGCCAAGGCCTCGTGAACCGTGGCGTCAGCGGCGATCTCGGCATCGCCGTTGGACGGTTCCGGCGCGGTCATGATCGTCGATACAGCAATCAAACTCAGCCGCTTTATCGCTCGGTCAGGGCCGAGGAAGTTCTCGACGAATTCGTTGACGGGACGCGCAAGAATTTCCTGCGGGCTATCATACTGGAGAAGGCGGCCATCCCGCATGATCGCGATGCGATCGCCCATCTTGATGGCCTCGTCGAGATCATGCGTGACGATGACGACGGTCTTCTTCACCTTCCTCAGAATGTCGCGGAATTCGTCCTGAAGCCTAACGCGGGTGATCGGGTCGATCGCGCCGAACGGTTCGTCCATCAGCATGATTGCGGGGTCTGCTGCGAGCGCACGCGCGAAACCGACGCGCTGACGCTGCCCGCCCGACAATTCGTGCGGCAGGCGCTGCCGCATGACGGCCGGATCAAGGCCGACGAGATCCAGGAGCTCGTCGACGCGGCGATCGCTGCGCGCCTTGTCCCAACCGAGAAGCCGCGGGACGGTCGCGACATTGCGTGCGATCGACATATGCGGAAACAGACCGACCTGCTGGATGACATAGCCGATGCTGCGGCGGAGCTCCTTCTGATCGACCCGGGCTATATCTCTTCCGTCGACCAGCACGCGTCCCGTCGTCGGCGTCTCCAACTGATTGATCATCCGCATGGTCGTGGTCTTGCCGCAGCCGGAAGGACCAATCAGGGCAACCGTCGTGCCGGTCTCGATCAGCAGATCGAGATTGTCGACCGCATGCGGGCCGCTTCCGTCGTATTTCTTGGTAACATGATCGAGATGAATCATCCTGATATCCGCTTTCGGCCGCTCAGCGCCGTTGAGTGAAGAGGCGCTCCAGGGCGCCGAAGGCCAATTCCGCAAAGATTGCGAGCAGGGCTATCGGCACCGCTCCGACGAGAAGGCGCGGCATGTTCATGATCGCAATGCCGGCGTTGATGAAATCGCCAAGCCCGCCGCCGCCGATGAAAGAGGCTAGCGCCGCCCCACCGATGACCTGGATGGCGCTCGTCCTGACGCCCGACAGAATCGCGGGAACGGCCAGGGGAAGTTCGATCTCCCGCAGCATCTGTCCGGCGCTCATGCCCATTCCATCCGCCGCATCGATCACCGAGGCGTCGATCTCGCGGATGCCGATGATCGTGTTCAACAATAGCGGCGGCACGGCCAGGACGATGAGGGCGATCACCGACGGCAGCAATCCGATGCCGAGAAAGGGCATCGTCGCCGAAAGGATCGCAAGGCTTGGGATGGAGCGCAACGCGCCGGCAATATTGACCACCGCAAAGGCGGCGCGCGGCGCCCGTGCGACGACAAATCCGAGCGGCACTGCGATGACGAAGGCGATGCCGAGCGACAGGGCACACATCAGCAGATGGCGATTGAAAGCATTGAGGAAGGTACCGGAATTGTTGAAGATCCAGCTGAATGCATCGATAACGATCATGCTACCTTCCCTCCGCTGCGCCGGCGCAGCAGCTTTTCGAGCGAGGCAAAACAGTAGTCGGCAAAGAGCGCTAGAAATGACGTCAGCAGCCCGCCTGCGATGATCTTTTCAGGAAAGCGCTGGTCGATACCTTCGAAAATTATGACGCCGAGCCCGCCGGCATTGATGTAGGCGGCAACAGTCGCAATGCCGATGACCGTCACCATGGCGATGCGAAGCCCGCCGACGATATAGGGCACTGCCAGCGGCAGTTCGACTTCCCAGATCCGCCGCGCCGTGCCGTAGCCCATGCCATCGGCGGCCTCCAATATGTCACGCGGAATAGCCTGAAATCCCATGCCGATATTGCGGATCAGGATCATCAGCGAATAGGCGGCAAGACCGGTTATGGCGGGTGCCGCGCCGATGCCCATGATGGGAATGAGAAGCGCAAACAGCGCCAGGCTCGGCACCGCGAACAGGATACCAGTGAAGATGACGATCACGGCAAAGCTCCGCGGCCGCCTTGCAGCCCATATCCCGACGATCAGCGAGATCACCAGGGCAATGCCGACCGAGGAAAAAACGAGATAGAGGTGCTCCAACAGTGCTTCGAATAGCCGGTCGAGATGTTTAGGGACCCATTTCATCGTCGAGACCTCCGCATCGGCTCTTTCGCCTGTCTACCATGAGATCCCCAATCTGCGATCGGCGTCGTCGGCTCTCTGCGGCAGAATATCGTAGGCCGAGGGAACGACCGTTGAGAACCGCCTGAGGCCGAGCTGCACCAGAACCGCCGCTCCCTCAGCCGTTTCATGCAATTTCACGAGGCTTTGCTGCAACGCTGCGGCGATGTCCGACGGCAATGTCTGCGCGGCAACCAGCGGCGGCGCCGGAAGCGGATCGGTCGTCGCCAGAATACGCAGACCATCGATCGCATCGGGTTCGTGCATCCGCAACAATTGGAAGGCGTAAGCGTCGATCGCACCCGCATCGATCCTGCCGCCCTTGAGGGCGGCGACGATGCCCGACGGGTTGAGCAGCGGTCCGACCGTCATGCTCTGCTTCATTTTCCCGGCAAACCGGTCGGCAAGGAAAGAACGCGCCGCGTGGTAGCCCGATTGGGAATCGCGCACAGTCCAGCCCCAGCGTGCCGCTGCGAGATCCTCCACAGCGTTTACCGGCCCGGTGGAGGCGACGAGAATGTGGCTGGCATAGAGCGGCTGGTCCAAAGACCATGCCTCGCTCGAGACGGGTGCGGCAAGCACCGTCGGTCGCGCAGCCTCGGACATGTGCGAAAACGGATAGCCGCACATGAAGACCGCTCCCATGTCCGGCCTCGCCCACAGCTCCGACAACGGTGCCGGTGCTGCGTGAGCGATGATCTCGAGTTCGATGCCGGATTGCAGACTGACCTGCGCAAACAGCGCATCCCACAGGCCGCGAATGCGCGGACTGAGATTATACATTCTCGAACAGGCGATCGGCTTGGACATCACCATGGCAATTATGCGAACCGCAGCCGTTGGCCGATGTTCATCTCTCTTGCCTTGTCGACCATGGCGGCGCCGAGCGCCACATCGGTGGTGCTGAGGCCGCGGTGCCAGAACAGGATCGTCTCCTCATCGCTCTCGCGGCCGGGCTTCCTGCCGCAAATGATCTGGCCGATTTCGGCATGCAGGTTCTCGGCCGTCACCTTGCCCTCATCGACGTGGCGGCGAAGCGCCCCGAAAGGCTTGCCGGGGCCGCATTGTCCCCAATCGTCGACGACGACCTTGTCCATGATGTCGGTGAGATCGAACTCGAGTGCGCTCATCGTGCCATAGGGCACAACGAAGGCTCCCTTCTTGACCCATTCGGTCTTGAACAGCGGCGCCGGTTCCGGCAGGCGGCTGGCCTCGACCATGATGTCGGCGTCCTTGAGGCAATCCTCCCAATTGTCGGTAACGACGATCTTCTTGCCGAGATCGGTCTCAAGACGCTTGGCGAAGGCATTGCGGCTTTCCGGGCGGCGCGAATGCACGCGGATTTCCTCGAAGTCGAAGAGGTGGTCGAGAAGACGGACATTCCAGTAAGAGGTTCCGCGCGCACCGATATGGCCGAGCACCTTGCTATCCTTGCGAGCGAGATATTTCGCGCCAAGAGCGGTGACGGCGCCGGTGCGCATGTCGGTGATAGCAGTCGCGTCGATGATGGCCTTCGGCACGCCCGTATTCGGGTCGAACAGGTTGAGGACCGCAAGCTCCGAAGGCAGGTCCACCTTGTAGTTGTCGACGAAGTCGCCGACGACTTTGACGCCGGCATAATTCAGCGCTTTGACATAGCCGCGAAGCACATTGAAATGGCCTTTGTCGGAGCTCTCCGGCACAAGATGAACCCGCGGCTCGATGACGGTTTCACCCCTGCCCTGCGCATCCAGCGCCTTCGATACCGCATCGAGAATCTCGTCATTCGTCAGCGCCAGCGCCTTGGCATCGAGGGCGTTGAGATAATCGATCCAGATTTCCTGCATTTCCCGCTTCTCCACATTCCTGCCCGCTGCCGACCGGACGGATTTTCGAACAAAACCCTTGAAAGGATCGCCGCCCCAGACCGCGGCCGGATGGATATCCGGCCACGGGGGCATGACAATCATTTCGGCAGCAGGCCGTTTTCCTTCAAGAAGTCGACCGCCACGTCCTTGGCTTCCTCGTGATCGGTCTCGACCTTGGCATTGAGGACCCGCATTTTCTCATTGTCGAGATGGGAGCCAACCGCTTCCAGCAGTTCGGCAACCTTCGGGTTGGCCTTGAGCACGTCCTGGCGGACAACGGGCGCCACGTAGTAGGGCGGAAACAGACCTTTGTCGTCTGCCAGTGGCACAAGGTTCTTCGAGCCGATCTGCCAGTCGGTCGCTGCACCGTTGGCAACGTCGATGTCCTTTTGTTCCAGCGCGTCGTAACGAAGACCAAGCTTGGCGAACTGCTTGAACTCCTTGAACTCGGCGTTGTAGACGCGCTTCAGGCCGGGCAGGCCGTCGGCGCGATCCGGAAATTCAGCACCGCCGCCGAAGACCAGTGTCTTGGAGACCTTGGCGAGATCCGACAAACTCTTCAGATTGTTGGCCTGCGCCGTTTCCTGCCGGACGACGATGACATAGCCGTTGTTGATGCCACTAGGCTTCAGCCATGTGAGGTTGAATTGCTTGGCGTAGAAGTCCTTGACCTGGGTGTAGACCTTGTCGGCATCGGTCGACATCTCGCCCTTGACGACAGACGCGAGCGCCGTCCCGGTATATTCCGGGTAGAGATCGATCTCGCCGGCTACCAATGCCTGATGCGCAATCAGCGTGCCGCCGAGATTGATCTTGCGCTCGACCGTGAAGCCGGCGTTTTCCAGAACGGCTGAATACATTTCAGCGAGGATGAACTGCTCGGTGAAATTCTTGCTGCCGACCTTGATGGTCTCTGCGGATGCAGACTGGAACATGGCGGCTGCCATGATGCCGGCTGCAAATATGCCCTTTGTCAAATTTTTCATAATCATTCCCTCTTGTTGACTTTTCAATGAACGAACCGGCGGCATTCCCCAGAATAACCGTCGGCATGACCGGTCGGCGCCCTGCCCTTCTTGGTGGGGCAGTGGCGAACCGGGCTTATTGCGGGCCAAGCCCGATCAATGCGGCGATCGTCGCAAAATCCGGCCCCTGCGCGCGGTCCTCTTCAAGCGCCGGGACATGGCTGCGGACGAATGCATAGGCCTCAGCCGATCCCTTGCCCAATTCGCCTGAGACGCCGCGCAGCTCGAGGGCCTGTGCCGAGGCAATCAGTTCGATGGCTACGAGATAACGCAGGCGCTCGACGATCGCCTGCGTCTTTACCAAAACGCTCGGCGCCATCGACGCCTGATCTTCGACGCCATCGGCAACGGGAAAGGGCGAAAGCGAAACCGGCATGGCGAGATGACGGATTTCGGCTTCCATGGCCGACACGGTCTTTTGCACTGTCGCAAAACCGGTCCGGCTCTGGCCCATCGGGGTCAGGAAGCGTGGAAGGTCGGACATGCCAGGCGACATGATCTTCATGATCCGATAGGCGGTGCCTGCCGCACAATGAGCCATCGCCTGCCCCAGCCGTTCCCAGGCGAGGACAAAAGCGGTCATGTCGAAATTGCCGTGTGCAAGAATGACGCCCTCTGAGGCGATGACGACAGGATTGTCGCTGGAGCTGACGAGATCTATCTCCGTCGCCTGCCTTGCCTCATCGATCGCATGCCTCAACGCACCCCAGACCTGCGGCGTGCAGCGGTAGCTCAATGGATCCTGGAGACGTCTTGCGGCATCGGCGGCGAGCAAGGAGCTTCCCGAAAGCAAGTCCATCAACTGAGCGGCGACGCGGCGCTGCCCGAAGGCCGGTCTCGCAGCCAGAGCGCGGTCGTCGAAGACGCTGACATTGGCCCTGAACGCTTCGAAATTAACGGCAATCGCCTTCAGAGACCAATCGAAAAGCCGCTCGATATCCTCAAGCGCCAGGCAGGCGAGGCCGATGGAAAGGCTGTTGGCCACGACAAGCGCATGCCCGTCCTTCGGCGCCAATTCGAGAGGTTTCAGGCCGGCCCTTTCCAGGGCGATGCCGGCCGGCAGCACTTCGCCGCCAAGCTCGATCTCGCCGAAGCCGAGAAGCGCCCGGCTCATATGGGCAAGCGGAGCCAAATCCGCCGCACCGATCGAGCCCAATGACGGGACGACAGGATGGACACCTGCATTGATGGCGGCGATCAGACCACGGAACACGTTCAGCGAAACGCCGGAACCGCCCGCCGCCATGCCGACAGCCCTGACGGCCATCATCGCCCGCACGGATTCCTGGGCAAGCGGCTTTCCGACGCCGACCGCGCGGGCTTGCGGCACACGCATCTGAAACGCCACCAGATCTTCCGTTGCAAGTCGTGTATCAACCCCCGCTCCCAGTCCCGTCGTCAGGCCGTAAACCGGCAGATCCCTTTCCGTATAGCGATCGACGACGGCGCGCGCCGCCATAATCCGGGCCTCGACCTCGGCGGAGATTTCGATCCTGGCGTGACGACGGGCAATTGCCGCGATGTCCTCGATCGTCGGCGGCGACGCGCTGAAGGTGATCGATGGAGAATGGGTGGCGCTCACTGCTTCTCTCCGAGAATGGCGACGGGCTTCGAAGGACCCTTGGTGGACCGCGCTTCCAGCCGATATTGCGCGCCGGGATAGTATAACAGCGCGCAGGTCACGACGGCCTCGCCCGACCAGGTCCTTCGAAAGACGCGCAGGCAAGGGTGATCATTCTTCAGGCCAAGATATTTGCGGATCGTCGTGTCCGGTTTGACGGCCTGGACGATATGTTCGAACTCCGTTATCGGCGCCACCTTCGTCAGATATTCGTTCGGCGTCATGCTGCTGAAGTCAGTCGACAGATAGTCTGGCGCGACCAGCGGATTGACGTAGCGCTCCTCGACCTGAATGGGCTGGTCGTTTTCCAGGTGCACGATCAGCGAATGCATCACCTCAGCGCCGAGGGTCAGTTCGAGCGCGTCGGCAACGTTGGCATCCGCCTTCATCAAACCGGCCTGGACAACCGCCGCCTTATGCGTGTGACCCCGCTCCAGTATTTCGTCGGCTATGTTCCGAATTTGAAGCAGATCGACGTCAAGGTGCTTTGGCGACACGAAGGTTCCGATGCCGGCGGATCGCTTGAGGACACCCTCGAACATCAACTCCCGCAGCGCCCGGTTCGCCGTCATGCGGCTGACGCCGAATGCCGCCACCAGTTCGCTTTCGGAGGAAACCCGGTCTCCCGGCTGCAGCTTGCCCTCGGCGATCTCGGCCAGGATCTGCTCCTTGATCCTGATATATTGGCGCGCCTCGCTGGCAGCCGGCTTGACCGCTTTTGTCATGACAGCCTCGCAATGCCATTGTCGAGGATGGTCACGCCCCGGGAAGCAACGATCCCCCGGAAGCGAATTTCAGCGTCGTTGCGCCACATCTGCAGGGTGATCGTTTCTCCGGGAAAGATCGGTGCGCTGAACCGCGCCGCGATCGCGCTCAAACCGGTAGCCATCCCTGGATCGATCGCGGCGATGATGGCGTAGCCCGCATAACCGAAGCTGCATAGCCCATGCAGGATCGGCCGATCGAAGCCGCTGCTGCCCGCTGCCCGTGGATCGACATGCAGCGGATTGCGATCGCCGTTCAGGCGATAAAGCAGCGCGGCGTTACCGGGGATGTCGACATTGAATTCGACGTCCGGCTCTCTGTCCGGGACTTTGGACAGAGGTTCAGGCGCCGATCCCGCCGAACCGCAGCCACCGTCGCCGCGGCAGGCGTTCGTCTGCACGATCGTCGCGATCGGCTCGTCACCGTCCACGGTTGCGATCATGCGCTCGAAGCTGACGAACATGCCTTTCTCAACGCCGCGATCGACCACTGACAAGACGCGCGACCGGGAGATCAGCGGCACATCGAGAGGGACCGGCTGGTGGATCGCCAGGCGATGTTCGGAATGCACCAGACGCGCCCAGTCGACACCCGTCTGCTGCATCCACGGGCCCGGATGCGCCACGATATTGGCAAGCGTCGGCGCAGTGACCAGATCGCGTTCGTAGACGTAGTTCAACGCGTTTTCGTCGAGCGGGTTGGTTCCGTAGCCGACCGACAGGGCGTAGAGGATGGCATCCCTTGCGGTGACCACATGCGTCGCTTGCGGCACCGGGAAATCGAGAATGGATTGGGCCGACAGCGTCACGATGCGGCTCCGCTGGATGCGACGGGTTTGCGAATGCCACCGGACAGGCGGATGCCGCCGTCGACGGAAAGCAATTCGCCAGTGACGAAGTCTGCCCCCTGAACAAGCCAGACAATGGCGCCGGCAACGTCTTCCGGTGTTGCGACCCGGCCGAGTGGCGCCGTTTCCGAAAATCGCTTGGCAATGGCGCCATAGGCATCCGGCCCGAGCGTATCGCGCATCCAGCGCGTATCGATGATGCCGGGGCAAACCGCGTTCACCCGGATATCGGGACCGCAGGTGCGCGCTAGCGCCAGGGTCAGCGCATTGAGCGCGCCCTTGGAGGCCGTATAGGCAAGCGAACTGCCGCCGCCGGTAAAGGCAACGTTGGATGAGACATTGACGATCGCACCGCCGCCGCTGTCACGCATCGCAGGCACCGCCGCCCGGCACATCTGGTAGGCGCCGATGACATTGACGCCGAAAACACTCTGAAAATCCTCTGCCGACAATGTCTCGAGATCGAAAGGATCCGATTTGACCGTCGTTGCGGCATTGTTCACCAGGGCGTCGAGCCGCCCCCACCGTTTAACGGCCGTCGCAACCATCCGGCGGCAGGCCGCATCGTCGGCAACATCGGCCTGGACGATCTCGACCTGCGCGCCCAGGCTGCGGCAGATATCGGCCGTTTCATCGGCCTCTTTCTTGCTGCGGCTGTAATTGACCACCACCCGGGCACCGCCCTCGGCAAACTGCTTCACGCATGCGGCCCCGACGCCTGTTGCCGAGCCCGTGACGATGATGACGGCTCCATCGATTTTCATGGGGCAGAGTCCTTCATTGCGTGGGTGGAAAACAGGCGCGCATCCATCTGTTTCAGCTGGTCCGACACCGCGACGCCCTTCGGCAGGCGGTCGAGAACGTGGGCGGCGAGATCGATGCCGGGGGCAAACTCCGTCAGCGTCAGGCATCCGTCGATCACGCGAAAGACCGCCCGCTCGGTGACGACGAGCTGTGTCTGCCCTTCCGGCGCAAAGGCCGGGCTCGAACTGATCTGGTCGACCTGGTCGACGATCTTGCAAACTCTGCCGTCCCGGATGATGTCGAGCCTGCCGTCGGCAACCGCAATTTCCGCGCCGCCAGGCGAAAACGCGCCGAGATAGACAACACGCCTCGCCGTCTGCGAGATGTTGGTGAAGCCACCGACCCCAACGATGGAATTGTTGAAGCGGCTGACATTGACCGCACCGTACCTATCCACCTCGGCCATGCCGAGAAAGGCGATATCGAGGCCGCCGCCGTCGTAAAAGTCGAACTGCGAAGCCTGTGGGACGATCGCGGTCGGATTGACGGCAGCGCCGAAGGATAGTTCCTCGGCCGGCACGCCACCGATGACGCCGGATTCGATCGTCACCGTATAATCGTCAAATCCCTCTTCGCTGGCGATACGGCCGATCCCGGCGGCAATGCCAATGCCGAGGTTGATCGTCGGGCGATGGAGCGGCGCCAGCTCCAGGAAGGCGCGGCGCTGAATAATCTTATCGGCCGACAGCGGCGCCGGCTGCAGACGGCTCGCCGCCATCCGGACGCGCCCGGTATAGGCGATATTGTCCTTCTCGGCGAAATTGACGCCGTGCTGGGCCGGATTTTCGCAGATGACAACATAATCGACCAGCGCCGCCGGGATGCGAACATCGCCCGGCGGCAGCGAGCCACGCTCCGCAATCCGCTTGACCTGCACGATGACGATACCGCCGGAATTTCGGCCTGCTTGTGCCATGGCAAGCACGTCGAGGGGAAAGGCTTCGTCCTCGAGGGTGATGTTGCCGTCTTCGTCGGCCGTCGTACCGCGCAAAAGCACGCAGTCGAGCGGCATCGAGGGATAAAGCAGCCATTCCTTGCCTCGCAACGACACACGCTCGACAAGCGCGCGCGGCGTCGTCGCATTCATGCGGCCGCCGCCATGCAGCGGATCCATGAAAGAACCGAGCCCGATATGGGTGATCACCCCAGGCTGACCGGCGGCAATCGCTCGATAGAGCTGGGCGATAACGCCTTGCGGCCAGCAATGCGCTTCGATCTTTTCCTCGATCGCCAGCCTGCCAAGGCGCGGCGTTCCTCGCCAGCCCCCGGCGATCACGCAGGCGACGAGCCCTTCATAGCCAAAGTGCCCCATGCCGCGCGTCTGACGATCGCCCGTGCTGGCAGCAAACAAGAGCGTGAGATTGCGGGGTTTTCCAGAGGCGACGAAACGCTCCTCCACCGCAGCCGTGATGGCCTCGGGGTGGCAGAATCCTCCAAAACCCGAAGCAGCGACCGTCATCCCGTCTTCGAGGAGATCCGCAGCTTGCTGTGAAGAGATGACCCGCATGACGATCTTTGTTTCCAACCGACCTGTATATACAGGCTAGCCGCCGATCGTTTGGAAGGCAACCGGAATCTTTGCCGGTATTTTGGGCAGATCGCCTCGATCAGCCGATGTCAAGCAGCCCCATCAAGCAAAACCCAAGAGCCGCCAGAGCCAGCAGTGACAGCGCCGCCGCTGCAAGGACCCGGCCGCCGGCACGGGTGATGGATCTCACATCGACGGAGAGACCTAGCGCGGCCATGGCGGTGACGGTGAAGGCAGCGGAGACAGCCGACATCCCGGCCAGCAGCGGCGCCGGGATTGCGTCAAAGGAGCGAAGCGCCGCCATGGCTGCAAAACCGAGGATGAACCATGGCAGAAGATGGCGGAGATTGACTGCGGAGCCACCGGGACGGCGGCGATGAACTGCGCCGAGCACAAGAATGACGGGTCCGAGCATCATCACGCGGATCAGCTTGACGAGCGTGCCTACCTGGGTGCTGACGGCTCCGGCAGAGGCTGTGGCTGCCAACACCTGCGGCACGGCATAGGCTGTCAGCCCTGCGAAAACGCCATATTGTACGGTGCTGAGCCCCAGGACCAGATGCAGAAGCGGCAGCGCCAGCACCGCACCAACGCCGAGCAGCGCGGTAAAGGCTATCGAGGCAGCGATATCCTCCGGTTTCGCGCCGATGACAGGGGCTGCAGCGGCAATCGCTGAATTGCCGCAGATCGAGTTGCCGCAGGCAACCAAGGTCGCTAGGCCGGTCGACAGCCCCAATAGCCGCCCGAGCAGAAAGCTGCTGGCCAGGGACAGAGCAACCAGGATGGCAATTCCGCCGACAAGCGGCAATCCGGCCTGCCAGATGGCAGCCGTGCTGAGCGAGGCGCCCAGCAACACGACGGCAATCTCGAGCAGCGTCTTGGCGGCGAAGTTAATACCTGGAGTGAAAGTCTGCGGAAGACGGATCGAGGAGCGCACGGCAATGCCGATTAGAATGGCCAGCACGAGGCTCTCGATCCAGTGCGCGCCGAACATCATCAGCTGCAACCGCTCGACCAACTGCGCAATGATCGCGAGTGCCGCGCAAAAGAAAAGTCCCGGCAGGACAGCAGGAAGCGACGGGAAACGTGAGACGGAAACGAGCATGGGCAAGACCTTGCGGAATGCTTCACTGTCCCATACTCGATTGTCGCCTTCCATTGAATAGTCTAAGATAGTTCATTCGTTAAAATCGAACGATTGCGTCATGACCTTCGAACAGCTCTCCATTTTCGTCGCGGTTGCGGAACGCGAGCACCTGACCAACGGCGCCTCGGCGATCGGCCTCACGCCATCAGCCGTCAGTTCGGCCATCCGCAATCTCGAGGCCTCCTATGGAGTCCAGCTTTTTCACCGTGTCGGACGGCGCATAGAGCTGACATATGAAGGGCGGGTGTTTTTGGGGGAGGCAAGAGCCACACTCGCGCGCGCAAGAGCCGCAGCGCTCGTCTTGTCCGATCTCGGCGGCCTGCAAAAGGGTGAGCTCGTTGTTTTTGCCAGTCAGACGATCGCAAGTTATTGGCTGCCAGCGATGCTGATGCGTTTCAAGACCCGCTATCCGGGCATCGACCTGAAGCTGGTGATCGGCAATACGACCACGGCGGCAAAAGCGGTTCTCGATGGATTGGCGGAAGTCGGTTTCGTCGAAGGCAGTGTTGATGAGCCGGCACTGAATGTTCAGCCGCTTGCCAAGGACGAACTCCTTGTCGTTGTCGGTCCGCGCCATCCCTGGGCGCGTGGCAAACCAATCGCCCCGGCGGAGCTGGTTTCGGGCACAAAATGGGTCATGCGGGAAAAGGGGTCCGGAACCCGGTCGGCTTTCGAGGCGGCGATTTCCAATCTTGGCATTGGCTCCGGAGATCTGACTGTCGCGCTTGAGCTGCCATCGAACGAAGCCGTCATATCGGCAGCAAGAGAAGGCCTCTGCGCAACGGTTGTTTCCGGAGCAGTGGCCGCGCCGCTCTTGATGCAAGGTCTGTTGGTAAAGGCGCGTTTTCCCTTGCCGTCCCGCCAGTTCGCAATCCTGCGGCACAAACAAAGACACTCCAGCCGCGCCTCGTTGGCGCTGGAAACGATTTGCCGCGAGGACAGAGCTGCCGAAGTCCAAAATCGCGATGACTGGGTCCTCTAACATGCGAGATGTTGGAGAATGCCATCATCAGGCCTAAGGTCGGTCTCGCCTGATAACCAAGGAAAAGGCTGCTGCCATGCGGCAGCAGCCTGTCCCGGTTCTTTCGAGCGGCGTCTCTAAGCGAAGGCGTAAGAGCCATCCGGCCGCTTCGGCACACGCCGCTGCCAGTGGATATAGCCTTCCTCCTCCATTGCCTTCTCGTCCATCTCGACGCCCCAGCCGGGCCGGTCGGGGCGCAGCTCGAGATAGCCGTTCTTCGGCAGATAGGGATCGACCACATAGCGGGTTTCCCCCTGCCGCTTCTCGATATCGACGCCGCCGTAGACATAGGCTTGGCCCTTTGGCAGCCGGTATTCGAGGATGCGGAAGTTCTGGGCCGCGGCCGAAAAATGCACATTGACCGCCGTCGCCAGCGGTCCCATCGGGTTGTGCGGAGCGACACCGACGAAATAGGCTTCGGCAAGCGTGGCGATGCGGCGCATTTCGCTGATGCCGCCGACCACGCAGATGTCAGGCTGGATCAGGTCGGCGCCCTTGACCTGCAGCAGCCGCAGGAATTCGTTCCTGTTATAAAGCGACTCGCCGGTGGCCAGCACGCAGTTGAGCCCCTGTTTCAGATCGCCCCAGGCATCGATATTCTCCGGACGCAGCGGCTCTTCGTAGAACAGCGGATCATAGGGCGCCAGTGCATTGCCGAGCTGCCTTGCGGCGATCGGTTCGAAAATCTTTGCATGAGCATCGAAGGCGATCTCGTATTCGTCATTGACCGTCTCGCGAAGTGAGCGGAAATAATCGGCCGAGGCTTTCACGACATTCCCCCAACGATGGGCATGCATGTCGATACGCCAGGGGCTGAGTTTGAAGGCCGTGAACCCCCATTCCTCTTTCAGGCGATCGAACTCGTCGCGAGCAGCAGGCGCGTCGGGGGCGGTATAGACCCCGGCATAGACCTTGATGCGGTCGCGCACCTCGCCACCCAGCAGTTTGTATACGGGAACATTCGCGGCCTTGGCCGCCAGATCCCACAGGCAATGGTCGAGCGCGGAAATCGCGGCAAGGCCGAGTGCGCCCGGCGGGAAACGGCTTTGCTGGATCAGCAGGTTGACGAGATAATCGACGCGTGTCGGATCCTGGCCGGATAGAAAGCCATAGAGATAGTCGAGCAGCGGCGGCAGCGCCTTATCAGGACCGTGGTTGTAGCATTCGCCCCAGCCCGTCAACCCGTCGTCCGTGTCGAGTGCGACGATTACGCGGGGACGGTCCTTGTCGCGGGTCATGAACACCCGCATCCGGTCGATCTTCATCAGTCTGTCCTTCTAGCGATTGAAATAGCAGTGGCGCGCCACGCGTGTCTGCACGTAGACCTGCTCGTTATAGGTTTCTGGATTGTCGGAACCCGAGGTCTCCGGCACCGGCACGGAGACATTGCCGCCGCTCGGCTGACCGACATGCATGAGAAAAGCTCTGATGCCGGTGATCTTCATCGCTGCGAGCTCCCGTTCCTCAGACTGTCTGGAGCGACATAGCGGAAGCGCCGCGAATGATCGCGGTCCCGTGGATCGGGGCGCGGAATGGCTGATATGAGCGCTTGCGTGTAGGCGTGCTCGGGCGTGCGGCAAACCTTCTCCGCTTCGCCGACTTCGACGAGCTGGCCCTTGTACATGACGCCGACGCGGTCGCACATGTAGCGGATGACGCCGATGTCATGACTAATGAAGATATAGGCAAGCCCGAGCTGATCCTGCAGACGCATCAGCAGATCGAGCACCTGCGAGCGCACGGAGACGTCGAGCGCCGAGGTCGCCTCGTCGGCGACGATGACGCGGGGGTTGAGCGTAATAGCGCGGGCAATGCCGATGCGCTGGCGCTGGCCGCCGGAGAAGGCGTGCGGATACCGCTCGCGCGCCCTCGGATCAAGGCCGACCTGCTCCATCAGGTGGCAGACCCGCTCGTCCAGCGCCCGTCCCTTGGCGATGCCGTTGACCAGCAGCGGTTCGCCGATGATCTGGGAGACGGTCATACGTGGATTGAGGGATCCGAAGGGATCCTGGAACACCATGCGCAACTCGCGGCGCGCGGCGGCAAGCATCTCGCCTTTTGCCGTTGCAAGGTCGATGATGCCGCCATCAGCCCGGCGATAGAGGATTTCCCCGGCGGTTGGATCGAGCAGCCGCATAATCGAGCGACCCATGGTCGTCTTACCGGATCCGCTCTCCCCGACAATGCCAAGGGTTTCGCCCGGCAGCAGCGAAATGGAGACGTCGTCGAGTGCTTTTACCTCGCCGAAATCCATCGAAAGATTACGCAATTGCAGGATCGGCGCCGCCGTCCCATCGAGCGGCGCCCGCGCCAGGCGAATCTCGGCCTTCTGCTCAAGCTTCAGCACGGAGCCGATCAACATGCGGGTATAGTCGTCTTTCGGGGCGTGAAAGATTTGCTCGACCGGTGCATATTCCTTGGCAACGCCATTGTGCATCACAAGCACATCGTCGGCGATCTGCGCCACGACGCCCATATCATGCGTGATGAAGAGAACGGCCATTCCGTTGGCCTTCTGCAGCCGGGCGATCAGGTCGAGAATTTCGGCCTGCGTCGTCACGTCGAGGGCCGTGGTCGGCTCGTCGGCGATCAGCAGCTGCGGCTTGCAAGCGAGCGCCATGGCTATCATCGCACGCTGGCGCATGCCGCCGGAATATTGGAAGGCATATCGATCCAGCGCTTTCTCAGGGGCAGGAATTTCAACCTGTTTGAGCAGCGATATGGCTTCCGCTCGCGCTTCGGCCTTGCTCATCCTGGTGTGAAGGCGAAGCGCCTCGATAATCTGGTTGCCGACAGTATGGATGGGCGACAGCGACGACATCGGCTCCTGGAAGATCATGGCGATATCGCGGCCGCGGATTGCGCGGATTTGGCGCCCGCGCGGATTGAGGCTGGTTAGATTGATCGAGCCGCCCTTCGGATGGTTCAGTGTGATCGAGCCGCCGGCGATGCGACCGGGCGCATCGACGATCTGCAGGATCGAGCGCGCCGTCACCGACTTTCCGGATCCGCTCTCACCGACCACGCAGAGCGTCTTGCCCGGCTCTATTGTAAAGGACAGGTCGTTGACGGCGCGAAAGACGCCGGTGCGCAGCGGGAACTCGACGGTGAGGTTCTTCACTTCGAGCAGCGGCCTGCCGGCAATGGGAACGATGTCGATCATGCCGGCCTCATTTGTTGTAGGGGTCGGCCGCGTCGCGCAGACCGTCGCCGAGGAGATTGAGCGCCATGACGGCGACCACGACGGCGCAGCCCGGCAGGAACAGCCAGGGCGCCGTGGCGATCGAACGAATGTTCTGGGCCTCGCGCAGCAGCACGCCCCAGGAAATGGTCGGCGGCTGCAGCCCGAGCCCCAGGAAGGAAAGAGAGGTTTCGGCCAGAATCATCGCCGGCACTGCGAGGGTGATCGACGCGATAATGTGGCTGGCAAAGCTCGGCAGCATGTGGCGAAAGATGATGCGGCCTTCGCGAACGCCATCCAGTCTGGCGGCAGCGACGAATTCCTCGGTGCGCAACGACAGGAAACGACCACGAACGACGCGGGCAAGCTGGGCCCAGCCGGTCAGCGACAGGATGATCGTGATCATCATATATTGCAGCGTCGCCGGCCAATCCTGCGGCAGGGCCGCAGCCATGGCGAGCCAGATCGGTATCGTCGGCAGCGACAGCACGAAATCGATCACACGCTGCATGAAGAAATCGATGCGGCCACCGTAATATCCGGAGATGCCGCCGATCACGATGCCGAGCATCAACGACAGGAAGACGCCGACGAGGCCGATCGACAGCGACACCTGCGAACCCTGCACCGTCCGGCTGAAGACATCGCGCCCAAGCCGGTCAGCACCGAAGAGAAGCAGCGGCGTCGTCTTGTCGGGCGAGGCGATCAGATGGATGTTGGTGTTGAACAGGCCAAATACGGAATAATCATAGCCACGCCCGAAGAACTGGACATCGATCCGCTTCGTCGTGTCTTCCTTGAAGATGGCGGCGAGCGTTTCCGGATCGCGGGTCAGCTTCATCGGATAGTAATGCAGGCCGAACGAGAACCCGTTCTCGGTATCGATCAGATGCACTTTCTGCGGCGGGTGAAAAGTGGCCCGCGCATTTTGCAGGTTGGGATCGTTGATGGCGAAGAAGCCGGGAACCAGGGCAACGATATACATCAGCACGGTGACGACGAGCGCCACCATGGCGAGCCGATGCCGGCGGAAAGCCCACCAGATCAACTGCCACTGCGATGCGACGGCGGCGCGGTTCGGCTGAATATTTGTAACGGTGATATCGGCCACGTGAGCCTCCTATTCCAGCCGGATGCGGGGATCGACCAGCGCAAGCAGGATGTCGCTGATCAGAGAGCCTATCAGCGTCAGCGCGCAGATCAGCAGAACGAAGGCACCGGCGAGATACATGTCCTGGGCCATCAGCGCCTGTAGCAGCAAGGGGGCGGCCGTCGGCAGATTAAGCACGATGGCAACGACGACAGAGCCGGAGATGAGGTTGGGCAGCAACCAGGCGATCGTCGAGATGAACGGATTGAGCGCGATCATCAACGGATATTTCATCAGCAGCCGAAACTCCGAGAGCCCCTTTGCCCGCGCCGTCGTCACGTAGGGCTTCGGCAGTTCGTCGAGCATGTTGGCGCGCATCACGCGGATGAGGCTTGCCGTCGAGGACACGGCAAGAATGATGACGGGAAGCCAAAGATGCGAGAACAGATCTACCATCTTCTCTAAGCTCCAGGGCGCATTCTCGTATTGCGACGAAAACAGCCCGCCGACATCCTGACCGAATTCGACCGCGGCGACATACATCAGCACCAGGGCCAACAGGAAGGACGGAATAGCCAGGCCGAAGAAGGTGAAGGCGGTGAAGAAGTAGTCGCCGATCGAATATTTGCGGACGGCGGAAAAGACGCCGATCGGCAGGGCGATTGCCCAGGTGGCGATCAATGTCGAAAGAGCGAGAACCAGGGTCAGCGCCATACGCTCCCAGATCAGGTCGGACACCGGCTGCTGCCATTCGAAGGAAATGCCGAAATCGCCGCGCGAGAGGATTCCCCAGATCCATTTGAAATATTGGATGAGCATCGGGTCATCGAGTCCGAAGCGTTCGCGCAATTGTGCCGCGGTGTTCTGATCGACGATTTCGTTGGAAGCCGCCAACGTCGCGATATAGGTCGTGACGTAGTCGCCCGGCGGCAGCTGGATCAGCACGAATGCGAGGAAGCTGACGGCAAAGAGCGATGGAATCATCCACAACAAACGTTTGGCGATAAAGACCAGCATGGGCGCCTCTTGCATTGAGTACCGCCCTCCGGGCCTTACCAGCTCTCATCGCCGGCAAGGCATCTCGGAAGGCGAACCGAAGAAAGCGCCGGACCGTCGGTACGGCGCTCGATCAAAATCAGCTCGTGAAGGTGAACTGCTGCGGCATCGCAGGTCCCGGATTGGGCCAGGACCAGCTATCCGGCTGCTTCTCGGGAACATTGCGCAGATTATTGCGGATGATGCCGAAGCCACCGACGGCGAGGCAAAGTCCGACAGTCTCGAATTCCTCCGCGGCGATGTCGAAGATCTGCTTCATGATCGCGCCGCGCTTGTCGAGATCGGCCGTCGAACGCGCTTCGTCGAACAGCTTCATGCGCATCTTTTGGCTTTCCGGCGGCTCCTCGCCACGCGCACCGTTGGATGTGTACCAGAGCGTCCACGGAATGGCGTAACGCGAACCCTGCGGATGGAAGGCGAAGAAATCACGCGGGTCGAGCATCGGATCGAGACCACCCGGCCCCGGCCACACCTGCGCATCATGGGCATTGTCGTCGCCGCGGGTATAATAGAGCGCCCGCTCGATCGTATTGACCTTCATGTCGATGCCAATCTGCGACCAATGCGTCTTGACCAGCTCCAGGGCATCGACGAGATCGGGATAAAGTGTCGGAATGACGTCGACCGAGAAGAACACCTTTTGACCGTCCGGCCGAAGGCGGAAGCCGTCGGGCCCCTTTTTGTAGCCAGCCTGATCTAGCATCGCGCCGGCTTTATCGACGTCGTATTCGGTGAATTGCCGAGCGTATTTCTCGTGATACCAGGGATGGGTGGGACGCGGCCCCGCCTGATAGGGCTCGCTTTGGCCGAAATAGACGATGTCGATCAGTTCCTGGCGATTGATGCCGATCGAGAGCGCCTGCCGGAAAGATTTGTCGGCAAACATCTTGCGCAGGGCAGGATCTTTATGGGTGATGTTGAAATAGATCTGGCACTGCTGCGAGGCGGAAGGAACGAGCGTCAGCAGTCGATAATCGCCCTTCTGCATGTTCTGGGACAGCGTCGGCTTGTTCGCCAGCACGCTGATGTGACGTTCCTGGATATCGATCTTTCCGGAGATGACGTTCAGCATCAGCGATTCGACATCCTGCGAGATGCCGAAGTTGATCTCATCGATGTAGGGAAGCTGGTTGCCTGCTGTATCGACCTGCCAGAAATAGGGGTTCCGAGCCATGACGACGCGCGTGGCGCCGCCGACATAGGGCTCCTTGACGACCCAGGGATCGAGCGTCGGCTTGTCGACATTGCCCCAGCGCGTCGGGATCTCGATATCGCCGCAGCGGCTGCGGAAGAGCTCCGTCCAGCTGGTAACGCCAGCCTTCTTCGCATCGGCCTCGATGTTGGGATTGTACTTCGGCAAGAACTGGCTGCAGTAATGCTTCGGGAAGAGTGTCGGATGCTGGCCGAGCGGCGTGGCGAGATTTTCGAGATAAAGCGCGTTCGGCGCCGCGAAGGTGAACTTCACCGTATAATCGTCGATCTTCTCGACAGTAACCGGCTTGCCGGCAACGGAGAGCTGCGACGGTGTCGCGCTGTAAAGTTCGGTGTTCTTGACGCAGTCTTCGATCGCAAAAACGATGTCGTCGGCCGTGAACGGTTGGCCGTCGGACCAGCGCACACCTTCGATCAGATGGAAGGTGAATTGCGTCGCGTCGTCGCTGACCTCCCAGCGCTCGGCAAGGTTCGGCTGCACGGCGGTGAACTCCAGATTCCAGCGCACGAGGCTCTGGTTGCCGACCATGCGCAGGATGCCGTTGTGGTCGGATGAGCCGCGCAGGCCGCGGCGCAGCGTGCCGCCATAGGTGCCGACCTTCTCGAACGGCGTGACGACCATCGGCTTCTTCGGCAGGCGCTCGGTAAGAGGCGGCAGTTTGCCGTCTTTGACCAGCTGAGCCAGCGCAGGCGCTTCGCCGCCAGCCGCGAAGGCGCGACCGGCGATGGACAATGCTGCAGCACCAGCCATGCCGCCGAGAACGGCGCGGCGGGTGACACCGCGAGACAGAAATTCATTGGGCATCGATTCCTCCCCTTTATGCCGGTACAGGCTATTCCCGGCTGGTGCGGCGGGCTCCCGACCGCCATTTTGCGCCCTCCTCGGCGCTAGGACGAAACCATAGACACGTTCTCAAATGATTACAAGAGTTGACAGATAATTACAGATTCTATAGCGATGTAATATCGAACCAGGCGCCAAGCCATTGGAACTTCTACCGTGACTGGCAGATGAAGCTCAAGCTGTCAGATGCTGTAAACGGGTTTTATCACGGCCGGCGACGGGGCGACGCCATGCCGTCGCATGGTCTGGAAGGCATATCCGGCTTCTATTCGCCGGAAGAGCCGATGGGGGTGAATTTGCCACTTGGCGGGAGAGAAAAGAGCGATAATGTCGTTTGCAGTCGATGCCGTTTCTAACCGGGGTGCAACACGCTTCAGCGATATCATCTACGAGAAGATCGTGGAAATGATCGCGGACGGCCATTTTCCGGTTAACGAGCGGCTGCCGTCGGAAACAAGGCTAGCCGCCGATTTCGGCGCATCAAGACCCGTCGTGCGTGAAGCGCTCGAACGCCTGAGGGCCGATGGTCTCGTCGTTTCACGCAAGGGCTCCGGTTCCTATGTCCGGCAACGGCCGGATTCGTCGATGCTGAAAATGGTCCCGGTCGGCTCGCTCGCCGATGTCCAGCGGTTCTTCGAATTCCGCGCCGGCCTCGAGGCAGAAGCTGCAGAGCTTGCCGCGCGAAACTGGCAGCCGGCCGACAAGGAGCGGATCACCGAGGCGCTTCTTGCCATCGAGCAATGTCTGAAGAACGGCGAACTCGGCGCCGACGAAGACCAGGCCCTGCACGATGCGATTGCGATGGCGACGGGCAATCAGTTTCACATCACCGTGCGCGAATGGTTCAAGCCGCATTTCGCCATCGGCCATTCCGTAACGCGAAGCCTGAGCCTGAAACGGACCCCGGAGCAGATCCGCAGCGTCCAGGACGAGCATGCGGTGATCGTCGAGGCGATCTTCGCACGGCGGGAAACCGAAGCGCACGACGCGATGAAGAGACACATACTGAATGCGCGCGCCCGCATGTTCCAGGGGGTTTGAGCGACAATGGGAGGAAGGACGATGAGACGGATCGCGATGACGGGCGCCGCCGGACGTGTCGGGACGCTGCTGCGCCCGTTTCTCCGGCAGCATTTCGAGCATCTCAGACTCATCGACATTCATGAGCCCGAGGAACTGGCCGAGAATGAGAGCTTCGTCCGTGCCGACCTGTCGAAGCTCGACGAGGCCACGGCCGCTTTGCGCGGTGTCGACGGGGCCGTTCATCTTGCCGGCATCGCCAGCGGTGTCGACATGAATGCCATTTTGCAGGCCAATGTGCTCGGGACGTACAATCTCTACGAAGCGGCTCGGATCAACAAGGTCGAGAGGATGGTATACGCCTCGAGCAACCATGCCACGGGTTTTTACCCGCGCGGCCAAGTCATCTCGCCGCTCGATCCCATGCGGCCGGACAGCCCCTACGGACTTTCCAAATGCTGGGGCGAACTGGTGGCGGGTCTCTATTACGACACATCGGGCATCCGCTCCCTTTCCATCCGCATCGGCAACGCCGGCACCTACCCGAACAGCGAGCGCTCGATCGCGATCTGGATCAGCGCCCGCGATCTGGCGCAACTGGTGCTGATCGGCCTCACCCACCCGCAGATCGCCGCAACGGTTGTTTACGGCGTTTCCGATACCGACACGAAATGGTGGGACAATGATCTGGCGACGCGGCTTGGTTACCAGCCGCAGGATCGGCCGCGTGATCACGCCCGTATCGAGGACCGAGCGGAGGGGCGGGTCGCCCTTGCATTCCAGGGCGGCGGTTTCTGCGAATTCAATCACGACGGCAACATCCGCATGCGCGATGCCGAGGGCCTCGTCAAAGACCTGGAGAAAATCTCGTGACGGCGCCCCGGCTCATCGAGCCGAAGGCTCGTTCGGTCCTGCAGCAACCGCTAACGGTCGGTGAATCGCCCGTGTGGGACGAGGAGACCGGGGCGCTCTGGCTCGTCGATATCCTCGCGCCGGCGGTGATCCGGTGCTCGGCAGACGGCAAGGTGGAGCGCTTCGACATGCCTTCCGCGGTCGGTAGTCTTGGACTTTGCCGCGACGGCCGGATCGTTGTCGGCCTCCGGACCGGCGTCCATCTCTTCGATCCCGTGTCCCGTGATCTCCAATTTTTGTGCGATCCGGTCGGACGCGAGATGATCGGCCGCCTCAACGACGGCAAGGTCGGGCCGGACGGCCACTTCTGGGTCGGCTCGATCAGCGAGGCCAAGCCGCAGGTGAATGACGCGGCGCTCTTCCGTGTCGGGCCCGATGGCAGCACGCGGACTGCGGCAACGGGGCTGACGAGTTCCAACGGCCTTGCCTGGTCGCCGGACGGCCGGCGGATGTATCACTCCGACAGCCGGCAGTGCTTCCTCCAAGTCTTCGATTTCGATCCCGAGACGGGCGAACTCGGCGAGGCTCGGCAGCTGCGCAGTTTCACCGAAGAGCAAGGCCGTCCCGACGGGGCGACCACCGATCGCGACGGGTTCTATTGGAGTGCCGGCGTCTCTTCCGGCCGTCTCAACCGGACATCGCCCGAAGGCGAAATCGTCGAAATCTACATTCTGCCGGTCGCAGCGCCGACAATGCCGTGTTTCGGAGGGCCTGATTTCAGGACCCTCTACGTCACGAGCCTGTCGACAGACCGAACCGGACGTTTCGAGGCTGGCACGGTCATCGCCTTCGACGTGGATGCGGAGGGCCTGCCGCCTTTCCGCTTCGCCAAACAATCATCCTGATGGAAAGCGACGGGGGAGAAAAATGAGCATCGCGATCATGCGCAAGGCGCTTAGGGGCGTGTCGGGCGTTCCCGTCACGGCTTATGACGCCGGGGGCGAAGTCGAGGCCCGGATTACCGCGAAGGTTTATGAACGGGTAGCCGCGGCCGGCATTCACAACATCGTCGCAGCCGGCAATACCGGGGAATTCTATGCCCTGACGCCGCAGGAGATCCGGATCGTCCACGAGGCGGCGGTTTCGGGCGTCGACGGCCGCGCGCCGGTGACGGCGGCCATCGGACGGTCGCTGCGCGAGGCGATCGGCATGGCCAGGGATGCAGCCGCGATCGGCGCCTCCGCCGTCATGTCGCATCAGCCCGTCGATCCTTTCGCGGCACCATCGGCCCAGATCGATTATTTCTGCAATCTCGCCGATGCATCCGCCCTGCCGCTCGTCGCTTACGTCAGGGCCGAGGGTTTCACCGTCGCCGAGATCGTCCGCCTCGCCAACCACGGCAATATTGCCGGCATCAAGTTCGCCACGACTGATCTGATGCTGCTGTCGCGGGCGATCCCCGCCGCCGATCCGGATGGCGCGCTATTCGTCTGCGGCCTGGCGGAGAGCTGGGCGCCGACATTCACCGCAGCCGGCGCGCGCGGCTTCACCTCAGGCCTCGTCAACGTCGCCCCGAAGCTTTCGCTCGCCGTCCACGAAGCGCTTGAAAAAGGCGATTTCGCCGCGGCGAGAGCGATCGTCAACAAGCTTGAACCCTTCGAGCGGATGCGCACCAAATTCCGCAACGGCGCGAACGTCACCGTCGTCAAAGAGGCCGTCACCTATTCCGGCCTCGATGCTGGCCCGGTGCGCGTGCCGGGATTGACGCGGCTCGACGCGCAGGATCGCGACGAACTGCATCGGCTGCTTCGAGGCTGGGAGGCCGAAGGCGATATCTAAACAGACTGGCGGGACGTCAAGGCAGCGGGCTGAATTCGAACATCATTCCCACACCCCTATACGCATGGGCTGCCGGCTTCCCTGCCGAAGATCGAGTATCCGCCGACCCGGCTGCCGATCCTGAAGCGCGATCCCGATTTCGCAGTGGAGCCGCGTCGCCATCATGGAAACGGGTGAGATCGTCGAACAGGTCTATATTGAAGCCTTGTGAAAGGCGCGGTCGAACATCCCTATTCGCTACGCTTGCTGCGGGCGAGCCCTATGTATGGTCGGGTCTAGCTCTCCTCCTCTTCCAGAGAAAAGCTGGCAGTCCGCTTCAGCCTCAGTGCACAGTCCCCAATGGTGACCGCCCGCGTAGCTCCATAGTGCCCTCAGTTTTTTGTGAAGAGGTGCCGGCCTCGAGAGACAACCAGAGTGACACTTGACCCGCGCACAATGTATCAATGCGATCATTACCGCGAAGCTGTCACCCGCTTCGATTAAAATTCTTATCGGGCGCATTCTCAGCCTCAATATTCGAAAGACGTCATTCTCGTGCCTGCCCTCGTTCTTCCCAGCCGCCCTTTATCGCTTGCACCTGGTGTGATCTCCACGCCGCGGGCTTACTTCTGGGCCACTCCCGTCATCGCGGCACTGGCGGTGTTTATAGTCACCTGGCAAGCGCCCGGCGTCATCAGGGATTTTCAGATCAGCCAAAATCCGTTTGCCCTTGAGAACGGTGACGTCCAAAGCGGGAGATGCACGACACGCAAGCTCTTCTTTACCGACTGTGAGGCGCGCCTCGTCTACAATTACGACGGCCGCAAATACGACACGGAAGTCGAAGTGATGTTCGTCGATTTTCATACCGGCGACTATGAAGCCGGCGTGGTGATCTCGGCCGATCATCCGGAATTGGCGACAATGAGCCTCGGTCTGGACAAGCTCTGGAACCGGATCATAACCCTCACCGTATTTGCCCTGTTTCTTGGCAGCATGAGCCTTGGAACACTATTCCAGGCCCTGCGGATATGGAGGGTCAAACGGCATCTGCGCCAGCCGGCGTTCTTGGATACCATACCGGTGGAAATTGCTGCGTTTCATCGCAAGCGCAACATTCTTTCCGTCACCTACAATGACAAGATCGCCAACGGTCGGACTGGTCGATCAGCCTACACCCAGATGAAGGGAGGTCAGGAGCCTTTGATTGTGGGGGAGGCAAACGGCAAAGCCGTGGGCTTGGCGGTCCGGCATGGCAGGACAGCGCTGCCAGTGCTTCTGGATGATCGTCTGCAGCGTATTGGGCTGACGGATGACGAGCGAAAGGTTGCGCTTGCGCAATTCTCCCAGCACGGCGGTGGCCAGACTGTGCCGGTCTTGATCGGCAAGCGCGGAAAAACGATGTCAGTCGCGGGCCGGCTGCGGCTATTTTTCGGCACCCTCTTTTTGATCCTGGCCGGCTTCATCGGTTTCTGGCTTTGGTATGTGACGAGTGCCAGCACACCTTTCCAGTCGCCGGGGATGGATATCAACAATCTCATGCCGACACCATTGAACAAATGGGGATGCATTCAATTGCGGAAGCGGTTCGGCCAGGATCGAGCTCCGTTCGGATGCGTTGCTGACGATTACACAAGCTGGAAATACTGAAGACAGGCCGGGCCTCCCGCTCGCGCTCAACCTGACGGACACTGGCGCAGTTTGGCCAGCATAGAGCGCCGTGCGTCCTTCGGACGCACGATGGACGCTCTAATACTATAGTAACGCATCGTGTTTTCCGAAAACCGATTCCGCCTTTCGAACCTATGCGCTAATGCAGCGCAGGATGGTTGACATCGGCAGCGTTAGGGTCGAATCCGCACCTGGCCGCGCACGCGCGGCCGTTTTTGCGAGGATGCGAGAGATGAAGACGAAGGCGGCTGTCGCCAATGCCGGAAACCTGATCATGACGGGCGTCGCGCTGATGCTGCTCGGGGATCTGCTGTTTGCGCTGAACGATGCGATGGGCAAATGGCTGGTGGCGAGCTTTGCCGTCGGCCAGGTGCTGGTGATCCGCTCGGTCGGGGCCTTCATCGTGCTCGGGCCGATGATCCTGGGGCAGGGACCGATGGCGCTCATCCGCGTCGAGCAGAAAGGCTTGCAGTTCATGCGGGTGGTCTTGGCGACTGCCGATGTCGCGATGTTCTACGCGGCCGTCGCCTATCTGCCGCTCGCCGACGTCATGACCTTCTACATGGCCGGGCCGATCTACATCGCGGCGCTCTCTCATTTCTTTCTCGGGGAAAAGATCGGCTGGCGCCGTTGGCTCGCTGTTCTGGTTGGCTTCGCCGGCGTCGTTATCGCACTGCGCCCTTCGACTGCGATGCTGTCGCTTCCCTCGCTCTTCGGCCTCGCCGGCAGCTTTTCCTTCGCGCTGTCCCTGGTGATGAGCCGCTACCTTCGCTCGACCAGCGACACGACGCTGGTGACATGGCAGACGGTCGCCGCCCTTGCCACCGGCATCGTGCTCAGCATCGGCAACTGGCAGCCGGCAACATCAATCGATTGGGCCGGCATGCTGCTGCTCGGCATCGTCGCCACCTGTGCGCATCTGCTCATCACCCGCTCGCTCAAGCTCGCGCCGGCGTCGCTGCTGGCGCCGCTGCAATATACGCTGCTGCTCTGGGCGATCGTACTGGGCTACATCTTCTTCAATGATATTCCCGATATGCAGATCATCATCGGCGCCGCAATCATCGTCTTTGCCGGCCTGTTCATCTTCCACCGAAGGAACCTGAAGGAGACAGTGCCGGCTGAAGCCGTCCCCCCGGACGGGCATTGACGAACCGGATCGGCGTCTTGCCGGGAAGGATCATCTCTTGCTGACGCCGCTCCGACGGGCAAGGACCTATTGCCCCGGATATATTCGACTGTCGTCAGCACGTAACACCCTTTTGTTTTGTCCGATACGGACTGGACAAGCGTCCTCGGTTCAAGACAGATTGTTCTGCCCGTCACGACAGCCGCGTCTCCGGATAAATACGCCTTCTCGGCCCTCGTCACATGCCCGGGACATCGAATTCATCGATTGACCTTCAACCAAGGCTAGGAAGGCGTCATGAGTTTCAACAACAGCCAAAGTGCATCAAGATCTGCAGGCCGCGGACGGCGGCAAGCGCCCCTGCTCGTTCGCATAATGTTCTGGGCTGCAAAGGCTGTCTTCTGGTTAGCGTTTCTGCTGGCGACCATATGGGCCTCTCTCGCGCTATTTTATCGTCTGCCTGTTTCCCTGCCGATCCGACAGGTCGCAGCAGGAGTCCTCGCATCGGTCGGTGTAGCCGCGGCAGTTTCCATAATCTGGAAGCCACGCTCCTTGGTTATCCTTCCTTTCGTCCTTTGCTTTGCAGGCATCGCCGTGTGGTGGAACTCAATCAAGCCGCCGGTGGCGGCCGACTGGGCGGGAGACGTCGCCAGGCAGGTGACAGGCACGGTCAACGGCAACATCCTCACGCTGACCAATGTCAGAAATTTCACCTGGAAAACGGATGGCGGTTTTGTGGAGAAATGGGAGTCGCGCACCTACGACCTGAACACGCTCAGGAGCCTCGATTTGTTCATGTCATATTGGGCAGGGCCTGAGATGGCACACATGATCCTGAGTTTCGGGTTCGACGACGACCAATACCTGGCATGGTCGATCGAAGTGCGGAGGACGGCGGGGGGTAAATTCTCTCCGATCGGCGACCTCTTCAAAAGCAATCCCCTCGTCATCATCGCGGCCACCGAAAGCGACGTCATTCTTGTTCGATCCAACATACGCGGCGAGGACGTTCAGCTTTTTCGCATGGGCGTTCCGCCGGCCAATGCCACTCGCCTTCTCCTGCAATATGTGAGCGATGCGAACACGCTCGCCGAACACCCGCGCTTCTACAACTCGCTCACTACCAACTGCACCACGACTGCCGCCAAAATGATGCGGGCAGTCGGCGCTGCATTTCCGTTCGATTGGCGGCTGATCGTGAACGGTTACCTTCCGGAATTCGCCTATGACCGGAAAGCACTCGACATGAAGCTACCTTTTGAGGAGTTGAAAGCGGCGGCGCATATCGCCGCACGGGCAAAAGGTGCCGGCGCCTCCGACGATTTTTCGAAAGTGATCCGTGAGGGTGTGCCTTCACCGGGCGATTGAACAGCGCATCGGCCTGAAAATCCGAATCGATGGCATGATGCCGCCCGAAATCGCTGAGACATTGCCGCCATCGCCTAATCCTCACCCCCGGGAGGCTCCCAGCCGAAGACGCTGCGGCCGCCGAAATCGGCGGATTGGCGGAATTCGCCGGCGATGATCTCTTTGAGATCGGGACCCGTGACATAGCGTTCCATCTGCCGCGATTGCTCGTCCAGGCGCTTCAGCGCCTGCAGCTCCTCTTCACGCCCGAGCCTGCCCTTCAGCACCGCCGATTTCATCACGCCGATCGTTTCGTCATAGACCTTGAGCGGTACCGGGAAGGGATGGCGATCCTTGCCGCCATGGGCGATCGAGAAGCGCGCCGGGTCGGAAAAACGGCAGGGCGCGCCGTGTACCACTTCCGCCACCATCGCCAGCGCCTTTACCGTGCGGGCGCCGACGCCTGGTACGAGGAGCAACTCCTGAAAATCCACCGGCCCGCGGTCGGCCGCTGCCGCCAGATTTCCATGCAGGCGGCGCATGTGGACATCGCTCTCGCGCACGTCGTGATGAGCGGGCATGATGAGATGCGGCAGCATCGGCTGTGCAGCGGGTTGGGGCGCCGGCTCCTCCACACGCATCAGCGCGGCCGCCTCGCGGATGATTCTGTCGGGGCCGAGGGTCGCGAGCAGATCCAGCTGGCCGCGCCGCGAGCGCTCTGCGCGTTTGTCGGCGAGATTGATGATTTCGCCCTGGCTTCTGCCTTCAATTGCCGCATGCGGCGAGTCGACGAAACTTTCGAGCCCTTCGGAGAGCCAGTGATAACGCCGGGCCTGACGCCGGTCACCGTTCATGCCCTGCTGCACCACCACCCAGTGGCCGTCATCGGCGACGATGAAGCCGTGAAGATAAAGGTCGAAGCCGTCCTGAAGCGCGGCGCTGTCGACCTTGGCGATGAGGCGGCTCGTCGTCGCAAGCCCCTCGCCGTCGAGACCGACGCGCCCGCCGATCGAGACGAGCTCCTGCGGGGTTCTGCGCGAATGCGCCCCGCGTCCGCCGCAGACATGCAGGCCGAGCTCGCCGGCGCGCGGCTTCAGCCCGCGCTTCAATGCACCGAGAACGCTTGTCGTAATGCCGGAGGAATGCCAATCCATGCCCATGACCGCGCCGAAGGACTGGAACCAGAAAGGGTGGGCTAGCCGGCGCAGGAATTCATCGCGGCCATAATGATGAACGATCGCTTCTGTGATCAGCGTTCCCAGCCGCGTCATTCGGTCGCCAAGCCAATGCGGCACGCGTCCCCCGTGAAGGGGAAGGTCGGCACTGCCTGCTCGTCGTGACATTTCTTTTCCTACATCTTCTATGCCGGTCCGCCCCGGCAGCAGCGTCCTGATCGGAACCGCGCGAAATTTCAGGCGTTTGCATTCAGTCAAATCGCAGAGGCAAACATGACCGCACTTCAAACCATGTCCGATCAACCGTACCTAACCCGAACAAAAGCGCAACATCCGAGCGGCGAAAAAGAGGGATCTACGGCATTGCGGCTCCAGGGACGTGCGGACAAAGCCGCCTTTCTGATCAATGGCAACACATATTTCACCGAAGTCTCGCAGGCGCTGCGGCAGGCCCGCCGCAATGTGTGGATCATTGGGTGGGATTTCCATCCAAACATTCGGATGGAGCCCGAAAAGTCCGACGAAACCTTGGCCGACCTGCTGCATGCGCTGGCAGCGGAAAATCCCGAGCTCGAAATTCGCATACTTATCTGGACGCTTGGGCCGATCTATTCGGACAAATCGATCGATCTGCTTCGAAAGAAGAATTTCCCCAAAAATGCCAGAATCGATTTGCGTTTTGCTCTTCAAGGGGCGCTGCGCGGCTGTCATCACCAAAAGCTCGTCTGCATCGACGACGCGGTCGCCTTCATCGGCGGGATAGACCTGACGGCGCGGCGATGGGATACGAGGCGTCATCGCGCCAAGGACAGGCTGAGGCGGGACCCCGAGGGTACCCCTTACGATCCGCTGCACGACGTGCAGGCGATGGTCACGGGCTCCGCCGCCCGGTTGATCGGCGATATTGCCAGGCGGCGCTGGGAGGAAGCCACCGGCGAAAAGCACCTGGCGCTCGCCGACAACATGCCGTTCGCCTGGCCGGATACCCTTTCCGTTTCGCTGCGGGACGTCCCTGTGGGTTTCGCCCTGACAGAGCCGGCGACCACCTGGCGTAGCGGCATCAGCGACGGCATCGCCTCGACCTTGGAGATCATCGCCCGAGCCCGGCGCCAGCTCTACATCGAGGCGCAATATCTCGCCTCCTTCCGGGTTGCCGACGCCATCGCCGCTCGATTACAGGAAAGGGACGGGCCGGAGGTGGTCGTCATCTGCACGCGCAGCTCTCACGGACTGATCGAAAAGCTCGTCATGGGCGGCAATCGCGACCGTGTCATCCGCCGCCTCAAACGCGCCGATCGCGCCAACCGCCTGCGGGTCTACTACCCCGTCGTGCCCGGGCCGAAAGTGCCGGGGCCTGAAGCCCCCCGGCAGTCAGCGCAGGCGGACAGCGAAGTTGAGGTGCTCATCCATTCGAAACTGATGATCGCCGACGACGAGCTGGTCCGCATCGGCTCTTCCAATCTCAACAATCGTTCGGAAGGGCTTGATTCGGAATGCGATCTGCTATTCGAGGCTGTAAACGCAGACCATCGTCGCGCCATTTCGGAGCTGCGCGATCGGCTGCTGGCGGAATATCTCGGGACGGCCCCCGAGACTTTTGCCGTCGCCTTCGGGCGAAGCGGCTCGATGATCGGGGCGATTGACGCGCTGAACGGTGGCGCTCGCGGCCTCAGGGAATTTGCCGTCGAATTGTCAGGCAGCATCTCGCCGATCACCGGCACCGCGATCTTCGACCCGGCCCGGCCCTTCCTCCTCTTACACCGACTGGGCCTCGGCGCTCTCGTCCGCCTCTTCACCCGCACCGCTTGAGCGCCGGAAGATGAGTTCGATGCTCAGGAGAAGCGTCGTGCCGAGCGCCAGCGGGATGAAAAAATAGGCGCAGCGGAAGGCGATCAGCGCACCGATCGACGCCTCCTGCGGCACGACATGGGAGACGGTCGCTTCCAGCACGCCGAGACCGCCGGGGACGTGCGTCGCAAGGATCGCCGAATTTGCCAGCACGTAAGCCGTAACCGACCGGAAAAAGGCAACGTCGCCGAAGGTCGAAAGCATCTGGTGCAGGCAAGCGGCCACCAGCATGAAGTTGACTGTCCCGACGCCCACCTGCGCCACGGCGATCGAAAAGCGTGGCAGTTGAAACGACCAGCGCCAAAGCCGCAGCTTGCCGCGGACGAAAAACGCCAGGCCCGCATAGACCACAGGCACGATCAGGGCCAGCACCCCGAAGATGCGGACGCTTCCCGCATCGGCGCGCATGAGGCGTGCCGCGTCGGACGGATTAATGATCAGCGCAAGACCGCCGAGCGTGACGAGCCCAAGTCCGACGGTGACGCCGCAAAACAGGATAATCTTCGCCACGTCCTCCGTCGTCAGCCCCCAGCGCGAATAGTACCGATAACGGAAGGCGCCGCTGCTCAGGCCAGCAAAGCCGATATTATGGCCGAGCGAAAGGCTGATGAAGGATGCGAGCACGATTTTGCGATAGGGCAAGGATTTGCCGAGCGAACGGATCGCCAGGAGATCAAAACAGCTGAGGCAGAGATAGGATGCCGCCGCGAAGACGAGCGCCGTGAGGAAGGTCGAAAGAGGAATGCTTCGAACCGATTGAACGATCTCATCGAGGCTATATTGCTGGAAGATCCGGTAGAGAAGAAAGACCGCAAGACAAAGGGCAGCCACGAGCAGTCCGTTCATGATAATGCTTTTCAAGCTCATCGATCATCCATTTCAAAAGTGCGGGCGACAGGCCCTATCATCCGGAACGATCAAACGAGTTCCGTGTTCCCCCGGGGGAAGAAAACCTCCCGCGCGATTAAGCTTCCAACGGGCCCATGCCGGATAAATCAATCAAATTGCTCACTTATAACGTGCACAGCTGCATCGGCAGCGACCGGAAACTCGATCCCGGCCGCATCGCTTCCGTTATCGCCGAGACGGAGGCAGATATTATCGCGCTTCAGGAAGTCGACGTCGGTAGGCGCAGGACCGGCGGCATCGACCAGGCGCATGTGATCGCTTCGCTCTTGAAGATGCAGGCGCATTTCCATCCGGCGCTGTCGATTGCCGAAGAACAGTACGGCGATGCGATCATCAGCGCCCTTCCGACAGGCGCGATCAAGGCAGGCCCCCTGCCCTCCGTCGGCGAAGCCCGGGGCGCGCTTTCCGTCGAAGTCACGGCGGGCGACAGGAAGCTGCTCGTCGTCAACACCCATCTCGGCCTTCGCGGCCGCGAACGGATCCGGCAGATGACGACGCTGTTGAATTCCGGGTGGCTGCATGGGACGGCGGAAACTCCGTTGCCGACCATCCTCTGCGGCGATTTCAACGCCATCCCCTCGTCCGCAACATATCGGCTCGTCGCGCGCTCCCTTAAGGATGCGCAGATTGCCGCCGGGGGCGCGCCGAAGGCGACCTTCCCCGCCCGCTATCCGCTGATGCGCCTCGACCACATCTTCGTCACTGAAGACCTCGTCGTCCAACGGGCAACAGTTCTCCAAACCCGCCTGACGCGGGTCGCCTCCGACCACCTCCCTCTCCTTGCAGAAATCAGTTTCGCCTGATCGCTCGCCAGTAGCCGAGCGGCCGGACACGGAATCCCCGGAGGACACTCAACGTCACCCAAAGCGACATTGAAGCGAATATTTCATGAACTATGCGTTATGAAATATTCATTCCGCTGATTGGGTGTCGGATGGGGACGGATAGAGTCGATTCGAGCGGATCCTTCACTCGAGATCGCAGCGACGAAGGAACTTGCCGATGAGACCAGAACGCTCCTGCAGCTGATCGACCATTTCCAGCTGGATGAAATAGACGCCCGCCGCGTTGCCGCTGCCTAGAACATGTCGCGCAAAAGACTACAACACGCGGGTGCGTCAGTGGTGGCTGTAGAGCGGCGGCGCCACCTCTTCGTCGGCGAGTTCCGGGTAGAGATGCCTGCGCGTGCGAGCAAGTGTCTCCGCCTCCCTGCGGTTTCGCTCCAAGAGCGCGGCGGTAACATCCTTGTAGGGGCCGCCATCCGATTGGGCGACGCGGACGGTTCCGCCCTGCGAGAGGAAGTCGCAGAACGATCGTACCGAGCGAAGACGCGTCGTAATCTCGACATAGCGAGCGTCGTGTCCAGCCATGTTTGCCTCCGTCAAAATGGTAGATGTCACGAACACTTCGGCGAGATGATGGCGCCCCCTTCATAGTGAAGAATCGATGCGCGATCTCACGCAGAACCACCGGCAGCCATTACCGCCGCGCGAGCTTTCGATTCATCGTAGCGATGGCCAGGGGCAGTGCCGTTGTCGCCACGGTTCCCCAAGGCAGCCGTCTCAACCCCCTGGTGATGAGAAATGCAACGGCCATCGCGCCGGCGAGCTTTAACCAAGGCTGATCACCGAGCTGGGCATGGGCGCTGGAATCAGCCCACCTGACGTTTTCGGTTACGACGGTCGCGGCCTGGCGTCTGATTCCATGAAGGCGAGCCCGCAGAATTTCCAGTTCCCACTTCAATTCCTGCAGTCGGCTTTCCAGGATGTGCTCCCCGGAAGTCGGCACCGGTTCTGCCACGTGATTTTCGGGCGGTGCGGACGCATCTCCGCCCAATGTGGCAAAGTAGGCGCGGTATTCGGCCTCGCTCGCGAACCCCTCACGCCGAACGAGATCCGGATTGATGGTCGATTCTTCTCCATTCGGCATTGAAGCGGCGGCATCGCCGCGATCATTTTCGGCGCCGAAGGCGGCGGCCTCATCCTTGATCATGATGCGTCTCCCGTTGGTTCCTTTCGGCAGAACGTTCGATGGCTCAAATTGATCCGTCCGACGTCAGGCTGGCGACCATCCGCATCGTGGCTGTCACCGGGACGCCGCGCTGAAGCGCTCAGGGCGGAAGTCGGAAAGCAGCGGATGGCGGCGGCCCATGGCGATCTCGTCCGCCAGCAGTTCGCCGGCGATCAGGCCAAGGGTGGCGCCGCTATGGCTGAAGGCGACGAAATAACCCGGAATCGATGACAGCTCGCCGAAAACCGGCTCGCCATCACCCGGAATCGGTTTCGGACCGACCCCATAATCTTCGATCTCAAGGACCGGATTGCCTTCGAGGACTCTCGACGCTTCTCGCAGCAGTCCCTGCAGCGTGGATTGCCTGACATTGTAGCTGCCGTCGGGGTTGGCGCTCACCTCTTCCTCCGACCAGGCGGAATCGAGTGCGAAGCCGCCATTGGGCATCGGTCGAATGGCGATGCGCGGGGTGTTGAGCACGGCCTTCAGCGGGTGGCTGATCGGCTTTGTCCTGACAAGAAGGGCGATGGGTGTCGCATCCTCGATCTGCTGGCCAGCCTCAGCAACAATTGCCGGAACCTTGCTGCCTGCAGCAAGTAGCACGGCGTCGGCGTCGTAACGCGCGCCGTCCGCCGTGATTACGCCGTGGGCGCGCCCGTTGCTGACATCGACCGCCGCGCGTCCGGCATCCGTGATGATCTCGCCGCCAAGCGCACGGAATTCTTCCGCAAGCCTGCCGATCAGAGATGGAAGATCGACCCACCCCTCCCCCGGGTTGAAGATTGCGCCTTGCGGCGTCACAGCGCTCGGGTCGACGCCGGGCGTCACCGCAGCGATCTTCTCCGGGGTGAGCCATTGAGCGTGATAGCCGAGGTCACGTTCATGGTCGAAGATTTCGGCGATCTCATTGCTGGCGTCGTCCGCATCCCAGGTCAGCCCGCCGTCAAAGCGCAGCCATGAGGCATCGGGGTATCGAGCAGCCAGCGTGCGATAGCGGTCAATGCCTGCCAGACGCAGCCGGTGATAGGCATCGGAGCGTTTTCGCGCCGAGTTCAGCCAAGCGAGAGATCGGCCGGAGGCACCATTGGCAAGCGCGCCGTCATTGACAAGCAGTGTATCAACCCCCAGTCGAGCCAAATGGAGCGCAGTCGAGACGCCGAAAATCCCGCCGCCGATGACAACGACCTTCGAAGGTTTGGTGTAAGCATTCATGTCGGGTACCCTATTCCTGCTCTTGTTTGATCGAACCGAATTGCGCGCGTTGCCGGCCTGGCGCCTCAGAGAACTTCCGCAAGGAAGCGCTTCAGCCGCTCGCTTTGCGGATTGTCGAAAATCTGCTGCGGCGAGCCGGCTTCGATGATACGGCCCTCGTCCATGAAGAACACCTGGTCGGCCACGCGGCGGGCAAATCCCATCTCATGCGTCACCACGGCCATGGTCATGCCCTGACGGCCGAGCGTCGCCATCAGGTCGAGCACGCCCTTCACCAATTCGGGATCTAGCGCGCTCGTCACCTCGTCGAACAGGATGACCTCCGGATCCATGGCCAGCGCCCGAGCGATCGCGACGCGCTGCTGCTGCCCGCCGGAAAGGCCCGCCGGCCGGTGATCCCCACGCGCGGCCAGACCGACATCGGCCAGGCGCGCCTCGGCGACGCGTCGCGCCTGCTGCCTCGGCATCTTTTTGATCTTCGTCAGCGCAAGCATGACGTTTTCGAGAGCGGTGTGATCGGGAAACAGGTTGAAGTGCTGGAACACCATGCCGACCCGGCGACGAAGCTTTTCCGGCCTTATGGTCAGGATGCTTTCGCCGTCGAGCCGTATGTCGCCACCCTTCGGCTCGACAAGCCTGTTCATGCAACGCAGCAGCGTTGATTTTCCTGAGCCGGAAGGGCCGATGATGCAAGTGACGGTTCCGGCGGGGATATCAAGATCGACACCCTTGAGTACCTCGAGCTCGCCGTAGGACATGCTCAAATCCCGGATTTGCAGGGTCCCGCCCCTGAAATGCCGGTGACCGCAGCTCGAGGCGTCGACGATGGAGTGGGGACCGGCTGCCGCCGCAAGCTCGCTCACCTCGACCAATCCGCTCGCAGGACTGGGACCGCGCCCCTGCTTACCCAATCGCAGCCTCGCATCGATATAATTGACGAAATGGGTGAGCGGCACGGTGATCACGAGGTAGAAAACGCCTGCCAGCAGCAGCGGCGACAGATTGCCGGTCACCACCGCCTGGTCTTGCCCAACGCGGAAAATCTCCCGCTCGGAGGCGAGCAATCCGAGGAAATAAACGAGGCTCGAATCCTTGACGTTGCCGATGAACTGGTTGACCAGCGCCGGCAGTACGCGCCTGATGCCCTGCGGTATGACGATCAGGCGCATGCCTTGCCCGTAGCTCATGCTGAGCGCCCGGCAGGCCTCCATCTGCCCACGCTCGACGCTTTGGATGCCCGAGCGAAAGATTTCGCCGATATAAGCGCCGGCGATCAGGCTGAGCGCAAGAATTCCCAGCGGGAACGGCGACGGACCGAAGATATCGCGTCCAATCCGGGCAAAGCCCTGGCCGATGATCAGGATCGTGACGATGGCCGGCAGTCCGCGGAAGATATCGGTGTAGATGCGCGCCGGCAGCCGCAGCCACCGAGACTGCGAGATGCCCATGACGGCAAGAACCATGCCGATGATGACGCCGAGCACGGTCGAAGACGCGGCCAGGATCAAAGTATTCTTCAGGCCGACATTGATCATGCTCGGCAGCACGTCCGCCATCGCCTCCCAGTCGAGGAAGCTGCGGCGCAGATTCTCAAGCCAATTCATAAAAATCCCCATCGAAGCCCTTGCCGGGCGTGCCGCCATCGAGGTCAGCCGTCCGTTTTTGACGGACGGCTCGCGGCCTCACTTCTTGGGGAGATATTGGTCCGGCATCGGCGAGCCGGGGAACCACTTCTCATAGAGCGTCTTCCAGGTGCCGTCCTGCATTGCCTCGTGAAGGGCGCCGTTCAGTGCCGTGCGGAAGGCATCGTTTCCCTTCCTGATCACAAAGCCCGCCGGCGCATCGAAGGACGGGATGTTGACGGCGACTTTCAGCGCAGGATAGCGCTCGCCATATTGTTTGGCCGCCTCGTAGTCGAGGAAATGCGCATCGATCGTGCCGTTGTTGAGAGCGGCGACGGCGGAATTGTTGTCGGGAAATTTCACGAGATCGGTTTCGCCAAAATTCTTGGCGGCGTAGACTTCCTGTAAGGTTCCCTGCACGACGCCGAGCCGCTTGCCCTTCAGCCCGGTCGCGTCCTTGATGGCGGAGTCCGACGTCAGCACGGAGAGATAACCGGCGAGATAGCCGTCGGAGAAGTCCACGGTCTTCTTGCGGGCTTCGGTGGTTCCGATCGCGGCGACGGCAACGTCGAACCGCTCGTTTGCCACCGATGGCAGGAGCGCCGAAAATTCCTGGCCGGTGAACGTGACCTTGTCTTTCGCAAAGCCGAGCCGGGACACGACGTTGAGAAACAGTTCGATGTCGAAACCGGTGAACTGGCCATCCGCGGTCGCAAATGTATAGGGCTTGGCATCGCCCATCGTGCCGACGCTGATGACGCCGGGCTCGATCAGATTATAGGGATTGTCGGCCGCCGTTGCCAACCCGACTCCCATCGCCAGAAAGCAAGCCGCGAGGCCGGCTTGCAGAGGCGCAATGACTGCCGGAAGTGATTCAAAAAGCTTCATGTTCGTTCTCCGCTCCAGAAGGAATGCTCTTGTCGGCATTATTTGTTCAGCCGCCTTGCCGCCCTTCTGCGGCAACACGATCTGCACGGATACCGGTCTCCAATAAAAAGAGACCGGTCTCACAACGGATTTGATAACTGTCAATTGACCGGCCGTCAACAACTCTTGTAGTGCTGCGGCATGGAAGATTCCGCTGCTCCAAAACGTTCAGTCACGGTCGCCGACGTCGCGAAGGCGGCAAGGGTGTCGAAAGCGACGGCCGCCCGCGTGCTCGGCGGCTACGGCGTCGTCAGCGGCAAGATCAAGGATCAGGTCATGGCGGCAGCCGCCGCTCTCGAATACCGGCCGAACGAACTTGCGCGCAGCATGAGCACCGGTCGGTCCGGGATCATCGGGATCGTCGTCGGCGATATCGAAAACGCCTTCTTCAGTCTGGCGGTGCGTGGCATCAGCGATGCGGCTCGGCTCGCCGGCTTCGATGTGATCATCTCCAATTCGGGCGAGAAGCTCGAATCGGAGAAATCAGCCGTCGACCTCCTGATCGGCAAGCGTGTCGACGGCCTGATCGTGACGCCCGCGCGCTGTGACAGCTTCGACCATCTCCGACACGTCGGCCGCGCCGGTATGCCGCTGGTCCTCTTCGACCGGAGCATCGCGGAGCTCGATGTCGACGCCGTGACCGGCAATGATCGCGAGGCCGCCATCGCCGCTGCCCGGTTTATGGTCGACGCAGGACATCGACGTCTCGCTTACGTCTCGGCCATGGACGCCGAGGGCGGCGGAGTGACCGATATCAGCCGGATATCGAATTCTGCCGTGCGTGAACGCGTGGAAGGCTTCATGAGCGTGCTGACGGAAGCGGGCTTGTCCGACCCCCTTCACTATGTGCGGCTTGGCGCGACCGATCAACCGCAGACGGACGCCGTGATCAAACGCCTGCTGGCGGACCCATTGCCGCCAACCGCGGTCCTCGCATCGGACAGCCTGGTGGGGCTGCGCGTCTTTAAGTCGCTGCAATCACTCGGTCTCTCAATTCCCGGCGATATCTCGATGATTTCCTTCCTGGATGCCGATTGGACAAGCGTGACCGTGCCGCCGATTACCGTCGTCGACCAGCGCGTCTACGAGATGGGCAAACTCGCCGGCGAGCGGCTCGTCGCCCGCATCGAACAGATTCCCCTTGCCGTTGAACGGCTGCGGGTCAGTACGAGCCTCGTCATCCGCAGTTCGGTCGCAAGGATTGGCGGGTGAGCTTGTTCCAAAGCAGGAATGAAGCGGCGTCTAATCGAAAAGCTCACCGTGGCCGATCTGCTCCCGTTTGCCCGGCACGTCGCTAATCACGGGATCGTCGGCAGGATCTGGATCTTTTTTATTTGCTTCGGTCAAAAATCGCGCCGCCTCGAGGAATGCGACCGAGATTTCCTCGGTTCCCCAACCGGCTTCATTGGCGGCTGCAATCAGCCTCTCCAAAGCGTCGCGCGCAGCAGCACTTGCTTCTTCGAAGCGCTGAGCGGGAGCCTCGGTTTTCGGCGGTGGAAAGGTCATCGGCGTTCCCTCCATAGTCTGACTATCAGAATGAACGCATCTCTTCCGAAATAGATGCACGACGAAGACGATTTAGCGGCGGATGTGCCGGCTTTCTCGGTCAGATGACGGTCCGCAAAAGAAACGGGGAACGCTCCAGTGGACGCTGAGCGAGGATCCTAAGCATCGCCGGACCCTGTATGCCGGTTGTCGTGCGCGAGCGGCCGTCGTGATAGATGACCGTCATGACCTGGTTGAGAAAATCATAGCGTATCTCAGTGATCGTCCGGGTGTGAACCGGAAATACGAATTCGTCGGGCACATATATTTGTCCGGAGGTTTTCAAAGTCATCGCGATGCCCCAACGAAAACAGCGCTCTGTCCCTCGCCCCCTGTTTCAGTGCATCCGGCCGGAAATCATAAGCGCTAAGCGGCCCAATCAAGCATATATTTCGCCCATGGTCGCGTGACATCAGCGTGACATGCAGTTTCGTCTGAGAAAATGCTTAGAAACCAGCAACTTCTGAAAGCGGCAAGAGCCCGAAAAAGTCCCGCAATCAGTGCAATGTCGTCTGTAATGCGTGGACCCGAGCCACCTCCGGCCAGCGTTCGCTCCCGCGCGCGAGCGACCGGACGGCCTCGTCCACCGCAAGAACCGCGTCCCTCAGCCGTTCGATCTCATAACCGAGTTCATATCGCTCGACCTCATCAAGATCATGCCTGTCAAGCAACCCTCTCGCCGCTTCGATCAAGCGCTCCGCGCGCCGGACAATATCGAGAGCGCTTCGTATAAGGACGTCGAGCATGCATTTCCCTCCTTGCCCGACAGAGAGTCGGGCAGAATCGGGATGCTGGCAATCCTAAAATCTTGTCAGATCCGCTCGCGCATCCTTTCGTACAAATCCTTGAGTTCGCGCAAGGCCGACGGCCCACTGGCGCGGTGGGGAGAGCTGACGCGAGGCAAGCGCCAACAAACCCGCGACAGCAGCCATGAGGGCAAAGGATGATAGCGGATAATGTTTCACCAGAGCTCCGGTCTGGCGGGCAGCCTCTTCGGCGCCGGCCTTGGCCGACCGCCCGGCGCTGATCACTTGCTGCTGAAGCCTATCGACCTGTTGCCGCAGAGCGCTCAAATCTGTGCGCAAATCGTCCTCGGCCTGGCGGGGGACCCCGACGGAGGCGGTGTTGATATCGATGATCGCTCTCGGAACCGGCTCGCCGATTTTGGCTCCTTCGGTATCAAGCGTCGTCCCCACAGTGTTCTTGCGGCGCGGCATGATCAGGTCTCCTTCCTAGTCGTCATCGAGCGAAAAAACCGGTCGGTAATGGCGCTGGGAAATCACCAAGCTTCGGTCGGGCTGGATAATATAAATCTCCTCGACTTGCCGCCCCCATTGATCCGTGAAGGTGTGCGGAAAGGATGAACCGACCGGGGATTTCGTCAGCTTTGTGCGCGGTTGCCCCTGATAGGTGATGCTGCCCGGAATGGGCTCAAGTCCCGCCGATGAGTAGCTGCCTGCACTGGTCGTGCAACCAGTCAACCCGATGGCCATAATCAGCCCAAGCCCCATGCTCCGCCTCATCGAATCCTCCGGCTGCTTCGGCATTCGCCTGTCGCACAAATAACAAGTCGCGGCGGACATTGTTCCGGAACCCGGTGGCAGCAGGCAGGAGCTCCTCTTCGAACAGGAACACCCGGGAGGCGGTTATTTCGAAGCGAAGCGCGGCGCTGCGTCGATGCGTATCGCCGACGCGGAAGCGCCGAACTGGCGCGCCAACGTTTCATCCAGGCCGCCCATTGCGGCCGGTGTCCTGGCGTAAAGGCAAGAGAGGCTCCGAAGCGCTCGAATAGCGGCTCCGTGCGCTAACGCACCAAGGAAACAGGCCGCTTGGTATCAAACGGGGCGGCTACTATCTTGATTAGGTGAAGAGCGATGACGTTAACCGGCAATCGTGGCGGACTTTCATGTCGATTTTCTACCGGCCGATACTCCCGCAGGATTTCAGATGCCTGTCAAAGGCTGTCATGAGCTGGTATCGCCATTTCGGCGTCTCGGTAAGCGAACACGACAGCCAGATCCTGTGCAGCGCCGCCATCCAGCTCTTCAATGAAGGCAAGACCGATGTCGACGAACTCGCCGCAGGATTGATCGAGATGTTTCCCGCCCCGGATCTGCTCAAGATCAATGCTGCCACCTCTCACTCGATCCACTAACATCTGCTAACCTTTGCTTCGGCGAGCCGAAGTTGCCGCAAACAAGAGGCGAAGCTCCTCCTTCGCGCGATGCCACCCACTCTCGGAACAGGGTGCGCTTTGCCGCGTTCTCACGGTCTGAAGGAGGTGCGTTATGGCCAAGACAAAGATTCCGAAGAAGATTGCAGGTTACAAGGTGCCGAAAGCCATCCGAAAGAATTCCATACTGAAAACCTTACTGGCGAGCCCCACCGGTCGTGACACGCTGGGAAAGGCGTTGATTGCGGGAGCCGGCGCTGCTGCGGCCGTGCTGGTGGAGGACCGCGAGGACATTGCCGGCGCCGCAAAATCGGGTACGCGCAAGAGCGCGAAGACTCTTGGGCTGGTCGGGCAGGCCTTCCACAGCGCCGCCGATGCGGCCGTCGATGTTGTGCGTGAGGCCGCCAGTTCGGCGCTTCCGAAGAATATCCGGAAGCAGGCGGAAGAAAACCCTCGGAAGGGCGTCGCCGTGCATTAGATGCGACGCCGCCCCGAAAGCATCCGAAGCGAAAGCTGGAATCTCTCTTGCGCAAACGCGCCGATAAAGGCGTCTTGTCTCAGGCCAAAGCGGCCGCGACGGCCAAGGCGCTCGGAAAGCTCGTGCGCAAGCACCCTCTCATCGCGGCCGAGATTGCCCTGGCGGGAACGGCCAGAGGAATCGCGGTCGCGGCCGAGGAAGTAAAGCATCGCATTCTACCTGATCATGATGTCGAGGAAATCGGAGACAAGGATTCCGGGGAAATCGACTGAAAGACCAGGATCTGAAGGAGCCTGGCGAGCCCATTCTGAAGGAAAAGCGGGCCAATATTACACCGAAGCAGCCGATCAAGGCTGTGATGAAATCACATCCGCAGGCCACCAAGAAAGAGATCGTTCGTGCGGCCTTCTACGCTCTTATTGCACATGCCGGCAACGACCCCGAAATGGCCGGCATCCTTCAGGAGTTCGCGATCACCCAGCGTGCCGACGAAATCGAGTGGCGGCCGAAGATATCGGCTTCCCAAGCGTGGATGAAATCCTGGCCCGCCGTCGACCGGACAACTAAAGCTCGTCGCTGCGGCGCTTTACCGCGTGTTTTACAGCCAGCAAATGTCGGCGCCGTTCGATCATGTAGTCAGCATAGCCGACGCAGATGTAAAGCAATGTCGGGCCGGCGTAGATGACGATGAGAGCCAGTGCAACAAGGATGAATGCGGTCGTCATGGTCTGTTTTCCGTCATGTTGATCATGTGAAGCGGTGGACCTCGTGCTTTGGGCTCATAGGGTTCCACCGCCAGGTCTGTCCCTCACTTCTCTCTTGCGTCGTGGGTGTGGTGGCGATCATGCTCGCCGCCGCCGCCCGAAACCTTGCTTCGCGTACGTCTATCCGGCTCGGCTGGCGGCTTCGGTATCTCGAGCGGCGCCTTGGCGTTTTCATGGGATGCGCCTGGGCCGCCCTGGCGGATAGTCGATGGGCTCTTCTTCGACGTAGACATCGATGCCTCCTACCTGTCCTGCTGGTAACCCTGATGGGTGGTGTTGACTTTGGTGTTTCCTAGTTGACCCTTCTTACCAGGGTTTTCGTTGCCGCTTGCCACCGCAGTATCCTCTGACTCGGTCTGCCGGGGCTTGCCGGCTCCCTTGTTACTGACGTTGTCGGCGGGAATGGGAGGTAATCTGCCGCTCATCACCTTGTCCTCATTTAGGATTCCGATTGGAGCTGTGATCCGAGTATTGCTCGGTCTGAATCGTCTTGCCGTCGAGACCGCGCTCTTTGGAGTGCCGGGTCTTGTCACGGTTCGAAAGAACCGTGTTTGCGGGAAGCTTTTCCTCGTCGAGATTGGTCATCGCGCCGCTTCCGTCGCCCTTCCCCTTCGCGCCCGCGCCAATATGTTTCCGGTCGGCATGTGCCATGGTTTTCTCCTTCCATTTGTGGAGTCAAACACGCCAAGCTCATGGAGGTTCCGGGATGCGAAACTCAAATCGCCTGACGCTCGAGCGGACAAGCTGAGACGTCCTAAGGCTTGTCCAGGTGCCGCTGCAGTTCGCCCTTGGGAATGAAATTGTCGGTGCTGCCCGGCTCATGATCGGGATGCGATACCTTCACGTCGAGATCGTCAGGAAGCGACAATGCCTGCTTGGCGTTCATGATGCCCAGCGGCACCCGTCCTTCCTCGGTTTCTACGGCAACTTCGACAAGTGGTCTTCTGGCTTTCATCTCGGCGATCCTTATCCCTGTCTATTCGAAATCCGCCTGCTTCCTGATCGTTCCGTTGCCGCGTGAATCCGTGGCCTTTCTTCCCGCATCGCCGCCGTAATGCGATGCAGCAGAGGGTTCGACGCCAGCTCCGCCAACGACAGCGACAACTTCAGCTTCCAATTGGGGTAACTGTCGCTCGTGCCAGGGATATTGGTGGGCCTTTTCTCGTCGGTCATGTCGGCAAGCCGAACCGCCACGAGAAGCGACGGAGTACGGGCCACGAAGCGGTAGGCGCTGACCGTCAGTTCCCTCAAGGTCTTCCGGCTTGCCCTTGCGCTGAGACGGGCGGGCACATCGATGTCGGCAGCGCGGAGCGCCGCCTTCAGATTTCGTCGCTCGCGCCGGCGGTGCTGGAGATGTTTTGCCGTGAGATCGGGCGGCACGATGCCGTGGTCGCGGCGATCCTGGATGTCGGCGCTGCGCCACCAGCCGGCGAGCGTCTGATGGTCGTGCGTTGAAATGCAGGTCAGGCCAAAGACGGGATAGGCATCCGGCGGCTTGAAGCCTTTTTCGTCCTGTTCATAGGAGAGAATGCGATACGAAAGGATCTGCGCCGCCGCCAGCTCGTCAGGCAAATCCGGCGGGATCATTCCCAACGCTTCACCGATGACGAGGCATCGATGCTCGGCGGAGGTCTCGGCCAGGATTTGCAGAAGCCGACGCTCGGGGTAGCGGACATAGGCGCCGCCATCCGGCCTGCTGCCGAGCGGCACCAGAAACAGGCGCCGGAGCGCCGGGGCGTGATCGATCCGGATCGCACCGGCATAGCGCATGGCGGCGCTCACCATGCGCCGGTAAGGCGAGCTGTCTCCCGAAGCGATCGCGGAAGGCAGATATCCGGCTAGATGCCAGTCCTGTCCCTCCACCGCGAATGGATCGGGAGGGCTGCCGATGGTCGCCTTCGAGATATAGACATCCGGCTCGCTCCATGTGGCCGATCCGTCGACCGCCTCGCCCACGGCGAGATCGAGATAAAGTCCGATCCGCAGGCCGGCTTCCCGCGCCCGGTCCGCTGCCTGAAGCAGTTGCTGATGAGCGAGCCACTGCAGCCACATGTGGAAGCGGACCTCGTCCGCATGCTCGCGCGCGAATTCGGCGACGGCGGCGCTGTCAGAGCGCCGGAAATCTGCCGGCCATCCCTGCCAGCCGGCGCCTGCACCACGCTCCACCATGGAAAGCGAAAGACATTCAAAGAGCGCATGTCGCTGCAAGCTGTTGCCGCCTCGCGTGACGAAGGCATCGAAATCAACGGGATCGTAAGTTTTATCGGCGACGCCTGCTTGGGGCCAGCCGCGCCAGAGATCCCGCAGAGCTCCAAGCTTGACCCTCGCAACTCCGACATAATCGACGAGGTCGCTTCGGCGAAGTCCCTCCAGTTGCCGTTCGAATTCGGCACTACTGACAAAACCTGGCAGTCGGTCGACCGCGATGTAGAGCGGGTTGAGATGCTGACGGCTCGAGGGCTCATAGGGGCTGCAGCGGTCGGGATCGGCGAGAAACGGTGCGTGCAGCGGATTGAGGCCGACGAAGTCAGCGCCGATCTTCCCCGCCAGGTCGGCCACGTCAGACAGATCCTCAAAATCTCCGATGCCCCAGTTTCGCGCCGACCGCAGTTCGTAAAGCTGCAGGCTGATCCCCCAGACCCGCGTCTTGAGCAGGAAGTCCGGCAGAAATGACTTGGGAATTGCGTCATTCGCCGGCGCCGGCTCCTGCTCCCGCCGCGGTGCAACCGTCTGCCGATGGGTGGTTCCTGACAGATCGACTTCCAAAGCCGAGAGTATCTTGCGTTTGGTGTCGGCGGAAATCGCCACCTCGCGATCCTCGGGACTGGGCCTGGTCGGGCTGATCCCGTATCGCCGGGCGAGCTTTTCGAGCTCGACGGATTTCATCGTCCGATCGCCTTCATGCCAGGCCCTCACGCGAGATGCTCCAGATCACCGTCCAGGGCGCCAATTGTCCTCCATCGCTGCCGCCGAGGCGGAAGATCGTTTCGCCTTCTTGGCGCCGCCGCAGAAGCGGCGCCGCCTCGCCGCCGAGATTGGCATCCAGATGAAGGCGCCGGTCGCCGGCCAGGACCCAATCCACCGCGAGCGTTGCACCTGCGGAGCGGTAGACCCCGTTTCCGCCTCTGGCTCCTTTCAGCAGGGGTACGATCCGTCGACGTCGGAGGTCGAGAAGCATCTTGTAGAATTCAAGCATTTCAGACGCGCGTTTCGACCAGTCGAGCTTGGCAGCCGCAAAGGTCGACGGCGCCGTCGGATCGAGATGCTCGTCAACATCGAACCCCGGCAGGCGCGAAAGCTCCTCACGCCTGCCCTTTCTGACCTTTTCGTTCAGATCCTCGTCGAAGTCGCAGAAAAACGGAAAAGGCTCTCGCGCGCCCCATTCCTCACCCATGAACAGCATCGGTATCTCAGGTGCCAGCAAGTAGATCGATGTGACGGCCTTGACAGCGTCGGTCGAGCTCGAAGCCATAATCCGGTCCCCGAGCGCCCGGTTACCGATCTGGTCATGGTTCTGGATAAAGGACACGAAGGCGGTGGACGGCAGATGGCCACTCGGCTTACCCCGGCTTCCGCCGCGATACGGCATGTGCTCGCCCTGGAACACGAAGCCTTCCGCCAGCGCCCGGCCGAGCTTGCCGGCGTCGCCGACATAATCGGCATAGTAGCCGAAGGTTTCACCCGTGGCAGTAATATGCAGCACATGGTGGACATCGTCGTTCCATTGGGCCGTGAACAGCCTCGCCCCGCCATCTGCGTCACGTTTCAGAAGGTCGCTGTCGTTCTCCTCGTTTTCCACGATCAGATGAACATGCCGGTCACCGGCTTCAGCCCTGACGCGGCCGGCCAGTGCGTGAAGAAGGTGCTCAGAGCTGTCGTCCTTGATGGCATGGACGGCGTCGAAGCGAAAACCGTCGAGCCTGAACTCGCTAATCCAATAGATGGCATTCTCGATGATGAATTCGCGGATCATCTCAGAGCCGTCACCGTCATAATTGATGCCGTGGCCCCAGGGTGTCTTATGATGATCGGTAAAGAGCGGTGCGTAGGAGGGAATATAGTTCCCGTCTGGCCCAAAGTGGTTGTAGACCGCGTCGAGAAAGACCGAAATGCCACGTTCGTGCGCCGCATCCACCAGCGCCATGAGATCTTCCGGCCGGCCGTAACTGCTGTCGGGCGCATAGGGAAGCACGCCGTCATAGCCCCAGTTGTAGCGGCCGGGGAAGTCGCTGAGCGGCATGATCTGCAGCGCCGCGACGCCCAGTTCCCGCAGATGGTCGAGACGTTCGATCGCGGCCCTGAAGGTCCCCTGCGGTGTAAAGCAGCCGATATGCAGTTCGTAGATGACCATCTCTTCCCATGGCCGGCCCGTCCAGTCGCCCGTTTTCCAGCGATAGGCGGAAAGGTCGACCACTTCGCTCGGACCATGCACATCCTGCGGCTGGAAGCGCGAAGCAGGATCGGGAATTTGAAGACCGTCCGGCAGGATGAAGCGATACTGCGTACCAGGGCCGGCATCCGCGACCGCGCACTTATGCCAGCCATCTTCAGCCGCTTGCATCGGGCGCGGATCAGAGCCTTCGATTTTCAACGAAACGCTTTCATGCAGTGGAGCCCAAAGGCGAAACAGAACGCCATCTTCGGTGAATGCGGGGCCGAACATCGTTTTGGTCAAGGGGAAGCCTTCGGTGAGTGAGGATGGGTTTGAGTAACTTTTAGCAGAGCGAAAAGTTTCGCCGGGGTAGAGTACGCGCGACGAGATCTCATCAGCGGGCGCGCAAATCCGAATTGGTCGCGGCGTGTTCATGCTGGTTCACGCGGACGAAGAGCAGTTTTCCATGTTAACCGCGCGCCTCATGGGCGGCATCCGCGGGCACGGCAGCCGATTCCTCCGCCACTCAGGCTGGTGACTTAGGGGGGAATGAATAAACGTCGATTATGCGGCATCCCCCAACGGCTGCCGCTTCGATCATCACGCCGCTGCGACCTTGTCTCTCAGCGCCTCGTCCATGGCCGCCTGGAGCTGCTCCTGCGTGAACGGTTTCGCCATCCTGAGCATCCGGCCGAGCCCCTGATCCTCCGCAAGCTCGACATAGCCGGAAGCGAGGATAACGGGCAGGTTGGGGAAGGCTGAACGAAGATGGCGTGCGAGCTCGGCGCCCGTCATGCCCGGCATGGCATGATCAGTGATGACGAGATCACACTCCTGTCCGCCGGCGAGGAATTCCAAAGCTTGGGTAGCGGAAGCCGCTTCCCGCGGCAGGTGCCCGAGGTCCTCCAGCATTGCCACGGTTCCGGTCCTGACGAGTGCATCGTCGTCGACGACGAGGATGGCAAGCGATCGCGAGACTGGTTTCAAGGGTTCGGCGGCCGCAGGCACGCCCGCGGGCTCTGCCTTCGGAACGCTCTGCGCGACGGGCAGCCAGAGGGAGACGGTCGTGCCCTTGCCTCTTGTGCTCGAAATCTGGATGGAACCACCCGACTGCGCTGCCAGGCCGTGCACCATCGACAGGCCGAGCCCGGTGCCCTTGCCGATCCCCTTCGTGGTGAAGAATGGCTCGGCAGCGCGCAGAACCGTCGCTTCGTCCATTCCCTCGCCATCGTCCGACACCGATATCCTGATGTAATTTCCACCTGCAAGACCGGCCGGCCGGGTCTCCTCCGCCGCAGCCGCGACGGTCACCGCACCGCCGCTTTCGAGCGCATCCCGTGCATTGACGAAAAGGTTGAGCAGCGCCAGCTCCAGCTGGTTGCTGTCCACCAGCAGCGGCTCCAGATCCGCAGGGATGTGCTTTCGGATCTCGATTCGCGGTCCGACCGCCTTGGCGAGCAGATCCTCGACGTTTTCGAACAGGCGGAGGAAATCGACCGCCTGCGGCTTCAGCTCCTGTCGGCGAGCGAAGGCAAGCAGGCGCTGGGTGAGCGCCGTACCGCGTTCGGCCGCCTGGATGGCGTTCGTCACCAGACGTTCGCTGCGCTCATCCGCCGGAAGCCGCTTTTTCAGCAGGCTGAGGCTGCCGAGCACCGCCATCAGGAGATTGTTGAAGTCGTGCGCCACGCCGCCTGTCAGATGGCCGATCGTATCGAGCTTCTGTGCTTCGAAGAGCTGGGCCAGCGCCTCCTCGCGCTCGCGCGTCCTTTGGTCGATGCGATGCTCGAGCTCCTCGTTCAGCTGACGCAACTGCGCTGCCGAGGCTTCGAGTTCGGCGGTGCGCTGGTGCACCCTGGCCTCCAGCTCGGCGTTCAGACGTTCGAGTTCCCGCGTCTTCCTGTAGAGATCCGCAAAGACCCTGACCTTGGCCCGCAGCACCTCGGGCACGATCGGGACGGAGACGTAATCGACGGCGCCCACCGCATAGCCGCGCAACCTGTCTGGTTCCGCCAGCATCACGGCGGAGACGAAGATGATCGGTGTGTTCTGATAGCGCGGGTGCTGCCGGATCATGCTGACCAGTTCGAATCCGTCCTGCTCGGGCATGCAGACGTCGACGAGGATCACGGCAATTTCCGTGCGCAGCAGGTGCTCGAAGGCTTCGCGCGCGGATTGCGCCTTGATCAGATTTTCCTCGAGCTCTTCGAGAATGACCTCGTAGCTCAGGAGTTTGGCGGGCTGGTCGTCGACGAGGAGGATGTTGACGGGGTTCATGGCCGGATCCTCAGCGGTGCAGCCACATACGCAGAGCCGACAGGAGTTGCTCGGTGTTGACGGGCTTTGCCAGGTAGTCCGACGCGCCCGCTTCCAGGCATTTCTCCCGGTCACCCTTCATCGCCTTAGCCGTCAGCGCCAGGATCGGCAGCCGTCGGAAGCGGGGCTCCGAGCGGATCACCTGCATCGTCTCGTAACCGTCCATCCCGGGCATCATGATATCCATCAGCACGATCGCCACCGAGGGCTCGGTGTTGATGACCTCGATTGCCTCGCTACCCGTCGTCGCGGTCAGCACCTTCATGCCGCGACGTTCGAGAACGCTGCTCAGCGCAAAGATGTTGCGGGCATCATCGTCGACGAGCAACACGGTCTCGCCGACGAGATCCTCGTCCGAGCTGTGCAGTTCCTGCAGCGTCGCCTGCTTTGCCGCCGGCAGGTCGGCGACCACCCGGTGCAGGAACAAGGCCGTTTCGTCGAGCAGCCGCTCGGGCGACTCCACGCCCTTCACCACGACGCTGCGCGCCATGCTGTGCAGCGTGGCGTCTTCCTCGGGCGAAAGCTCCCGGCCGGTGAACACGACGACCGGGACTTCGGCGATCTCGGCGTCGTCGCGGATCTGCTCGAGCACTTCGAAGCCGGACATGTCAGGCAGCGTGAGGTCGAGCACGACGCAGTCGGCCGAGCCCTGCCGGAGAACCGTGAGCGCCTCCGACCCGGAGCCGACGCTTGTTATGTCGATGTCATCGTGCCCAAGAAGGGCGGTGACGCTCATGCGCTCGGCTTCGTTGTCTTCCACCAGCAGCAGCTGTTTGCGGCGCGGCTCGGCATAAGCCTTCAGCCGCGACAGCGCCTTGCCGAGACCTTCCGGCGTTGTCGGCTTGCTCATGAAGGCGAAGGCGCCGCGAGTCAGCCCGTGCTGGCGGTCCTCGTCGAGGCTGATGATCTGCACCGGAATGTGTCGCGTCTGCGAATTCTGCTTGAGCTGGCTCAGCACCGTCCAGCCGAGCATGTCGGGCAGGAAGATGTCGAGCGAAATCGCCGACGGCCTGTATTCCTGTGCAAGAACAAGCGCATCGCTGCCGCGCATCGCGACCAACACCTTGAAGCCGTTGTCGCGGGCGAGATCGACGAGGACGCGGGCATAATGCGCATCGTCTTCGACGACGAGCAGCACGGAGTCGCCGGGCTCGATCCGGTGGCGGTCGTCCGCGACATGTTCGGCGGGTTTCTCAGCCCGGCGGGCAGCCGCCTCGGCGAATTCAACGACATTCGCCGCTGCCGGAGCCGACTTCGGCGCGACCGCGCCGGCGCCGACATAGGTGAGCGGCAGGTAAAGCACGAAGGTGCTGCCGACACCCGGCGTGCTGCGCAGCTGGATCTCGCCGCCGAGCAGGTTTGCCAGTTCGCGGCTGATGGCGAGCCCCAGGCCGGTGCCGCCATATTTGCGGCTGGTCGAGGCGTCCGCCTGCTGGAACGCCTCGAAGATGATGCGCTGCTTCTCAGGCGGAATGCCGATACCGGTATCGATCACTTCAAAGGCGATGACCGATGGCGCATGCCGGAGCGAAGGATGCTCCGGCGACCAGCCGCTCGCCGCCGAGGCGACGCGAAGTGTGATGCCGCCCTGCGCGGTGAATTTGAAGGCGTTCGACAGCAGGTTCTTGAGGATCTGCTGAAGCCGCTTCGAATCCGTAATGATGCTCTTCGTCACATCGGCGCCGACCTCGATCGCGAAGGACAGGTTGCGGTTTTCCGCCTCGTGCCGGAATGGCCGCGCCATCACTTCGAGCAGATTGCTGACAAAGATCTCCTCGGCATCGACCGAGACCGTACCGGACTCGATCTTCGACAGATCAAGAATATCGCTGATGAGGTTAAGCAGATCGGTGCCGGCGCCGTGGATGGTCTTTGCGAATTCGACCTGCTTTGCCGAGAGGTTGCCGTCGGGGTTCTCGCCAAGCTGCTGGCCGAGGATAAGGATCGAATTCAACGGCGTGCGCAATTCATGCGACATGTTGGCGAGGAATTCGGATTTGTACTTCGAGGTGAGAGCAAGCTCCGTCGCCTTTTCCTCGAGCGCGCGGCGGGCCTGCTCGATTTCCTGGTTCTTCGCCTCGACTTCGACGTTGCGTTCCTCGAGCTGCTGCGCCTTCTGGCCGAGCTGCTCGTTGGTCTGTTGCAACTCGCGCTGCTGCGTCTGCAGTTCGGCCGCGAGCTGCTGCGACTGCTTGAGCAGGCCTTCGGTCTGCATGGTCGCTTCGATCGAGTTGAGAACGATGCCGATCGACGTCGTCAGCTGGTCGAGGAAGGAAAGCTGCAACTCGGTGAATTCACCTGCAGAGGCAAGCTCGATCACCGCCTTCACCTGCCCCTCGAAATGCACCGGCAGGACGATCGCGCTTCGCGGCAGCGTCGTGAACACGCCCGAGCTGATCGGCACGACATTGTCGGGAAGATCGGTGACGAGGATGCGGCGGGCGTCGCTGGCGCATTGGCCGACGAGGCCTTGGCCGAAGTCGAGCCGCAGCGGATGCGCCGCTTCGACGCCCTGCGCATAAACGGAGAGCAGGGACAGGAACGGCTGCTCTTCGTCGGCGTCCACTTGGTAGATGACGCCCTGATGCGCGCCGACCAGCGGCGCCAGCTCCGAAAGCAGCATCTTGCCGACCAGCGTCAGGTCGCGCTGCCCCTGCAGCATGTTGGTGAAGCGCGCCAGATTTGTCTTCAGCCAGTCCTGCTCGGTATTACGCTCCGTCGTCAGGCGCAGGTTGTCGATCATCGTGTTGATGTTGTCCTTGAGCTCGGCCACTTCGCCGCGCGCATCGACCTTGATCGACCGCGTCAGGTCGCCCTTGGTGACGGCGGTGGCGACCTCGGCGATGGCGCGCACCTGCGTCGTCAGATTGGCGGCAAGCAGGTTGACGTTGCCGGTCAGATCCTTCCACGTTCCCGCGGTACCGGGAACATTCGCCTGACCGCCGAGGCGGCCTTCGACGCCGACTTCGCGCGCCACCGTGGTCACCTGATCGGCGAAGGTCGCAAGCGTGTTGGTCATGTTGTTGATCGTCTCGGCAAGGGCTGCCACCTCGCCCTTCGAGGCGACGGTGAGGTTCTGCTTCAGGTCGCCGTTTGCGACCGCCGTCACCACCTTGACGATGCCGCGCACCTGTTCGGTGAGGTTGGCGGCCATGACGTTGACGGTGTCGGTCAGATCTTTCCAGGTGCCGGCCACACCGGGCACCTGCGCCTGACCGCCGAGCTTGCCTTCGGTGCCGACTTCGCGGGCGACACGTGTGACTTCGCCGGCGAAGGCGTTCAGCTGGTCCACCATCGTATTGATCGTGTTCTTCAGTTCGAGGATTTCCCCCTTCACGTCGACGGTGATCTTGCGCGAGAGGTCGCCGCGCGCCACGGCGGTCGTCACTTCGGCGATGTTGCGAACCTGCGTCGTCAGATTGGCGGCGAGCAGGTTGACGTTGTCGGTCAGGTCCTTCCAGGTGCCGGCGACGCCGGGAACGACGGCCTGGCCGCCCAGCCGGCCATCGGTGCCGACTTCGCGGGCGACACGCGTCACTTCGCCGGCGAAGGAGCGAAGCTGGTCGACCATAGTATTCAGCGTGTCCTTCAAGAGCAGGATCTCGCCGCGCACATCGACGGTGATCTTGCGCGACAGGTCGCCATTGGCGATCGCAGTCGCCACCTCGGCGATGTTTCGCACCTGCGCCGTCAGGTTGCCCGCCATGGAGTTGACACTGTCGGTCAGATCCTTCCAGGTGCCGGCAACGCCTGGTACCTGCGCCTGGCCGCCGAGCTTGCCTTCGGTGCCGACTTCGCGGGCAACACGCGTGACTTCGCCGGCGAAAGCGTTCAGCTGGTCCACCATGGTATTGATGGTGTTCTTCAGCTCAAGGATTTCCCCCTTCACGTCGACAGTGATCTTGCGTGAGAGGTCGCCGCGCGCCACGGCGGTCGTGACTTCGGCGATGTTGCGCACCTGACCGGTGAGGTTCGAGGCCATGGAGTTGACGTTTTCGGTCAGATCCTTCCAGGTCCCGGCCACACCAGGCACCTGCGCCTGACCGCCGAGCTTGCCTTCGGTGCCGACCTCTCGGGCCACACGCGTCACCTCGGAGGCGAAGCGGTTCAGCTGATCCACCATGGTGTTCAGCGTTTCCTTGAGCTCGAGGATTTCGCCCGAGACCGACACCGTGATCTTCTTCGACAGGTCGCCATTGGCGATCGCCGTGGAGACTTCGGCGATGTTGCGCACCTGCGCCGTCAGGTTGCCGGCCATGGAATTGACGCTGTCGGTCAGGTCCTTCCAGGTGCCGGCCACGCCAAGCACGTTGGCCTGGCCGCCGAGCCGGCCTTCGGTGCCGACTTCACGTGCGACGCGCGTGACCTCGCCGGCAAAGCCGTTCAACTGGTCGACCATCGTATTGATGGTTTCCTTCAGTTCGAGGATTTCGCCCGACACCGGAACGGTGATCTTCTTCGAAAGGTCGCCCTGGGCGACGGCGGTCGCGACTTCTGCGATATTGCGCACCTGGCCGGTCAGGTTGGAGGCCATGGAATTGACGCTGTCGGTCAGGTCCTTCCAGGTGCCGGCCACGCCGCGCACGTTGGCCTGGCCGCCAAGCCGGCCTTCCGTGCCGACTTCGCGCGCCACGCGCGTCACTTCCGAAGCGAAGGCGTTCAGCTGGTCGACCATCGTGTTGATGGTTTCCTTCAGTTCGAGAATTTCGCCCTTCACGTCGACGGTGATCTTCTTCGACAGGTCGCCATTGGCGATGGCTGTGGAGACTTCCGCGATATTACGCACCTGCGCCGTCAGGTTGCCGCCCATCGAGTTGACGTTTTCGGTCAGGTCCTTCCAGGTGCCGGCGACGCCACGTACGTTCGCCTGACCGCCGAGCCGGCCTTCCGTTCCCACTTCGCGGGCGACACGCGTCACCTCCGAGGCAAAGGCGTTCAGCTGATCGACCATCGTATTAATGGTTTCCTTCAGCTCGAGGATTTCGCCCGAAACCGTCACCGTGATCTTCTTCGACAGGTCGCCATTGGCGATCGCGGTGGAAACTTCGGCGATGTTGCGCACCTGCGCCGTCAGATTCGAGGCCATCGAATTGACGTTGTCCGTCAGGTCCTTCCAGGTGCCGGCCACGCCAGGCACCTGCGCCTGGCCGCCAAGGCGGCCTTCGGTGCCGACTTCACGCGCCACACGCGTCACCTCGCCGGCAAAGCCGTTCAACTGATCCACCATCGTGTTGATGGTTTCCTTGAGCTCCAGAATTTCACCCGAAACGTCGACGGTGATCTTGCGCGAGAGGTCGCCGCGCGCAACCGCCGTCGTCACCTGCGCGATGTTGCGCACCTGGGCGGTGAGGTTGCCGCACATCGCGTTGACCGAGTCGGTCAGGTCCTTCCAGGTGCCGGCGACGCCCGGCACCAGCGCTTGGCCGCCAAGCTTGCCTTCGGTTCCGACCTCACGGGCGACGCGCGTCACTTCGGAAGCGAAGGAGCGCAGCTGATCGACCATGGTGTTGATCGCTTCCTTCAGCTGCAGGATCTCGCCGCGCACGTCGACGGTAATCTTCTTGGAGAGGTCGCCGTTAGCGACCGCGATCGTCACCTCCGCGATGTTGCGCACCTGCGCCGTCAGGTTCGACGCCATCGAGTTGACGCTTTCAGTCAAGTCCTTCCAGACGCCCGTCACCTCGGGCACCTGCGCCTGGCCACCGAGCTTGCCGTCAGTGCCGACTTCGCGGGCAACGCGCGTCACCTCCGAGGTGAAGACGCTGAGCTGCTTGATCATCGTGTTGACGATATCGGCCGAGCGCAGGAATTCGCCCTTCAACGCCCGCCCGTCGACATCGAGCGGCACGGTCTGCAAGAGATCGCCTTTGGCTACCGCGGTGATCGTGCGGGTGACCGCCGTGGTCGGCCACAGGAGATCGTCGATCAGGCCATTGATCGAGCCTTCCATTTCCGACCATGAACCATCCGACAGGCCGAAGCGCACCCTGGTACTTGTCCGCCCGTCGCGGCCGACGACCTGGCCGACATGTTCGAGCTGCCGGGCCATGCGCTGATTGGCGGCGATGATGTCGTTCAGCGCATCGGCGACTTTGCCGGTCACGCCGGTCAGGTCAGAGCGCATCCGCACGGAAAAGTCGCCGCGCCTGACCGCGACCAGCACTTCTAAAAGGGCGCTGGCATCGTCGTACGCCATGCTTTTGTGGTCGTACCCGTTGATGCTCTCAGCAGCAGCGTCGTCGCGCGAAAATTCACCGGTTTGCGTGCTCACGAAATCCCCCCTGTTCGACAGAGGGTAATTAGTGCTCGACTGGAAAAAGGCTATGGGTGTGCCGCAGGGTTGCAGAGGTAGGCCTAACCCAGTGTCGAGGGCCAAACTTTGCCGGCGTGGGAACAGTTTCCCGCTGGCCGTCGTTTCCGTCCTGACAAGGAGAACGACATGTCGAACGTCTCAAGGACAGGGAAAGACGAGATCAACAATGCGACCAGCCCGACGACCTTCGGAAAGTCGGTCGAGAGCCAAGCGCAGATGCAGGATGCCGCGGCGGAGGCATCGTCCGAAACCGGCGGCGAGGTGCTGAACATCTACCGGCTTGAGCCGATCGCCAAACCCGACGATCCCAGATGGGGCAATGCGCCCAATCACGGCGCCATCGTCGTCGCCGCCCGGACGCCGGGCGATGCCAGAATCGTTGCCGCGGCACGCGAGCTCGATTTCATGGAAGTCGATGCGGCGCCTGCCGAAGATGTCACCACGGCCAATGCCAGCGCCTTTCGTGACGACAAACTCTACACCGTGATCGAGATCGATCGGGACAGACGTGATATAAAGCGGGGTATTCTAGACGGCACGGTCTCGGTCGACACAATCCGGCCGGTCGAACAGGACTAGAAATCCTTTCTTCACCCGGGAGTTCTCATGAATCCCGCCAATCTGCAGCTCAAGGGCCTGATCATGGCAATGGCCTCGATATGCGACGCGATCGTCGAAAAGGAATTGCTTACGCGCGCGGAAATCGATGCCGCGCTCTCGAAAGCCAAAAGGGCTATCGAGGAGGACGACGACCATGAGCTCTCCGGCGCCAACCTGGCGGCAATCCTATTTCCAATCCGTGTGCTGCAGCTTGCCGGCGAGGCCGGCAGCAAAGGCGAAGGGGCGACATTTTCGGATTATGCCAAGCTCGTGGGCAAGCTCAGCTGACCATGTTCCAAGGCTTTTCTCTCGATTCCGTCGACGTCGGACCGGGTTCGCTTCGCGTCCGACACGGCGGATCAGGACCAGCCGTTCTTCTCCTCCACGGCCATCCCAGGACGCATATGACCTGGGGGAAGGTGGCGGAGCTGCTGGCGCCCGACTACACGGTCGTCTGCCCCGACCTTCCCGGCTTCGGCCGCTCCTACCAGCCGGCCGATGCTCCCGACAGCAGCAACTCTTCGAAGCGCGCCAAGGCTGAAGCGCTGGTCGCGCTGATGCGGCGACTGGGGCACGAAAACTTCGCGGTGGTCGGCCACGACCGCGGAAGCCTGACTGCCTTCCGCATGGCGATGGACCATCCCGATCGCGTGCAGAAACTCGTCATCGCCGACGGCATCCCCGTTATCGAGCATCTCGAACGCGCCGACTGGAAATTTGCCCGGGACTGGTACCACTGGTTCTTCTTCGCTCAGCCGGAAAAGCCGGAGCGGGCGATCATGGCCGATCCCTTGGCATGGTACGACAAACTCTCGCCTGAACTGATGGGAAGGCCGGCCTATGACGACCTTATCGACATTATCCACGATCCAGCCGTGATCCACGGGATGATCGAGGATTACCGCGCCGGCCTCAGTATCGACCACCGCCACGACCGCGAGGACCGCGATACCGGCCGGAAAGTGATCTGCCCCATGCTGTGCCTCTGGTCGTTGCGCGACGATATGGAACAGATCTACGGCGATCCCGTCGCTATCTGGCGAAACTGGGCCGAGGACGTGCGCGGCTTCGGCATCGACAGCGGCCATCACGTGGCCGAGGAGAACCCACAAGCTCTCTCCCAGGCGATCCGGAAGTTTCTCGAAAACGATAGTGATAGTATCTGGACTTAGGACATGGTCTGGCAGGCGAGCTAACTGGGCGCAGTGTCCAGCACCGTCGATTTTTGCGATAAGTTGATCCATTTGGTCTTGTTTTCCTGCGCCTCCTGTGGCTATACCCCCGCCCATAAACTCACGCACCGGGATTTCTACAGTGATCAGCTTTAAATCACTTCTGGCCGCCTGCGGCCTCTCCGCTCTGATCGGCCTTGCCGCGGCTCCGTCATTCGCCGGCTCGACCACCTACCCGCTGACGCTCGAAAACTGCGGCGCTGAGGTGACCTTCAAGAAGGCGCCCGAGCGGGCGATCGGGCTTGGCCAGAACAGCGCGGAAATCCTTCTGTTGCTCGGCCTTCAAGACAAGATGGTCGGCACCGCCTTCTGGCCGAGCAGGGTTCTGCCGCAGCTCGCCGAGGCAAATGCCAAGGTCAAGCTTCTCACCGTCGAAATGCCGACCTTCGAGTCGATGCTCGCGGAAAATCCCGATTTCGTGGCGGTGGCCTTGCCAAGCCTGGTCGGCCCCAACAGCAAGATCGCCAAGCGCGAGGATTTCGACAAGGTCGGCGTCTCAACCTACCTCTCGCCGAGCACCTGCCTCAGCACCAAGGACGTCAAGGACCAGTACGGCAGCCGCCGCGAGTTGTGGAACATGGATCTTCTCTACAAGGAGATCGACGAACTCTCTCAGATTTTCGATGTCGCCGATCGGGGCCAGGCGCTGATCGCCGATTTCAAGGCGCGTGAAGCCAAGCTTCGCGGGAGCGTTGCCGAGGACGGCCAGAACCTGTCCTACGTCTTCTGGTTTTCCAGCCCCAGCCCGTCGGCCGACGCCTATGTTGGTGGTAAAAACAGCGCCTCCGGCTTCATCGCCGATCTGCTCGGCGGACATAATGCGATCACCGCCGACGCAGAATGGCCGACCGTCGGCTGGGAAGGCATCATCGCCTCCAACCCCGACGTCATCGTCGTCGCCAGCCTCGACCGCAACCGCTGGGAGCTCGACAAGCCCGAAGCCAAGATCAACTTCCTGAACTCCGATCCGGCCGTCAGCCAGATTCCTGCCGTCAAGAATAAGGCGCTCGTCGTGATGGACGGCCAGGCGATGAACCCAACCATCCGCACGATCTACGGGGCCGAACAGGTGGCCGCACAGCTGAAGGCCCTCGGTCTCCTGAAGTGACCGACGCAGGCCGTCTCTTCCGGCAGCTGGGAGCAGTCATCGCACTGCTCCTGGCTTCCCTTTGCCTCATCGCTGTCGCCATCGGCGTCAGCGTCGGGATCGGCGACCTGCCGATCCCGCTCGCGACCACCTTCTCGGCCGTTACCAACCGGCTCGGCTGGACCGCTGTCGAGCTGAACCGCATCCATGAGACTGTCATCTGGGATTATCGCCTGAGCCGCGCGCTCGTCGCCGCCTTCTGCGGCGCGGGACTGGCGCTGTCTGGCGCCATCATGCAGTCGCTGCTGCGCAATCCGCTCGCCGAACCCTATGTGCTCGGCATTTCGGCCGGCGCCTCCACCGGTGCCGTTGCGATCGTCATTTTAGGCGTCGGCGCGGGCGCCGTATCGCTTTCGGCAGGCGCCTTCGCCGGCGCCTTCGCGGCCTTCTTCTTTGTGGCGCTGCTGTCGAACGGCACGCGCGGCGGCGCGGACCGAACCATCCTTGCCGGTGTCGCCGCCTCGCAGCTCTTCAACGCTTCGACCTCCTATATCGTCACCACGTCGGCCAATGCGCAGCAGGCCCGCGACGTGATGTTCTGGCTGCTCGGCAGCTTCAGCGGCGTGCGCTGGCCGGAATTTGCGCTGGTCTCGATCGTCGTCGGCTTCGGCCTCGCCGCCTGCCTGCTCTACGCCCGCGTGCTCGACGCCTTCGCTTTCGGCGATGAGGCGGCATCCTCGCTCGGCGTCAATGTCAGCCGCGCCAGAATGGCGCTCTTCGCACTGACGGCGATGATGACGGCCACGATCGTCAGCATGGTGGGTTCGATCGGCTTCGTCGGCCTCGTCGTGCCGCATGTCGCCCGTTTCGTGGTCGGGCCGCTTCATATCCGTCTTCTGCCGGCCTGCGCCATATCAGGCGCAATCTTCATGGTGCTCGCCGACATCGCCGCGCGTGCCCTCATTCCCAACCAGATCCTGCCGATCGGAGTCGTAACGGCGCTGGTCGGCGTGCCCTTCTTCTCGATCATCCTCTACCGGTTCCAGCGCGCGTCATGAGCATCAAGGCCGACAACCTCACCTGGAAAATTGGCAGCAAGACCATTCTGGACGGCGTCTCCATGGAGGCGCAGCCCGGCCGGATGCTCGGCTTGCTCGGACCGAACGGCTCGGGCAAGACCTCGCTGCTGCGGCTTCTCGCGGGCCTGAAGCGGCCGCATTCCGGCCGCGTCACACTCGACCGGAGCGATATCGGCACGATCAGCCGCCGCTCGATCGCCCGGCGTATCGCCTTCGTCGAGCAGCACGCAACGACGAACGCCAATCTCAAGGTCGTCGACGTCGTCAAGCTCGGCCGTTTCCCGCACCGGTCGATGTTCTCCGGCTGGACGAAGGCCGACGAAGAGGCGGTCGAGGCAGCGCTCGCCCGCGCCGGCATGGCCGAAAAGCGCAACGATCGCTGGCAGAGCCTATCGGGCGGCGAAAAGCAGCGCACCCACATCGCCAGGGCGCTTGCCCAGTCGCCGCAGGAACTCATCCTCGACGAACCGACAAACCATCTCGACATTCAGCACCAGATCGGCCTGATGCGGCTCGTTTCCGGCCTGCCGATCACCAGCATCGTCGCCCTGCACGATCTCAACCATGCCGCCATGTTCTGCGACGAGCTTGCTATCATGCAGCAGGGCCGGATCGTCGCGTCAGGCGCGCCAGAGGATGTGCTTAGCGAGGCGCTGCTGCGCGAGGTCTTTTCGGTCGAAGCCCGCATCGAAGCCTCCCCCCATCATTCGCGCCCGCATATCCACTATCTCAGGTGAGAACGGCCGCTCTCACGTCACGATCTGCAGCGGCAAAGCGGTCGTCTTTTTAATCGTCTTGAGGACGATGCTCGATTTGACCGACGCCAGATTGTCGGTGAGCCGGATCATTCTTTCGAGAAACTGGCTGAGATGGTCGAGGTCACGCGTCATGACCTTCATCAGAAAGTCGGCGTCGCCTGTCTGCGAGTAACATTCCAGGATCTCCGGCGCAGTCTCGATGAAGCGATGGAGCCGCTCGTTTCCGCCTTCGGTATGGGCTCGAAGGCTGACGAGCGTATGTGCGACGACGGTGAAACCCAGTTTCACCGGATTGAGGATAGCGACGACGCTCTGGATATATTGCTCTTTGCGAAGTCTTTCCAAACGGCGCGCGCATTGAGTGGCGGACAGGTTGACCTTCTGGGACAACTCGCCCTGCGTCATCTCGCTGTTTTGCTGGAGGGCGGTGAGCAATTTGATATCGAACGGATCAAGCATGACCATCACTCCAGACGGTGATTTTCTGCACATTATAGGCCGCTTCCGCCGATTGTCTGCACGATCGCGGACTCCAGGGGTGAAAATCGCAGAAATTCGCCGTGACAGTTCAGTTAATCTCCAGCCACAATGCAAAAGCGAGGTGGAACTGTGTTTGACCAACTGAACAGCCGGCCGGCCGATAGCCTGCTCGCCCTCATCAAGGCCTTCCAGGCCGACGATCGTGCCGGAAAGATCGACCTCGGCGTCGGCGTCTATCGCGATGGCATGGGACGCACGCCCGTCATGCGGGCCGTCAAGGCGGCGGAGCAGTTTCTCCTGGAGACCCAGGGCAGCAAGAAATACCTCGGCCCCGAAGGCGATCTGCAATTCGTGCGCCTGCTTGAGCCGATCATCTTCGGCAACGCGCCGAAATTCGCCCAACGGCTCGCCGGTATTCAAACGCCCGGCGGCAGCGGCGCGCTCCGTCTCGGCGCGGAGCTCATTCAAACGGCAAACCCATCAGCAAAGGTTTTTTTGGGAACGCCGAGCTGGCCCAACCATGCACCGATTTTCGCTTCGGCACGCTTGGGCGTGAAGGAATACGCCTTCGTGGACCTGACTTCACAGCAGGTGACATTCGACAGCTTCGTCTCCGCCTTGTCTTCCGCCGGGGAAGGCGACGTCGTGCTGCTTCACGGTTGCTGCCATAACCCAACTGGCATCGATTTCACCATCGAGCAGTGGCGAAAGATTACCGACCTCCTCGTTGCGCACAGGCTGGTGCCCTTCATCGATCTTGCCTATCAGGGGCTCGGCGACGGCCTCGAACAGGATGCCGCCCCGACACGCATGATCCTCGATGCGGTCGACGAGGCGCTGATCGCCTATTCCTGCGACAAGAACTTCGGCCTCTATCGCGAACGCGTCGGCGCACTTTATGTCGCGGCTCGCAATGCCGATGACGTCAGAAAGGCGGAAAGCAACATGGCGGCGCTTGCCCGCGTCAACTGGTCCATGCCGCCGGATCATGGGGCTGCCGTCGTCAGGGCCATTCTCGAAAGCGCAGAAATGACGGCAATGTGGCGCGCCGAACTCGAAGAAATGTGCGAGCGCATCAACGGCAATCGCACGGCGCTGGCTGCTGCCTCGACCGAACTGGCCTTCATCAGCCGGCAGCGCGGCCTGTTTTCCAATCTCTCCATGCGCAAGGAAACGGCGATCGCGCTCAGGGCAAACCATGGCATCTACATGGCGGATTCCGGCCGCATGAATCTTGCCGGCATGCAGCCCGCCGATGCCGGCGCCATCGTCGCCGCGCTCAGGGCCGAAGGCTGCCTGAAGTCATAAATCAACACTCCGTTGGAGCCTCCGAATGAGCAGGAAAGAAACGACCGGCCAGGCGATCACCCGATCGCTTGTCGCCCATGGGATCGACACGGTCTTCGGCATCCCCGGCGCTCATATGTATGATTTCAACGATGCGCTTTATGACGCCGGCGACAAGATCCGGTTCATCCACACCAGGCATGAACAGGGCGCGGCCTATATGGCCTACGGCTATGCCAAATCCACCGGCCGGATCGGCGCCTATACCGTCGTGCCCGGCCCGGGTGTTCTCAATTCGGGCGCGGCCCTCTGCACCGCTTACGGCGCCAACGCGCCGGTGCTCTGCGTCACCGGCAACATCATGTCGCACCTCATCGGCCGAGGCAGAGGACAGCTGCACGAACTGCCGGATCAACTCGTGACAATGCGTGGGATTACCAAGACGGCGGAACGCATCAATCACCAGTCCGAAGCCGGTGTCATCATGGCGGGGGTCGTCGCCAAGATGCTATCCGGCCGCCAGGGCCCGGGAGCGGTTGAAGCCCCTTGGGACGTGTTCGGACAATCCGGCCCTGAAATCGACATTCCCATTGGCGCGAGAGCGCCTCATCCGGCAATCAATCCCGATCAGATCGCCGCCGCGGCGGCGCTGATATCAAGCGCCAGTAATCCGATGATCATGGTTGGCGGTGGCGCGGCGGATGCCGGCGCGGATATCGCCGCGCTTGCGGACCTGCTGCAGGCACCGGTGACATCGCATCGCTCCGGCAAGGGCATCGTCCCCGACGACCATCCGAACTATCTGAATTTCGTCGCCGCCTATGAATATTGGAAGAAGGTCGACGTGCTGATCGGGGTCGGCAGCCGGCTCGAATTGCAGTTCATGCGCTGGAAGTGGCTTCCCAAGGGGCTCAAGATCATCCGCATCGATATCGATCCGACCGAAATGGTCCGCCTCAAGCCGGATGTCGGTATCGTCGCGGACGCCAGGGATGGAACGAAGGCGCTGATCGATGCGCTGGCCGGTTCCGGCCGCGAGGATCGCACACGTGAATTTGCCGAACTCAATGAAGAGGCAAGGTCTCGTTTTTCGGCGGTGCAGCCGCAGCTTGGCTATCTCGAAGCCATTCGCGAGGCCCTGCCGAGAGACGGCTTCTTCGTCGAGGAAGTCAGCCAGATGGGCTTTACCGCCCGCTTTGCCTTCCCGACCTACGGTCCTCGTCAATATGTGACATGCGGCTATCAGGACAATCTCGGTTTCGGCTTCAACACCGCCTTGGGCGTGAAAGTCGCCCATCCCGACAAAGTCGTGATCTCCGTTTCGGGTGATGGCGGCTTCATGTTCGGCGTTCAGGAGCTTGCCACCGCCCTCCAGCACAGGATCGCCGTCGTCGCCATCGTGTTCAACAATTCCGCCTATGGCAATGTGCTGCGCGACCAGAAGCAGACCTATAAGGGCCGCATTCTCGGTTCGGATCTGACCAATCCCGATTTCGTCGCACTCGGCGAAAGCTTCGGCATCCGATCCTTCAAGGCGACGAGCCCCGGCGAATTAAGGGACGTGCTGGAGAAAGCCCTTGCACTCGACGAGCCCGTCCTCATCGAAGTTCCAGTTGAAAAGGGATCGGAGGCAAGCCCCTGGCCCTTCATCCATCCGGCTCCGCACGAATGACCGGAAGGAGGCGAAACCCTATCAAGGCGACTTAAGAAAGATCGTCGCAAGCGGCGGCAGCGTCAGCGAGAGCGAATGCGGCCTCCCGTGGGCAGATACTGGTTCGCTCGACACTGCGCCATTGACGAGGCCCGAGCCGCCATATTCGCCCGCATCCGTCGTGATCTTCTCGATCCAAACGCCATCCTGCGGGACGCCGATCCTATAGCCATAGCGCGGCACCGGCGTGAAATTCGAGACGACGAGCACCGACGAGGAGCGGTCAGGGGCATAACGCAGCATGCCGAGGACGGAATTCACGGCGTCATCAGCCGCCGCCCATTCGAAGCCTTGGTGATGGAAATCGCCAAACTGCAAGGCCGGCTCGTCTTTGTAAAAGCCGTTCAGATCCTTGACCAGCCGCTGGATTCCTGCATGCGCGGGCCGATCCAGCACATCCCAGCTCACCGAAGCGTCATGGTTCCACTCGCCGGGTTGAGCGATCTCGCTTCCCATGAATAACAGCTTCTTGCCGGGATGGCCCCACATGAAGGCGAGGTAACTGCGCAGGTTGGCGAACTTCTGCCACTCGTCGCCGGGCATCTTGCCGAGCAGCGAGCCCTTTCCGTAGACCACCTCGTCGTGCGAAATCGGCAGAATGAAGCGTTCGGAATAGGCATAGATCATGCCGAAGGTCATCGTGCCGTGGTGGTAACTCCGGTAAACCGGATCCTTCTCGATATAGCTCAGGCTGTCATGCATCCAGCCCATGTTCCACTTCATGTCGAAGCCGAGCCCACCCTCTTCCGGCGGTTTGGTGACGCCGGGCCAGGCGGTCGACTCCTCTGCGATTGTCATCGCATGCGGGCAGCGCTCATGGACGATGCTGTTCAGGTGCTTGAAGAATTCCACCGCTTCCAGATTTTCGCGGCCGCCATACCGGTTGGGAATCCATTCCCCCTCGTTGCGGCTGTAGTCGCGGTAGAGCATCGAGGCGACGGCATCGACGCGCAATCCGTCGATATGGTAGCGTTCGAGCCATTCGAGCGCGCTGGCGATCAGGAAGCCTTTCACCTCATTGCGACCGAGATTGTAGATCAGCGTGTTCCAGTCGCGATGAAAGCCCTCACGCGGATCCTCGTGTTCGTAGAGCGCGGTGCCGTCGAAGCGGGCGAGCCCCCAGACGTCGGTGGGAAAATGCGCCGGCACCCAATCGAGGATGACGCCGATCCCGGCGCCATGGCAGCGGTCGATAAAATAGGCGAGATCCTCAGGCGTGCCATAACGGCCGGTCGGGGCGAAGAGGCCTAGCGGCTGATATCCCCAGGAGCCGCCGAAGGGGTGCTCCATGATCGGCAGCAGCTCGATATGGGTGAATCCCATCTCGCGAACATAGGGAACGAGCCGCTGGCTGAGCTCGACCCAGTCGAGCGACCGCCCGCCATTCTCCCGCAGCCAGGACCCGGCATGCACCTCGTAGACGGAGATCGGCCCTTCCAGTCTTTGCTGCCGCGACCGGCCCTTCATCCAATTGTCATCAGTCCATCGAAATCGCGTCGAGGATGCGACGATCGAAGCGGTGGACGGGGCGGCTTCGCTCGCTCTCGCCACCGGATCGGCTTTCTGCGGCAAGCAGTTTCCATGCGGATCGATGATCTCGAACTTGTATCTCTCGCCAGGCGCCAGCCGTGGCACGAACAGCTCCCAGACGCCCGCCGGCTGCCTTAGCCGCATTGGGTTTCGTCGCCCGTCCCAGGCGTTGAAATCGCCGACAACTGAAACGCGGCGGGCATTCGGCGCCCAGACGGCGAAGCGGACGCCCGCGACGTCGTCGACCGACATTTCGACCGCGCCGAGCGTCCGGCTTAGGCTGTAATGGGTGCCCTCGGAGATCAGGTGGAGATCGAGTTCTCCGAGCAGAAGCCCGAAGCTATAGGGGTCCTCGGTTATCTGCTCGCCATCCGGCCACGTGATCCGCAACCGGTAGGGCATCCTCGAACCCATCGCCGCCGCAAACAGGCCGGAGGGGTGAGCGATGCTGAAGGGTGTCACCACCCTGCCGCTAGCCGCTTCGATGAGATCGACGCCTTCGGCACCCGGCAGATAGACGCGCACGATCGTCATGCCGCCGCTTTCATGCGGACCGAGGATCGAGAAGGGATCGCCGTGGCGTCCCTCGATCAGGGCCCAGAGCGCATCATGCCCGATGCCGGCGAGAAGTTCGGAGCGTTCAACATTCATGCCTCGACCCTCGCCAAGCGCGATACGATTTCGGCAAGGCCGGCAAGCGGGATCGGCAGCCACTTCGGCCTGATGCGGGCCTCATAGGCGATTTCATAGGCTGCCTTTTCGAGAAGAAAGGCATCGAGAATCCTCCGTCTTTGTTCGGTCGGCATGGCGAGCGCCCTCGATACGGAGACCGCCTGCCAATAGGCATCGAGAAAAGCCTCTTCGGCATTGCGCCCGAAACGCGCGATCGCGTCCCGGCGCACCTCGTTTTCGTGTTCGGTGACCGCGTCATTGTCGAGCTGGGCAGTGGCGACGAGATAGCTCAGCGATCTCAAAAGCCCGGCGACGTCGCGGAGCGGAACTGTCTTGGCGCGGCGTTCGGCGAGATTTTTGGCGGGCTCGCCTTCGAAGTCAATAATGACGGCGTCACCCTCGCTGACCAGGATTTGGCCAAGATGGAAGTCGCCATGGGTGCGCGTCATCAGCGCGCCGCGGGCGCTCTCCGCCAGACGCGCGCCAAGCTCGATGAGTTCGGAACGGCGCTCCAGAAGCGGGCGGGCGAGTTGATCGATCGCGGGCTCGGCATTTTCCTCGCGTTCTGCCAGTTTCGACATGGCATAAGCGACTTCGCCCGCCACCGCCTTCTTGATCGCCTCGACCTCATCGTTGCCGGCGACGACAGGGCTGAAAGCCTCGTCCGCATTTTCACCGGACAGCACGACGTGCAATTCGCCAAGCCTCATGCCGACCATGGCAACGAAGTTGATCAGCGGCTGAAAGACATCGTCGCCGGGCTCGACCGCCGGATCGTTCAACACGAGCTCGTCGGCCGCGCGGCGCAGATTGTTCAGCATCCAGTTCCAGGCGTCGCCCTGGTTGCGGATCGCACCCTGGACGATGATCAAGGTCGAGCGGCGGCCGCTGGAATCGGTGTGGGCTACTTCGCCAAGCAACGGCGCGGTATGGTCGTAACCCGCGCAGGTCAGAAACCGCGTCATTTCGACCTCCGGATGGACGCCGGGGAAGATGTGCCGGATTAGCTTGATCATGGCGACGTCGCCGACGATCAGCGAACTGTTGGATTGCTCGGCCGAGAGCCAATGAACCGGCATGTCGTCGGTAACCTGCAGGCGGTCGAGTCGCTCGGTGCCGAGAAATTCGAGGGTGCCGGTACGCCCGGTAATGCGCGAGCGGTCGGCCAGCCCGCGCAAGATGCCGCGCGCCATCGGCTCGATCGCGAACCCATCCGTCAGGAAGCCGACCCGCCTGCCCTGACGAACCCGCCCGAGGGCGAGCTGCTGCGTCAGAGCGGAGGGTTGCGCATCATCCCAGGCGACCGCCAGCGGCAACTGATAGGACTCGCTATGATCCGGCAGATCCACCTCCAATTCGCCGAGAACGATCCCCTCGGCATAGGGGATCGGCGTTGCCGAGATCAGCCGAGCCGCCTGAAGCGGCTGGTCCTTCGCCCCGAACCAGCGCCGCTTGGCGAGATAGGCGGGTAGAATTTCGTTGCTGAGGACGCGTCCCAACCGCGGCTCATCGACCAGGTCGAGCAGACCGCGGCGGATCACCATCGTCACGAGATCGGGAAGCTGTTCGGGTGGAGCAGTGCGCCATGCCGGCGGATCGGCATCGGCCTCCAGCTGAAACCAGAAGAAGCCATAGGGCGGCAGTGTCAAGAGATAGGTCAGTTGCCCGATCGGTGGAAAGGGCGACATGCCCGTTAGTTCGATCGGCACGCGGCCCTCAAAAGCCGAGAGGTCGAGCTCGACCGCCTGGGGCAGTCGCGAGAGGTTTGCGACGCACATCAGCGTCTCGCCGTTATATTCCCTGAGATAGGCCAGGATCTTGCGGTTCTCAGGCGACAGGAAACGCAGCGATCCCCGTCCGAAGGCCGGATGCCGGCCACGCAACGCCAGCATCTTTCGCGTCCAGTTGAGCAGCGAATGCGCGTCGGTGCTCTGGGCTTCGACATTGACGGCCTCGAAACCGTAGAGCGGATCGGCGATCAGCGGAAGGACGAGGCGCGCCGGATCCGTCCGGGAGAAGCCGCCGTTGCGGTCGGGCGACCATTGCATCGGCGTCCGCACCCCGTCGCGGTCGCCGAGATAGATGTTGTCGCCCATACCGATCTCATCGCCATAATAGATCACGGGCGTTCCCGGCATTGACAGAAGCAGCGCGTTCATCAGCTCTATGCGCCGGCGGTCCCGCTCCATCAGCGGCGCCAGGCGCCGCCTGATGCCGAGATTGATGCGGGCGCGCTTGTCGGATGCATAGGTCTCCCACAGATAGTCCCGCTCCGCGTCGGTGACCATCTCAAGCGTCAGCTCGTCATGATTGCGCAGGAAGATCGCCCACTGGCAATTCTCCGGGATTTCAGGCGTCTGACGCAGGATGTCGGTGATCGGGAAGCGGTCTTCCTTGGCGATCGCCATATACATGCGCGGCATCAGCGGGAAGTGGAACGCCATGTGGCATTCATCGCCTTCGCCGAAATATTCCCGCGTGTCCTCGGGCCACTGATTGGCCTCCGCAAGCAGCATCACGCCGGGATGAGTGGCGTCGAGAGCGGCACGGATGCGCTTGAGGATCGCATGGGTCTCGGGAAGATTTTCGTTGATCGTCCCCTCGCGCTCGACGAGGTAGGGAATTGCGTCGAGGCGGAAACCGTCGATGCCGGTCTCCAGCCAGAACCGCATCACCTTCAGCAGTTCCTCCATAACCAGCGGGCTGTCGAAATTGAGATCGGGCTGGTGAGAATAGAAGCGGTGCCAATAATAGGCGCCGGCGACCGAATCCCACGTCCAGTTCGATTTCTCCGTATCGAGGAAGATGATGCGCGTTTCCGGGAACTTCTGGTCGCTATCTGACCAGACATAGAAATCCCGCTCCGGCGATCCCGCAGGTGCATGGCGTGCGCGCTGGAACCAGGGATGCTGGTCGGAGGTATGGTTGATGACGAGCTCGATAATGACGCGGATATTTCGCTGATGGGCGGCGTCAACAAAGGCGCGAAAATCCTCCATGGTCCCGTAATCCGGGCTGACATTGCCGTAGTCGGCAATGTCGTATCCGTCGTCGCGGCGCGGTGAGGGAAAGAAAGGCAAAAGCCAGATGGCGTTGACGCCGAGCGCTGCGATGTGATCGAGCTTCTGGTGCAGTCCGGCAAAATCGCCGACACCATCGCCATTGGCGTCGTAGAACGACTTGATGTGCAACTGATAGATGATCGCATCCTTGTACCAGAGCAGCGGGTCGACGCTACCGGGATTCATCGTGTCCATTCATGCCTCCGCTGCGCGAACGCGCCAGATCGCAAAGGGCAGGGTCTGAGGATTGAAACTCACTCTCTGCCATTTGCTGTTCCACCTGAACCGGTGCCCCGTGACCAAATCCTCGGCGTCGAGCGCGCCGCCGTCCCCAAGCCCCCATTTCCACAGAGGCAGCTCGACATTGCTCTCCTGAAAATTGTGGGGATCGAGGCTGATCGCGATCAGCAGGACATTGTCGCGGGCGCGGCTCGCCTTCTCGAAGAACAGGATATTGTCATTCCACGCGTTCAGCAGCGTCAGCCCGAGATGCGAATGCAGCGCGGTGTTTTCGTTCCGGATGCGGTTCAACATCCGGATTTCGGCGATGATGTTGCCCGGCCTGTCGTAATCCCAGGCGCGAATCTCGTATTTCTCACTGTCGGCATATTCCTTGCGCTTGGCATCGGGACGCCCCTCGCAGAGTTCGAAGCCGTTATAGACGCCCCACAGTCCGGAAAGCGTCGCGGCTAATGCCGCGCGGATCAGAAAGGCCGGGCGCGGCGCGTTCTGCAGAAAATCCGGATTGATGTCATGGGTATTGACGAAGAAATGCGGGCGGAAGAATTCCTTCGGCGCCGTCTCGGTGAGCTCCCGCATATATTGCTCGAGCTCCCACTTGGTATTGCGCCAGGTGAAATAGGTATAGGACTGGGAGAAGCCGATCTTCGCCAACCGGTACATGACCTTCGGCTTGGTGAAGGCTTCCGACAGGAAGACGACCTCGGGATGGCGCGCCCTGATATCGCCGATCAGCCATTCCCAGAACGGGAAGGGCTTGGTGTGCGGATTGTCGACCCGAAACAGCTTGACGCCCTGGTCGACCCAAAGCTGGACAATATCCCTAAGTTCCACCCACAGAGAGGGCAGCGCGTCTTTCGTATAGAAATCGACATTGACGATGTCCTCGTATTTTTTCGGCGGGTTCTCCGCATATTTGATCGTGCCATCGGGCCTCCAGTCGAACCAGCCGGGATGTTCCGTCAGCCAGGGATGATCCGGCGAAGCCTGGATTGCAAGATCGAGTGCGATCTCCAGCCCATGCCGGCCCGCCTCCTCGACCAGCCGGCCGAAATCCTCGAAATCGCCAAGCTCTGGATGAATTGCGTCATGGCCGCCCTCCTTGGAGCCGATGGCATAAGGACTTCCCGGATCGCCGGGTGCTGCCTTCAGGCTGTTGTTGCGCCCCTTCCGGTTGGTCGTTCCAATCGGATGAATCGGCGGGAAATAGAGCACGTCGAAGCCCATGCCGCGGATATCCGGCAGTCTCGGGATGACGTCGTCAAAGGTCCCGTGCCGGTTCGGATCGCCGCTTTGCGAACGCGGGAAGATCTGGTACCAGCTGGCGAAGGCCGCCGACTTGCGTTCGGCATCGACGGCGCTTGCCGTGGAGCGAAGCCGGAAAGGCCGCTTATCGGCCCGTTTCATCAACTCGGCTGTCTCGGGGTCGAGCAAGATCGCCGTGCGCTCGGCATCGGAAGCGTTTTCAAGACTGTCGATGAGCGCCTGCAACTCTGCGCCGAGTGCCGCCTGCGCTTCGGCTTTTGCGGCGCGGACGAGGTCCAATCCTTCCTGCAGCTCCAGTTTCAGGTCCAGCCTGGCATCGTTCTTCTTGGTCAGCTCGTAGCGGAAGATCGCGAACGGGTTCTTCCACGCTTCGACCGCGAATTCATAGCGCCCGACGCGTTCCAGCAGGAATTCGGCACGCCAGCGGTCGTTCTCGACCAACTGCATCTCCGTCTCGTTCCACTCCGCCATGGCATCGTGCGGCCGCCAGAGCAGCACGGCGGCGATCGGGTCGTGGCCGTCGGCGAATATATCGGCCTCGACTGTGACGGTTTCGCCGACGACACGCTTTACGGGAAATCGTCCGTCATCGACCCGAGGCATGATGTTTTCGATGGCAAGCCGCGGCGAAGCGATTGCCTGCTCAACGTCGATAGCTGGCCGGGATGCGATCGGCTCGGGCGCTTTGGCTTCGATGATCCGCATTTCCCCTGCCCGCAAGCGCAGGACCGCATCGGCGGCGACGGGAAGATAACCGGAGGCAGCTTCGCGAAGGGCCGTCATTGGTGCGGAAGCGCTTCTCCTGAGGTCCTTGTTAATCAGGACGAACCGCACATTCGATGCGCTGCGAAGATCCTGCTCCTCGGATTGCACAAGCGCCGAAACCGGCCCATTGGCGTTGCGGATCAGGCGAAGCGATGGAGCGCGCGCGTGGCCGGACCTGCCGATCTCGGCATTGGCGACGCGTATTTCGGAGGAGATGTCGAAGGCGAGATCATGGCGCAGCCTCCGCAGCCCGGAACCATCGCCATGGGTCGGATCGAGCGGTGTCGCCGCACCATATTCGAAACCGATCGGAACCATGAGACCACCGCCGAGCGAGGCGGCAAGCCGCAGCGCTCTGACGGCACGCCGCTCGAGGATTTCACGGCTCTCGGACCCATGCGCGATCCGCCTGGCAAAGGGCGGTTCGGGAAAGGCAACCTGCCAGCCGAGCGCCTCCTGGACGCGGTGCTCCTCGACGAACCATCTCTCGTCGAGATCCCACCAGGCCATCGATGAAAAACAGCCTGAAAAGCCTACATCTGCGATCGCTCTTCTTACCGCAAAATCGGTGCCGGGCGTCCAGGCGAGAAATTGAGCGTCAGCCTTCTCGCGCACCGCAGCGATCAGCGATTTGAAAAGCGACGGTGCGGCGCGATCAATCCCGAGCACTCGGTAGCCGGAGAGGCCGAGTCCGGACAGCCGCCATAGCCGTTCGGTCCACACTCCCAACAAACGCAATTGCCGCTCGGACCCGATCGTGTTCATCGGCTCCGCCGGATCGAGCGGCGAGCGTCGAGGATCGACCGGACGAAAGCCGGCTTGCGCATCGCCGACTTTCCCGTCGAGCATCAGGTCCATCATCAGGCCGACGCCGCTCTTCTCCGCGGCCTCCACCAAGCGCGATAGCCCATCATCGACCGCGCTCCCGAGCTGCAGGTCAGGATCGAGGCGATCGAAGTCCCGGGAGGTAAAGACGCTGCAGTCCCCGCCCCGCTCGAAGAGCGGCGCGGTCAGAACATAATCAAAGCCGGTATCCGCCGCATGGCCGAAAACCTCACGCCATGCATCGATACCTTGGAGAAGTAGCGGGTTGACATAATAGATCCGGGGTGGGGTGCTGAAAGCACCCTGCTTCGCAGAGAGTAACATCGGCCGCCGCCTCGAGTTGCTTTTCAGGCAAACTTCCTTTGGCGGAGGTTGTTCCACTCAAACCGTCAATTCACGGCTGCATGGGGCATGCGGGACGGGAGACGACATCATCAGCCAGGTCGTCGCGCTCAACGAGAGAAGGAAGTCCTGGGATTTGCCGGTAGAGATATTGCCGCCATGCGCTAAAAGATCCTCCGACTGTTTCCAATCCGGAAATCATCGAACGATTGAGAGCCCACCCATCAATGCTTCGATCAATAGTCGTCATTACCGCCCTCACGGCTTGCATACCCTTCCTCGCCTCCTGGAGCATCGAGACCGACCGCTCGACACCTGATAAGCACGGCCTGTTCGAAATCCGCGAGGAGGCCAGGCGTTTCATCACGCAGGAGACCGCCAGGGGGCACCAGCGCTGGAACGTGCTGGAACCGAACGCGAAGGTGCTGGTTCCCCGATGCGCCGTCCCGCTCCAGGCGCAATGGACGCCGAAGGACCTCGGCCGCTCGAAGCCCAGCGTAATGGTGATCTGTGCGGTCACTGTGCCGAACGCCGTGATGGAACGGTGGGATGTGCCAGTGCCGGTGGAGCGGACATCTGGGAGCCCTTAGGGGGCGAGCATCCAATCGAGATTTGATGTAGTAGATGACATCACTGCGATTGCAATATGGCGGGCAGACGTGAACCAAGCGGTAGAATTGTGCTCCTATCCCGGACTTGACGAGCGCATCATTATCCTCCGGGCGGGAGACGAGGTCGATGCCGTGTTTGTGCGGACCGAGAGGTTCAATGTCCTGATCGATACGCTCGGCACGCCCGAGCTGTGCCGGATGGCGCTGGATCTGCTTGGCGACAGAGGCGAGGATCGCCCGCTGATCGTCGTCAATTCGCATATGGATTGGGACCATTTCTGGGGAAACTCTGCGGTTTCAGGGCGTGCTCCGATCATTGCGCATGCCGCAGCTCTCGACCGTCTGCGTGATGCTTCCACGCAGCAGATCCTGAAGGACAAGGCGAGCCAGGAAACGCGGTTTGCAAATGTCGAGCTCATCGACCCGGATATCACCTTCTCCGGCTCGATGGTCCTGCACGGCGGCGATCTGACGCTGGAACTCATTCATACGCCGGGACACACGCCTGACCATATCGCCGTCTGGATTCCGGAACTCCGCATCTGCCTGGCCGTCGACGCGGTGGAATATCCCATTCCCGAAGTCTGGAGCAGGAGTGCCGATGATCTTCGCCAGATCCGTTCCTCGCTCAGACGGATCCGTGACCTTGATGCGAAACTGGTCATTCCCGCGCACGGCAGGTCATCTTCACCTTCGGTAGTGGATGAGAACCTTGCTTATTTCGAAGCCCTGGCTGTTCGCATCGGCGGCCTGAGTGAAAGCCAGCTGGCTGACCCTGAACTCGGCAGTACAAGTGGTTTCCGTCTTGACGACTTCGTCGCCATTCCCGACGGGATGCCTTTGGACACGGCGGCGTTCTACCGGAACTGCCATGAGACGAATCTTGCCGCTACAGTTCAGGCCCACATCGAAAAACTGAAATCTGGAAGCCATGCGTGAAATTACTGGAGGGCGGGCGAACCGGACAGATCTGGCGCGACGGCGATACCGTCATCAGACCATCCGGCGCATGGACGCCGACCACGCACCGGTTCTTGCGCCATCTCGGAAGCAAAGGCTTTTCGGCGGCTCCGCAGCCCATTCAAATTACCGGCGACGATCAGGAGGTCGTCAGCTACGTCGCAGGGCGCGTCTGTGAAGACCTCAGTGATCCCCTTGTCGGATCGGAGCGCATGCTGATGTCAGCAGCGAGACTTCTGCGCAATTTTCATACTGCATCTCAAGGCTTTCTGGAATCGGATGACGATGCTCAGATATGGATGCTGCCGCCGCAGGAGCCACGTGAGATCGTCTGTCACGGAGACTATGCGCCCTATAATGTGGCGACCGTCAATGAGGAGGCTGTCGGGATCATCGATTTCGACACTGCCCATCCCGCCCCGCGCCTTTGGGATCTCGCCTATGCGGTCTATCGCTGGGCGCCCCTCTCCGATCCTGCCAACCCCTCGGTGGCATTCGGTCTGGACGACCAGCTGCGGCGGGCGAAAATCTTCTGCAACGCCTATGGCGCGACGACGGAAGAACGGCATGGGCTTCCCGAGATGATCTGCAGGCGGCTTCAAGCCCTCGTCGAGTTCATGCTGGCAAGTGCCGCCGCCGGAGACGAGACCTTTGCGGAAGACGTCGATGCAGGAGACGCCAGGCGTTATCTGAACGACATCGGCTATATCGGCATGCACCGAAATCGGCTGTTGAAAGCGCTGTCCTGACTAAAGCCATTTTCGCCGGCGGAAGAAGCCAAAAAGGCTGAGGCACAGGACAGCGATGACGCCCAATACGACGAAATAGCCATACTGGAATTTCAATTCCGGCATATCGCTGAAATTCATGCCGTAGATGCCGGCGATCGCGGTGGGAACGGCGAGGATCGCCGCCCAGGCCGCGAGCTTGCGGGCGATCGCCGTCTGTTCCGTCTGGCCGATCATGACGCTGGCTTCGAAGGCGAAGGCGAGCACCTCGCGCAATGCATCGATATCTTCCTGAACCCGGCGCACGTGATCGGTGACATCGCGAAACAGCGATTGCAGCGTCGGATCCATGCCGGGAAGATCGATATGCTCGTATCGTCGGCAGACGTCGACGAGCGGCACCACGGCGTTGCGCAGCCGCAGAAGCTTGCGCCGCAGCATGTAAAGCCGCTCGATGTCGGATTTTCCCAGCTGTTCGCGCAGCACGAGATCCTCAAGCATCTCGACCTCTTCCTGCACCACCTCGATGACAGGCATGTAGTTGTCGACGATGAAATCGAGGATGGAATAGAGGATGTAGTTCTCGCCGTGGGCAAGGGCGGCGGGCGTCGCCTCGCACCGCTGCCTGACCGCAAGATAAGACGAGGATTCGCCGTGACGAACGGACACGACGTAACCGCGGCCGACGAAGAGATGCGTTTCGCCGAAGACGATTTCGCCATCCTTCATATGGGCGGTGCGGGCGACGATGAACATCGCCTCGCCGTAAATTTCCAGCTTCGGGCGCTGGTGGGGCTGCGCCGCGTCCTCGATCGCTAGCGGATGCAGATTGAACTCGGCCTGGATCTGGTGCAGCAGCACTTCATCCGGCTCGTGCAGGCCGATCCAGACGATGGCATTCTCCCGGTTTCGCCATTCGCCGGCCTCCTCTATCCTGATGTCGCGAATGCGCTGCCCATGCTCGTAGACTGCGGCCGCCACGACGCCGCGCCGCTCATAGGGAGGCGATGCCGAGCCGCTGCCAACTCGCGCGGAAATACTGTCCAGATCCTTCAGCCGTTCCAATCCTGCCGTCCTCCCCGTCCGACGCATCACGCATCGCCACCAACGCCAGTCAGGCGTTGCGCCGATCATAATGCCATTTCGAAAAACATGCATCCGCTTCGGCATCGGCATAAAAGAGCCAGTGCCAAACAGGCTCTCAACGCATAGGCGCATCATGGGAGGCTGGACTGCCTTCGCGCTTTCGTCAATTCTCCGCCGGCTGGCAAGCCGGAGCGCCGGCATTTCGGCAGAAGTCGTCTCCCATGCGGAGGAAGCGATGGAACGCATCGAGGTCTCGTCGCAGCAGATTTCCAACATTATCAGCGTCATCGACGAGATCGCATTCCAGACCAACCTTCTTTCCCTGAATGCCGGCGTCGAAGCGGCGAGAGCGGGCGAAGCCGGCAAGGGTTTTGCCGTCGTCGCCCAGGAAGTGCGCGAACTCGCACAGCGCTCTGCAGGCGCTGCCAAGGAAATCAGGAGCCTTATCGGGAACTCCTCGAAAGAGGTGGAAAACGGCGTCAGACTAGTGCGCGATACCGGCCAGGCCTTGAAGACCATCGGCAGCTTCATCACCCAGATCAATCACCACATGGATTCGATCGCCACCTCTGCGAAAGAACAGTCGGTCGGATTGAGCGAAGTGAACGTCGCAGTCAATCAGATGGACCAAACCACACAACAGAACGCAGCCATGGTGGAAGAATCGACTGCGGCATCCGATTCACTTGCGCAGGAGGCCCAGAAGCTTCGCGAACTTGTCGCACAGTTCAGGCTCGACGATGTCTCCAGCTATTCGGCAGCGCTCCGCTCGACGGCGAAAACGATGTCCCAACCCGCAGCCCGTGCGGCGATCCATGCAGTGGCGGCACGCCATTAGGCCGAGCGAATGGCAGCTGCCTCCGGCCGGCAGTTTTTCAAAGAGAATCCGAAAGCGCCCGGCGGATGGCCGGGCGCTTTTCATTTGTCATGAGGCGAAGGCCGGATTGCGCCGCGCGCCCATTCTCAGCACGAAATAGATCGCCCCGCCGATAGCGACGCCGAAGAACCAGCCGTAGGTGCCCCACCAATCCGGCAGGATGGAGGTGAAGGTCGGCAGGATCGACGAGAACAGCGCCCCCACCGCAAATGCGATGAAGGCATTGCCGTGCCAGCCGTTCTGGAACCGGAATTCGCCATTCTCCCGGTAGAGCGCCTCGACGTTCAACTGGCTCTTCCGGATGAGATAATAGTCGACCATCATGATGCCGAAGATCGGCCCCATCGTCGAACCGATGAAGTTGACGAAATGCGCAGCACCCGTCTCCCAGGGAGCAAACGGATAGAGCACGAGGGCGATCAAAGCGGCGATATATCCGCCGCGCTTGAAGTTGATCTGGCGCGGGAAGACATTGGCGAAATCGAAGGCCGGCGAGACGAAGTTCGCCACCACGTTGATGCCGAGCGTGGCAACCGCGAATGTCAGCGCCGCAAGCAGCGCCAGGAACCAGCTGTCGAATTTCGCCGAGATCATTTCCGGATGCAGCAGGACTTCACCGTATACGGTGAAGGCGGCCGTGGTCGTGACACCTGCGACGAGGCAGAATGCCAGGAGGTTGATCGGCAGACCCCAGAGATTGCCCTTCCGCAGCGCCTTTTCGCTCGTCGCGTAACGCGAGAAATCGCAGAAGTTCAGATAGAGCGCGGCGAAATAGGTGATCCAGGTCGCAGCCACCGCGGCAAGTGCCGCAATCGAGCCTGGCTCGGCCGGCACGCCGGCGTCCTTGGTCTTTTCGATCAGCACGTCACGCGGGATTTCTGAACCGAAAGAGAAGGTGCCTGACTTGACGATCAGATAGACGGCGAGGATCAGCATCATGATCCAGACGGCAGGGCCCGCCCAATCCTGGAACTTGCGGACGGTTTCCATGCCGCGCTGAATGATCAGCAGCTGCAGCGCCCAGACGATGATGTAGCAGATAAGCTCAAGGGTCGAATGGCCGAGCATGTGGCTGTTCTGATGGAAGGCGAGCAGGCTGTCGTTGCGGATCAACAAGGCAACGATCGCGCCGGATGCGGCGGCGGTCTGCGCCCCGTACCAGAAGCAGGCGACCACCGCCCGGACGAGCGCTGGAACATTGGCGCCGAAGGTGCCGAAGGAGGCGCGCGCCAGAACCGGAAAGGGGACACCGGTGCGCACGCCGGCATTTCCGACCAGGCTCATCAGGAAGAAGATGACGAGAGAGCCGATGCCGATGGCGATGACGAAGTTCACAAAGCTGCCGCAGAGCAAGAACAAGCTTGCCGCCAGATAATAGCCCCAAAGACTATGGACGTCCGACGTCCAGACGTTGAAGATGCTGAATGCGCCCCACTTACGCTCCTCCGCGGGCGCAAGGTCCTCGTTGTACAACGAGGGAGACGGATTTTGAATGCTCATAATGCCCTCCCATGTCCCCAGTGGCCGACTCGGCCACGATGGAAGTCTGCGCTTCATTTAGGCATCTGACAATTTAATAGTCACATTGTACACAATCCTGATCGGCCAGATGAGCAGGCTATCGCTCTATTGCGAGCGAACGACACGTCCTGCCAGGCGAAACGGGCTTGCGACTGCAGCGCCTGCGGCATCGAAGACGAAGGCGCCGACATCGCCGGCGGTCGACCGCCTGCCGCTCTCAAAGGAAGCAAGCTGGGCGCCGAACTTCGCGAGCGATGCGTAGCGGTCGTGGCCCAACCCGTCGGAGGTCTTGATCGCGGTAATGTCGATGACCCGGAGCCTCGCCTGCAAGGCCGCCTCCTGGATAACGGGATCGTCGATATCGAGGCGGCCGACGCGCGCCCGTTCGCCGGCGATGAAGCTTGAGGCCACAAGCGCCCGGTCGTCCTTGGAAACCAGAAGGGAGATCGGGTTCGGCATCGGACCGATGTCCTTCAGCTGCGATCGGAAGACATCGACGTCGATGTCTGGAGCGGCGAGCACCACCGCCAGCTTGCCGATCACGGTGTTGCGATGCTGCAGCTTGAGCTCTCGCACCGTTTCCATCACCAGGAACCCGCCCATGCTGTGCCCGAACAGGATGATGCGCTTCACCTTGCCCGACGCCGAGAGAGATGTAACGAGAGAATCGAGTTCGCTGCGCGAGGAAAGCGCAGCGTCGCGGTCGGCGACATATCCGGCGACGGATGCCGCCGAAGGCCAGGAAAACAGGATCAGAGCGCCCGGCATCTTCGCGTCGGCGGCAATCTGCGCGGTGCGGTAAAGTGCCTCCTGATAACTGTAATTGTAGCCGTGGACGAAGATGCCGACGGTGCCGTCGGGCTGCACGGAGGCGAGCGCCTGCTGCACGAAAGCATCGCTCGGCAGCTGCCTGCGCTTGACGACGGCAAATTGCCGCTCCGGATCCGGCTTCGACTTGGGATAGATGATCACGGTATCCTTCCTGACGGGAGGAACCGAGAACGCGTATTGCTCATAGGTCAGCTTCTCGGCCCATGTGCTGTCGAACCCGCCCCGCACGCGATCCGGGGTCCTGTTGGTCGCGACGAGCACGCTCACCCTGTCCGGCGCCGTTTCCAAACGGGCCGGCACGCTCAGATGAACAGGCGTCAAGACCTCAGCCGATGGCCGCGTGGCGCAGCCGGCGAGCGTCGCCAGGCCGATGGTGACGATGATCGCGAGCATTGGCTTTGGCAAGCCTCGGAAATGTCGCTGCATTATCGATCCGTTTCCCTCAGATCCAGACGCTCTCCGGCGTGTGGTTCTGACCACGTCATCATTCGCCATGCCATCCCCGCTCCGGGGTGGGACGGCATCGCCTGCGCCATCCCACCTATTTCGTCGCGGCCCGTGTTGCAGCGGCCGCCGCGGCGGCCGTAGGCGATGGCCGTCGAAGCCCGGTTTCATGCCTCTGCCAAGGCTTCCGCCCGAACATTTTCATCCCTGGGGATCCTGAACCACGCGACATAGAGTGCCGGCAGGAACAGCAGTGTGAGCGCGGTGCCGATGACGATGCCGCCCATCATGGCGTAGGCCATCGGCCCCCAGAAGATCTCGCGCGAGATCGGGATCAGCGCCAGGGTTGCCGCCGCCGCCGTCAGCATGATCGGCCGCATGCGGTGTTCGGTCGCCTCGATGACAGCCTGCCATGGCGCCAATCCCTCGGCACGCAGTTGCTCGATCTGCACCACCAGGATGACGGAGTTGCGGATCAGGATGCCGATCAGCGCCAGAATCCCCAGGATGGCGACGAAGCCCATGGGGGCGTTGCTCAGCAGGAGGGCTGCGACCACGCCGATCAGCGCCGTCGGCGCGACCGCAAAGACCAGGAAGAGGCGGCTGAAGCTCTGCAGCTGGATCATCAGGATCGTCGCCATCGTAAACAGCATCAGCGGAGCCACCGCCGCAATCGGCCCTTGCGCCTCGGCGCTGGATTCGACGGCGCCGCCGATTTCCACCTTGTATCCGACGGGAAGGTTCTTCTGGAATTCCTCCACCTTCGGCTTCAGCTGATCGACAATCGTAGCCGGCTGTGTCGAACCGATGACGGCCGCCTTGAGCGTGATGGTGGGCTGCCTGTCGCGACGCCAGATCGTTGGCTGCTCAAGTTCGAAGCGGAAATTCGCCACAGCCGAGAGCGGCACGACCTTGCCGTTGGAGGTCGAGAGCTGCAGATTCTCAAGCGTCTGGACGGAATCGCGCTCGGACGCCCTGGCCCGGCCGATGACATTGACCAGGTAGATGTCGTCGCGGATCTGCGTCGCCGTCGAACCTTCGACAATGCCGTTGAGGGCGGTCGCGATGTCCTCGGAAGAGACGCCGAGCTGGCGCGCCTTGTCCTGCAGCACATCGACCTTCACCACCCGCGAAGGCTCGTTCCAGTCCAGCACCATGTTCGACAGCAGCGGATGGGTACCGACAACGCCTGCAAACTGCTGGGAGATATCACGTACCTTTTGGATATCCGGGCCGCTGATCCGGTACTGGACCGGTTTGCCCACCGGCGGGCCGATATCGAGAAGCTTCACGAAGGCGTCTGTGCCGGGGAAGGTCTTCGTCAGATAATCCTGCAGTTCCGCCCGCACCTTGTCGCGCACGTCGAGGCCTTTGGTGACGATGATGGTCTGCCCGAAGGTGACATCGGGCGTCTGCACGTCAAAGGACAGGATGAAGCGCGGCGCGCCCTGGCCGACATAGGTCGTCCAGTGATCGATATCCTTGTTGTCGGCCAGCATCTCCTTTTCGAACTTGGCCATCTGCCTGTTGGTCTCGGCGATCGAGCTGTTGTGCGGCAGGTTCCAGTCGATCACGAGCTCGGTTCTGTCCGAGTTCGGGAAGAACTGCTGCTGCACCAGCCCCATGCCGCCGACCGAAAGCGCAAAGACGCCGACCGTCAGCACGATGGTGATCCAGCGCCAGCGCATAGCGAGCGTCAGCAGCCAGGAGAAGACGGCGGCGAAACGCCCCTTCTTCTCGTGATGCGACTTCATCGTCTTCGGCAGGATAGTGACCCCGAGAAGCGGCGTGAACAGCACGGCGACGATCCAGGAGACCACAAGCGAAACCGCGATGACGACGAAAAGCGTGAAGGTGAATTCGCCCGCCGCACTGCTGTTGAGACCGACCGGGATGAAGCCAGCGACGGTCACCAACGTTCCCGTCAGCATCGGAAAGGCCGTCGATGTGTAGACGTGGGTCGCAGCCTTCCTCAGGTCGTCGCCCGCCTCCAGGCGGGCCACCATCATCTCGACCGCGATCATGGCGTCGTCGACGAGCAGCCCGAGCGCGATGATGAGCGCGCCGAGCGAGATGCGCTGAAGCGAAATGCCGGAATATTCCATTACCACGAAGGTGATGGCGAGCACGAGAGGAATGGAGATCGCTACCACCATGCCGGCGCGCAGGCCGAGGCTGATGAAGCTGATGACGAGCACGATGACGATCGCTTCGAAGAGCGCGCGGGTAAAGCCCGAGACGGCTTCGTCGACGACTTGGGGCTGGTCTGAAACGCGGTGGACATCCACCCCGATCGGAAGATCGGCTATGACCTGTTTCATCCGCGCGTCGAGCGCCTCGCCGAATTCGAGCAGGTTGGCGCCCTGCTTCATGCCGATGGCTAGCCCGATCGCGGGCTCGCCGTTGAAGCGGAACAAAGCCGAGGGTGGATCGACATAACCACGCTTGATCGTGGCGACATCGGTCAGCGGGAAGAAGCGGTCGTTGATGCGAAGATTGATCGACCTGAGACTCTCCTCGGAGGTGAACTGTCCGCTCACCCTCAATGCGATGCGCTCCGGACCGGCGTCGACGAAGCCGGATTGCGTGACGGCATTCTGGGCCTGCAGCGTCTGGATGACCGACTGCTGGTCGATGCCGAGTGCCGCTATCTGGCGTGTGGAGAATTCGAGATAGATTGCCTCGTCCTGGGCGCCGATCACATCGACCTTGCCGACATTCGGGACCGTCAGAACTTCTGAGCGGGCATTTTCCACGAGATCGCGAAGCTGGCGCTGGGTGAGCCCATCGCTGGTGAAGGCGTAGATGTTTCCGAACACGTCGCCGAAGCGGTCGTTGAAGAAGGGACCGACGACCCCGCTCGGGAAATCCCCCTTGATGTCGGCGATCATGTTGCGGATGCGCAGCCAGGTCGGCGCGACGTCCCTAGCCTTGGTCGTCGGCAGCAGCTCGACGAAAACGGTCGTCTGGCCGGCGACGGTCTGGCTCTTGGTGTAGTCGAGCGATTCCAGTTCCTGGAGTTTCTTCTCGATCCTGTCGGTCACCTGCCGCGTCACTTCCTCGGCGGAAGCACCGGGCCACTGGGCGGTGATCACCATTGTCTTGATGGTGAAGTTCGGGTCTTCCTCGCGGCCGAGGTTCAAATAGGAGAAGGCGCCTGCGAGAATGAAGACGATCATGAAGTACCAGACGAGCGAACGGTGCTCGAGCGCCCAGTCGGAAAGATTGAAGGACTTCACTGGCTGATCTCCTGGTCGATCCTGATGGCCTGGCCATCCTCAAGTTTATGCACGCCCGCCACAACCACCCGCTCTCCGGGAGCGAGCCCTTCGGTGACGCGGACGGTGCCGCCGTCGACGACGTCGCCGTCGATCTTGACATGGCGGCGAGAGACCTTCTTGGCCGCTACGTCGACGATCCAGACGCTGGCGCCGTTGGGGCCGGCAAGGATCGCCGAGGAAGGCAGCACGATCTCGGGGTCGGCGGCGATGGTTGCGGAGGCTGTGATGACCGCGCCGAGCCTGAAGGCTTCAGGCGGATCGGCAAGTGCGATCTTGGTCCTGCTCGTGCGGGTGGCGGTTTCCGCCTCCGGCGCGATTTCGCGCACGACGCCCGTCGTGCGGATCGAAGGCTCGAGCTGCAGCGTCACGTCGAAGGGCGCGCCGATCTTCAGTTTCTGGGCAGCGGCCTGAGGCACGTCGACTACCGCATCACGCTTGTCCGGCCGGGCGATGGTGACGACGGTCTGGCCGGCCGACACGACCTGGCCGACCTCGGCCGATGTCGCCGTGACGACCCCATCAAACTCCGCCTGAAGCTGCGCATAGCCGAGCTGCTCCTTGGCCTTGTCGAGATTGGCCTGCGCCTTGGCGACGGCGGCCGCGGCCGTCCGTCTCGCCTGCTCGGCTTCTTCGAGCGAGGCCTCCGTGCCCGAGCGCGATTCCACCAGCGCGCGCTGGCGCTGTTCCGTCGTTACAGCGTTTCGAAGCTGGGCGTCGCTATTCTCGACATCGGACTGGGCGCTGCGCACGGCAAGCTCCAGCGCCAGCGGATCGATGGCAGCAACCACGTCACCCTTCTTGACGACATCGCCGACATTGACATTGCGGGCGATCATCCGCCCGAGGATCCGGAAGCCGAGTTCGGTCTCGATCGTCGGCTCAATCGTGCCGGTCAGGCTGAGGCTTGTGGCGGGCGTCTGCCTGACCGTCATCGACAGCACGGGACGGGGCGCCTCCTGCGTGCTTTCCTCCGGCTTCGTGCAGGAGGAGATCAGGGCCGTACCCATCATCAGGGCCATTATCTTGGGACGAACACTCACTTGGATACTTCCTTCACATAAGACACGGTTTGACCGGGCCTGAGGAATTTGGTCCCGTCGGTCACCACGACATCTCCCGCCGACACACCCGATTTGACGACGAAGCTGCCGGTCTCGTAGCTGGCGACATCGATCGCTCTCATCGAAACCGCTGAGGATGCAGGATCGACGATCCAGACGGCTGGCTTGCCGTCCTTGGAGGTCATTGCCGACCAGGGCAGCTGAATGACGTCCTGAGGGACATAACTGAATTTCCCGACGACGGGAGCGCCGAGCGGAATGGGAGCATCGCTCGTAATGGCGACTTTGACCCTGATGGTGCCCGTGGAAGAATCGATCGTCGGCGAAATCTCGCGGACCTTCGCCGTGATCTTCTGCAAGGGGTTCGACAGCAGGTTCACAGTGCCGTCGCCTTCGATCGGACGCAGGAACGCACTCTCGACGACTTCGAAGACGGCGTCCCGGTCGCCGTCATGGGCAAGGGTGAAGACAACCTGCGCGGCCTGCGCCACCTGGCCAACCTCGGCATTGCGGGCGGTGATCACGCCATCGGCATCGGCTTTCAGCTCCGTATAGGACAGAGTGTCCTGCGCGGTCTCGAAGAGCGCCTGCGCCGACTTCGTCGAGGCCTGCGCCGTCAAGAGCGCCTCCTGCGCCTGGTCGAGTGCGGCCCGCGTCGTCACCTGCGTTCGAAACAGGCTCTGCTGACGGTCGAAGGCGAGCTGTGCCTGGGTCTGCTGGGCTTCAGCCGACTGAAGATTGGCCGCCGCCACATCGAGATCGGCCTTCTGCTCTTCCGGATCGATGCGCGCCAGTACCTGCCCCGCCTTCACTGACTGACCGACGTCCACCAGCCGTTCGATGATCTTGCCGCTGACCCGGAAGGACAGATCGGTCTGGACCCGGGCGCGCACCTCTCCCGTCAGCGCACCGCCATCACTCAGCGGCTCAGACCTCGCAACGACGACGCCGACCTGGCGCGCGGCAGGTTCGCTCGGCCCGCCAGGCTCGCTGCAGGAGACGAGACCGGTCGTGCATACGATCGCTGTAGCGATCAGAATGGTTCTCATAGTTGACCTCTTGCTCTCAACGGCAGCTGCTATATAATTGACTGACGGATTAGTCAATGAAACTTTTGCCACCGGAACGGCAGCACAAAACAAGGGAGCCGAGGCACGAATGGCAGCTCAGAAGAAACTCACACGCGCGGAACAGAAGGCGCTGCGACCCATTCAGATCCTGGATGCCGCATTCGAGGAATTCGTCAGGAACGGGTTCACCGGCGCCCGCGTCGACGACATCGCGGACAGGGTCGGCGTCACAAAGGGCACGGTCTACGTCTACTTCGAGACGAAGGAAAAGCTGTTCGAAGCCATGATCAGTCACTTCTCCGTCCCCTTTCAGGAACTGCTTGAAATCACCGCTGGCCTCAGCGGCACCGCCACCGATAGGCTGACGTCCATTCTCGGTCTACTTTACGACCAAATCGCGGAGGATCGTACAACCCGCGAATTGACGCGGCTGGTCATTTCGGAAGGACAGCGCTTCCCCGACCTGATCGATCGCCACCACGATCAATTCATAGCGCCGATTATCGCCAGGATCGACGCTCTCATCCTGGAAGGTGTGGCGTTGGGGGAATTTCGCGAAATTCCTGTCGAATTCTCAGACCTCGTGGTCGCGCCGATTCTGACGACGACGGTTCTGCGGCTGATATTCGATGATCGCCGCGTGCCGACGCCCGACAAGGACGCCTTTATGCGAGCCTATTTCGACCTGCTGTTCAACGGGCTGCTTGCCGAACGCCGCTGATTGCGAATGACGAAAATATCGACGCAAGCACATAGCTTTTCTAAAGTCTTTATGTGAAAACATCGAGTTAGCTTATGCTTCGAAGGTACGATCTGAATTCCTGGCGGAAAAAGTGGAACGTAAAGTCAATCTCAAGGATGTCGCGCGCGATGCCGACGTGTCGCTGAGCACGGCCTCGCACGCCCTGAACGGAACTGCGCCGCTCACGATCGAGGTGCGGGAAAGAGTGCTGGATTCGGCAAAACGTCTCGGCTATCTCGACCGCCGGAGAAAGAAGGCGACGATCGCCGCCTTGCACGTTCTGCTTCTCGCCATTCCTGACGATGCCGCGCCGGAGAGCGATCTCAACCTGGTGAGCTGGACCATTCTCAACGGTCTTCGCAGGGAATGCGAGCGTCGCGGCATCCGCATCGTACCCTATGTCAGCAGCGGCCGGCGCATCGACGGCGCCGAGGTCAGGAAGATCGCGACAGCAGAACGTGCTGACGGCATCGTGGTGCTGAACGATGATCAGCCCGAACTCATCCGCAGCCTAGCCTCGGCTAACATGCCCGTCGTCATCGTTAACGGCGAGGATCCCGCCATGCTGGTCGATACTGTGACGCCTGAAAACCGCTTCGGCGCACGGCTCGGCATCGAGCACCTCATGGCGCTCGGCCACCGCCGGATCCTGCATCTGACCTGGAAGGGCCGCACGACCATTCAGCGCCGGTACGACGGTTTTTCCGATGCCTATTTGGCCGCACAGCTTCCGGTGCCGGAGGACATGATCATCGAGGCCGAGGGATATGAGCCCCGGCATGGCGAAGCGGCCATCAACGCGCTGCTCCATCGCGACCCCACGCTGAAAGGCGCCACCGCCGTCTTCTGCGCGGCCGACAATCTGGCGCTCGGCTGCCTGAAGGCATTGGCCGATCGCGAGATACGCGTGCCCGACGCGATATCTGTGCTCGGCTTCGACGACATCGTTCCGGGCGAGTTCAGCCGCCCGCCGCTGTCCACCGTGAGCGTGCCTACCGACCGACTCGGGGCGGCAGCGCTCGCGCTCATCGAACAGCGGCTGATCGCCAATGATCCGCAACGGCCGGCTCATCGCCTCGAACTCGGCTGCCATCTCGTCCTGCGGGGCAGCATCGCACCGCCGCGCTGAAGGGCCGGAAGAGCCAGCCTTTCGAAGGTCCGAAGCTCACATCAGCGCAAACGCTCAGCCCGCAACCGCGTATCCCTCGGGCTTTCACCGAAAGTGCTGCGGTAGATGATGGAGAACCTGCCGGCGTGCGCAAAACCCCATATCGCGCAGATTTCGCGGACGGATTGCTGGTTTGTCGGATCCCGAAGCTGCTCGCGGGCCGCCTGCAGCCGGATCATGCGGAGGTAGCTGGCGGGTGAGGTTCCCCTGAACGCCTTGAAGCCCGTTTGCAGCGCCCGAAGCGAAACGCCGACGCCATCGGCAACCATCGTCATGGTGATAGGTTCCGCGATATTGGCATGCATGTAGTCGATAGCGCGTCGGACATGCCAAGGTGCGATCAACGATTCTTTCTTTTTTTCGAGATGATCGGAAAACTGATGCCGGCCAAATCGGATCACGAGGTGAGCAAGGGTTTCGCTCATCGCGGCTGCGGCAAGAGGCGAAGCTAGCAACGGACCGGCGCCGCGCATGCCCTGCACGATCGTCTGGAGCAGATTGCCGATGAGTTGGCCTGACTGCGTCGCGCGATCCAGGATCGGGTCGAGATCGAACGACTCCGACAGGGGCTTTTCCATCAGCGAGGCGAGGACCCTTTTCACAACCTTCCAGTCCAGAAAAAGGACGTCCGAGCGGTGCGGTCCTCCCTGGACCACACGATCGCCGACTTCGTGATTGTTGGCCATGAGAAAGTAATCGGCGCCGCTTTCGACCGTTCTCTTTCCTATCGATAGTCGAAAAGAGCCTGTGTGCGGCATGAAAAACGCGAGATGCTGCGGAGACTCATCAAGCGTCCGGATCGTCCAGGAACTCTGATAGACCGAATGAAGCACCGTGAGCGCCTCGGTCCTTCTCAGATCCGCGGCCCAGGCGAATTTTCGGTCATCCTTCAACGGCTGTGCGCCGAAAACGCCGTAACCAGCCGTAAAGGCCTGAACCATTGATTCGAAGCTGGTGCCTCCATGCGTGGGCTCGAATCCGTAACCCCGATGTTCGGCAATTGCCATTTTCTCCCGTCTTAACGCATCCATGCCGCTCGGTTCTTTTCTTCTGCCGCCTGACATCATCGCGACTGGTCTGGCCAATCTTGATGGGTTAAGCAGGACCGGCAAAACCACGGATGATTTCGTTGCCCCGCAGAAGCAAAGCGTCCCCTCTACCTGCTTCACACTTACAGTGTAAATCAATATGTTTGGAAAATGAAGTACGCTCCGCTGGACCACGTTGCCCCACATTTCCTGCGAGACACAGAGCCCGCGAGAGTAGCGTCCCGTAACGAACGGGACCTTTTGCGGTTGATCTGGAAGTCGCCCGGCATCGAGCGCTCCAGCCTGACCGATCCACTCGAACTCACCCAGCAATCGCTGCACAGGATAGTCGGCCGGCTTCATGATCGGGGAATGGTCGTCTTTTCCCAATCGGAAAACCGGCGCGCCGGTCCACCAAGTCCGGAGCTGACACTGCGAAGGGAGTGGTGCCTGACACTCGGCATCTCCATCAACGTCGGAACGATTGGCCTTTGCCTCATGGGTTTCGGCGAACCATTGGACAATATGGAAATTCCTCAGGCCGGCTCGTCGCTACCCCTGGAAATGGAGCGGATCGAAGCAGCCGTCGAACAGATCCTCGCCCGGCGCGGCGCCAAGCGGCGCGACATCCTCGGCGTCGGCCTCGCAGTCTCCGGCCATCGCATGCTGGATACGGCTTTCAATTGTCCCCTGCCGCTCGCCCATTGGTCGCTGATCGACCTGGCGCCATTGCTTGGGGAGCGGCTTGGCCTGCCGGTCTGGGCGGACAATGTCGCCAGGACTGCGGCCTTGGCGGAAGCAATTTTCGGCGTCGGGCGTGACGTTGCCGATTTTGCCTATATCGCCCACCTTCATGGCTATGGCGGCGGCCTTGTCTCCGGCGGCATGCCGTTTCGCGGCAGTTTCGGAAATGCCGGCGAAATCTCCGTTCTTTTCGGGCGTCACGACTACGATGATCGCCCCGCTCTCAACCAGCTGCTCGAGCATCTTCGCAGCAAGGGGCGCAGCGGTCTGACCCTGAGGGATCTCAAGGACGAAAATTTGGTGGAGTGGGATGGTGTCGAGGAATGGATCGACCGCGTCACTCCGGCCCACAATCGAGCCATCAACGCGATCTGCGCGATCTTCGACCCGGCATTGATCGTGCTTGGCGGCGAGCTTCCACATTCACTTGCGAGAATGCTGATCGAGCGGACCGAGTTCAACAATCTGCCTCGGCATGGTGCCTTGCGCGACATCCCGCAGCTCGCAGTGGCCCAGATCATCGATGCCCCCGGCGCGATCGGCGCAGCATTGATCCCGCTATTCGAGACCGTTTTGTGATGGCCTCTGCCAGTCAATCCGCCACGGCTCCCATCTGAATAGGACCGAAGCGCACACCGCAGGACCAGTTGCGGTGCGCTTCAGCTGGCGCGACGAAATTGGAAAGGCAGTCTTAAATTCTTGGAGGTTTCCTCGCCTCGACTCCAATCGATGCTGTGCGCCAGGATTCGTTCACTTCATTCCCGTACCCGCGATGCCCGTGGTGATGTATTTCTGCAGGAACAGGAACACGATCGTGACGGGCAGTAGGCTGAGGAAGGTCATCGCCAGGATATAGTGCCACTGCACCGAGAACTCACCTTGGAAGGCATTGAGTCCGACCTGCAGGGTGAAATTCTCGCGGCTGTTGAGGACGATGAGCGGCCAGAGGAAATCGTTCCAGCGCCAGAGCACGGAAAAGATCGCCAGCACGGCAAGCGCCGGCGCCGTCAGCGGCAGGATGATCCGCCAGAAGATGCAGAATTCGCTCGCCGCATCGACGCGTGCCGCCTCGATCAATTCGTCCGGTATGGTCAGCATATATTGCCGCAGCAGGAACACGGCCGTCGGCGAGGCGACGGTCGGCAGGATCACACCCCAGAGATTATCAGCGAGTCCGACCCCGACGATGACGAGATAGGCAGGGACCATGACGACGGCGAGCGGGATCATCAGCGTCGAGATGATGATGACGAACACAGTCGTATCGCCCCGAAACTTGTATTTCGACAGCGCAAAGGCAGCCATGGCGTTGACGATAAGCGTCAGCAGCGTGGCAACCACAGTGACGAAGACCGAGTTCTTCAGGAAGGTCAGGAAGTTGAAGCGCGTCAGCGGATCGGTGAAGTTCTCGGTGGCAACGGTCAGATGCTGCACCGGTGTGATGCCCTTCACGTCAACGCTGACCGGTTGTCCCGGATCTGCAGGATCGACCATCTGCGCCTTGAGACCGATGCGCCTGATCATGGCCATTTCACGCTGCTGGCCGTCAATCGTGACGTTCCAAAGGCTGAGCGGCTTGTCGAATCCGGGCACGGTCTGCTCCACGGCGGCCCGCGGAAGAAGCGACGGCGGAAAGCGGGTGATCTCGGCCGCCGGCTTCAGCGAGGAGAGGCCTGCCCAGACGACGGGAATGAGCACGGCGAGCGTTCCGCCGATCAGCCATATCCATGACAAAATATCCGTGATGTCGATGCGTCCGGCCCGGCGTGTGCGTGAGAGAAAACTGATCGGGTTCATCTCAGGACTCCATTCGTTTGCCCAAGCGCAGCTGTATGAGGGTGAGAACCAGAAGCACCAGCCCCATGAGAACCGATGCGGCCGACGCAAGCCCGAAGAGACGGAGATCGCTGCCGAAAGCCATCTGGTAGATATATTGGACGATGAAGCTGTTGGCCGTGCCCGGACCGCCGCCATTGGTCAGAACCCAGGCTTCGTCAAAGATCTGCACCGACTTGATCATCAGAAGGATGAATACGACAAGCAGGTTCGGAGCAAGAAGCGGAAGCGTGATCCTGAACAGTGTGCGGCGCGGCGAAGCGGCATCTATGGACGCGGCCTCGTAAAGATCTTTTGGGATCGCCTGGAGGCCGGCGAGCAGGATCAGGGTGTAAAAGCCCATATGGAACCAGACCGACACGACCACGACGAAAAAGCGCGACCAGCCAACGTCAAGCAGGAATATCTCAGGCGGCACGCCAAGCATCTGAAAGAAGGCGTTCAGCAGGCCGTTGCGATCGAGGAACCACTTCCAGATCAGGCCGATGACGACGGGAGACAGCAGAACGGGATAGAAGAACATCGCCCGGAAGAAGCCACGCGCGAAGATCGCCCTGTTAAGGATCAGCGCCGTGATCAGCGCCACCAGCAGCGTGGCGACGACATTGCAGGCCACGAACCAAACTGTGTTCCACACCGCCGTCCAGAACAGCGATTCCTGACAGGTTCCCGGCTGCAGATAATTGCCGCAGGAAAGCAGGGTGCGGAAGTTGTCAAGACCGACGAACGGCCGCTCCGAAACGAACAAATTGGTGCCGCCGGTGAAGGCGTAGCCGACCGCGATCGCGATGGGAAGGAAGGTGAAGATGGCGAACAGAATGAGGTTCGGCGCCAGGAACAGCCATGGCATCCGCTTGCGGCCGAACAGACGCTCGATCGCATTCATCGGCGCCTCGACCACCCTTATCGCCGTTTCGCCTGTCTGAGACAGCAATGTACCGGCTGTGAGTTCTGCCATTTTAGCGCCTCCCCTGCCCGGACCGCCTGCCAAAGGCCAGGCCGCTTTCGGGATCGAACAGATGAACGCGGGCCGGATCGGCGTCGATCATGATCCGGTCGCCCGAAACCGGCGCGAAATGGCCGGCTTCATGGATGATGATCTGATCGTCTTGCCCGGCGAGGTTGCCATAGACATAGGTCTCGGTCCCGAGCCCCTCATGATACTGCACGACGAATGGCAGGCCCCGCTCGCTGGAGCGGGAGAAATGCGCGGGCCGGATACCGGCAACAACCGACTGACCGACCGCAATGCCGGCGGGATCGACATTGCTGACGATCGTGCCGCCGTTGCCGACATCGACGACGACGCCGCTTTCGCCGACGCCCGAGACCTTGCCCTTGATGATGTTCATGCGCGGCGAACCGAGGAATCCGGCGACGAAGAGATTGCGGGGGTGGTCGAAGAGCTCCAGCGGCGCACCGACCTGCTCGACCCGCCCGGCGCGCAGGACGACGATCTTGTCGGCCATGGTCATCGCCTCGACCTGGTCGTGGGTGACGTAGATCATCGTCGTCTTGATGTCGCGATGGAGCTTGGTGATCTCGGCGCGGGTCTGGACGCGCAGGGCCGCATCGAGGTTCGACAGCGGCTCGTCGAAGAGGAAGATGTCGGGCTCGCGTACGATCGCCCGGCCGATTGCCACGCGCTGGCGCTGGCCGCCGGAAAGCTGCTTCGGACGCCGGTCGAGATAGGGTTCGATTGCCAGCATCCTGGCCGCCTCGGCAATGCGTGCCTCGATTTCAGCACGCTTGAACTTCAGATTTTCCAGCCCGAAAGCAAGATTCTTGCGTACGCTCATATGCGGATAGAGCGCATAGGACTGGAAGACCATCGCGATTTTGCGCTCGGCCGGCGACAACGCGCTGACGTCGCGTCCACCGATCGCGATTGCGCCCGAAGTCACCTCCTCAAGGCCCGCAATGATGCGCAAGAGCGTCGACTTGCCGCACCCCGACGGACCGACGAAGACGACGAACTCGCCGTTCTTGATGTCGAGTTCGACGTCATGCAGGACTTTCACGGAGCCATACGACTTGTTGACGGTCGAAAGTTTCAGTTCTGCCATGCCCCACTCCCATCAGGTGTCGCCGTTTCGAAGACGACGTCGTTTTCGTTCCAGCCTTGCGGCAATGGTGTCGGCCTCGTGATCCGCACCTCTTTCATCAATATCCCGGCGACATCGGCCACATAGAGGGCCGGCATTCCGCCCGGATAGTCCTGCAGGCCGATCACTCGCCCGTCGGAGCCGCGGGTCCAGGCATTGGCGCGACCGCCGCCACCCGCCTTCGGCGCGAGGTCGGCATTCGTCGGGCGCAGGTCGTAGGTCCGCCCCGAGCCGAGCTCTCCGGGCTGCTGATCTACGGCGATGCGGGCCAGCGACACGTTCCGGATGCCTGTCGGCGCGGCCGCAATGATGGTGATCGCCCCTTCCATCCGGCCGGTCACATCTTCGACGATTAGATTTTCGATGGCGCCCGCGGGGCGTTCAGCGATACGGTCGACGACATTGACGGTCAGCGCCTCGCCGGAGCCCCAGAAACCATCCGGCGTTTCCCGGCACTCCACGGAAATTCCGGAAAACCGCACATTCGAAATCCGGCCGCCGTCGCGGGAGAATATGCCGAGCGCCCGGTTGGACGACGAGATGCTGCAATCCTCGAACAGCACATTGGTGACGTCGCCATGCGTTTCCGTGCCGATCTTCAGCGCGCAGCTCAAGCTCTGAACGGAGCAGCGGCGCACGAGAATGTTCTCGCACCGGCCGATGGCTACACCTTCAGGGCCGATGCTGGTCTTCAGGCATATGCCGTCGTCAGCGGTCGATATCCGGCAATCCTCGATGACGGCGCCGCGGCAGGCGTCGAGCACGATGCCATCCGTGTTGGGTAGGCGGCGGTCGTTTTCGATGGTAACGTTTCGGACCGCGACATCGGTGCAATCGACGAAATGCAGCGTCCACATCGGCGAGCGGCTGATGGTGACGGAACTGACCTCGACCTCGTCGCAGCCTTCGAAGACGACGACGCGGGGACGGAATTCGGCAGGAATGAAAGTTCCCACCGTCTCGTCGTCGCCAATGATGAAGTTCTCGCAACCGGCTTCGATGCGTCCTTTTCCCGTCAGGCTGATCCGCCGCGCATCGCTCGCCACGATCATGCCGCGATCCGACTTTTCCGCGATCACCGAAACCGTCGTATGCGCATAAGCGGCATAATCGGGAATGGGACGCAGGATCGCACCGGCGGCCAGGTGCAGATCGACGCCGGATCGCAGCCGGAGCCCCCTGCAGAGGTGGATGCCCGCCAGGAGTTCCAGGCGCCCGCCGCCGGAAGCCGACAGACGGTCGATCGCCGCCTGCAGACGGTCGGTATTGTCGCTGTCGAGCGCCTCAATCGCGACGAGGGAAGGAGCACTCATTGGCGGCGGCCACTCTCGATAAAGACTTCGGTCAGAAGCAGCATGGCCAGCGCCTGGCCGTAAGGCGTCGGCAGGTTCGGGATGCGCCGGTAGAAATCGAGATCGTGGCCCATGGGCGTCCCGTCCGAAACGCCGTGGACGACACCTTCGTCATCGATCTGTGCCAGCACGGCCGTGAGCGCACGCTCTGCATAGACCTTGTCGCTCTTGTCGAGAATGCCGGCATCGATGGCGCGCAATATGCCATAGGCAATACCCGCCGTTGCCGAGGTTTCGAGCGGCGAGGACGGATCGTCCAGAAGCGTCGTGAACATGCCATCAGGCCGCTGATAGGCCTTCAGGGACCGCACCTGGCTGACGAGGACGTTCGAGAGGAAACGCCGATCCTTCTCGCCGAGCGTTGGCACGAGGTCGAAGAGCTCGGGGATCGCAACGGTGATCCAGGCATTGCCCCGCGCCCAGAAGGCGTTGGCGAAATTATGCCGGCCGTTGAAGGTCCAGCCGTGATACCAGAGGCCGCTCACCGGATCGGAGAGATAGCGGGTGTGGATGATGAACTGATAGACGGCCTCGTCGATCCAGTCGTTGCGCTCGCAGAGGACGCCGGCCTGGGCAAGGAAGAGGCAGGCCATGAACAGTGTGTCGTCCCACAATTCGCCGTCGTTGAGACGCTCCTTGACGACGTGCTGGAAGCCGCCATCCTCGGTCTTCGGCAATTCCTTGATCAGCCATGCGGCCCAGTCTTCGACGAGGGCGCGGAAATCCGGACGGTCGACGTGCTGGACGAGGATTGCGAGCGGCAGCATCGGCGCCGTGCTGTTGATCTGGCGTGGCGGAATTCCGCGTTCGATCTGGGCGCTGTACCAAGTGACGAGCTCCTGCAGCGCCTTCTGGTCGTTGGCGGAAATCGCGCGCCGCAGGAATCCATAAAGGCCGACGCCGACTTCCCAGTCCCATTCGTCGAACTGGATGCCGGAGGCGGCATTGTCCGTCACGAGACCTTCCTTGATGCCCTTGAGCCGGCTGAAAGCCGTCGCCACGCGATCGATCGTCGTCTGGAGGGCGGCGATGTCGGCAGATGCTGTGTTCATGCTGGAAACCTATGTTTCAGGAGTAGAAGGGCCCGTCAGTGCCGGCTTGGGACACGGCGCTATCGTGGGTGAGGATCGGATCTGGCTGATCATGCGTGAACGGCCGGGGCTTACCGGCGATCGAAAGACCGTCGGCATAGGAAAGAGCGATCGCCGGTCCGCCCGGCGGCGTCAGGGAAAGACATCGAAGCGTGGAATCGAATGAAACCGTCGTCTGGCACAGACGCTCGATGAAAGCCTTGAAGGCTTCGTCATTGCCGGATGATATGATGGCTGCCCAGCCGCAGAGCGGTCCGTACGAGCGCACCTCACGATCGGCGGTCGGGCCATCGGTGATCAGTTCCAGGCCGTTCGAGGCCCAGAGGGCGGCAAATCCCCTGCCCGATCGGGCGACCAGCCACTTGCCTTCAATGATGAGATCGTCGAGACCGTCGCGGCCGATATAGGCGTGCGTCCAGGCATGCCGCGCGTCACCCGTATCTTCGATCAAAAGGGCGAGGTCGCGATGCTGGGCGACGCGCGGCAGGATGCCATTGCCGGCCCAATAGGACGGTCTTTGATTGCCCCAGGGATCGTCTTCACCGGGATGGTTGACCCAGAGCCTTGCCATCGGGTGGCCGGCCAGCCTGATGTCGAGAACATGCTGCTGATGCCCCTTGCGGCCGGTCTTGTGGTCGACCACCGTCGAAAGCTGCGCGGCCTCGTTCTTGAACAGCACGAGCTTTCCGCTCTCGAGCCCCTGGCTATAGCGCGCCTCGACGCTTCGTCCTCGCGCAAGTGCGGCAAGCTCGGCAAGATCGGCCGGCGGCTCATAATCGCCGGCGCAGAACATGGTCAAAGCAGCCACACCGTTGTTCAGCCAGCCCGTTCCGAAGGCGACCTGGACGAAGGGCGCCAACTCCGTCAGCGGGCCGGCGCGCAGTTCCTTGTCGTAGGCACGGCCCTGCGATCCCGCGGGAACGCCGGCGAGCGTGTGAAGGGCGATCATGCGGAAGATGAGGTCGATCTGGCCGCGGGCGCGGTCGGCAATCCCGCCCTCGGCCCAGCGCTCGAGCGCCAGCAGGCCGATGAAATCGATCGGGTAATAGGCGGCCGAGTTCCACTCCGCGAGACCATGGGCTTCGACGCTGTCGAACCAGCGCCCGAGGCGCTCGACGGCGAGCGCCGCCTGCTGCCGCCCGGTTCGGCCCGAAGCGGAAAAGACCTCGTCGGGCAGAAGGAGCCCGGCCAGAAGCTGGCTGGTGTGGAAGCAGAGCACATGGTTCTCGCTCCAGAACCACATCGCGTCATTGCCCGGCTCGTCGACCCAGTAGCGATAGGTGAGAACGGAATGGCGGATGCGGTCGACCGTCGCCCTGGGCATCCGGTCGCCATAAGCGCCGAGCAGCCAGAGCAGCGGTACCATGATGAAATCCGAACAGTCCTCACGCGCATCGATGGAGGCAAGCGTGGCATCGACGATGCGCTCGAAGCTCTCCAGGACTTCGTAGCCGGTTTCCATCATCGCGATGAGACGACCGGCGCGGTTGGCGCCGAAGCGGGCGCTGTATTCCAGCGCCTGGCGTTTGCGGGCGGAAAGCGATGCCTCGGCCGGCAATGGAGAAATGGCGCTCATGAAGGCAGCGTCGATGACGCGGGTGACCGAGCCCGGTCCGGAGCCGATCGTCATGTGAATGCCGTGATAACCGTCCGCAATGGCGCAGACATCCTCGGCGATCAACCGGTTCTCCTGCGCATGCAGGGTCAAATGCACATGGGCGAGGAGCGGCCGTTCGTGACCATGGCCGACGACCTTGATCTCCACCGGCAGGTCGCGCTCGGGCGCGGTGTCGAAGATGATTTCCAGAGGCTGATTGACGAAGACGTCATGGGCCGGGCGAGCGCCGCGCACAAGGCCCTCCAGCTCGCGAACCTCATCCTGGTCGAGCGCCACCGGCAGCAGCACCGTGAGTGGTTCCTCATCCAGCATTTCAAGTTCGAAGAACCAGGTCGTGTCGCGCTCGGCAAGATCTTCGGTGTGGACGAGAACCTCGTTGTCGCCGGCTTCCAGCTGCAAGCTGATCTCAGTCGCGCTCTCGACATTGCGCTTGAAGGGCTCGAAGCGCACCGCCTCCTGCCCGTTCACCCATATGCGCACCCCGCCGCAGGTCTTCAGCGCCAGATTGAGCGTGCGCGGTGCCTCTGTCCTGAACGTGCCCTTCAGCCATTTCCTGACATGCGTCGGCACATGCCAGAAGCTGGTGAACTCGACGCGGCGGTTTGAGCCGGGGAGATAAAGGCTTGTCGTCGGCCAGGACGTGTCGGGCAGAAGCGGCCGCCCCACCATGGTCGACCAGAAGGCTTTCCGGCAAGGCAGGTCGCCGACATCGACGAAACCGTTGATGAAGCGATAGTTCACGCGATCTTCGGCAGGAGCCGGCTCGCCGGGAAAATAGTCGGCGATGAGGCCAGACACGGCCCATGCCGTTATCGTCTCACCTTTGGCAACGCCATAGGCTGGCGCCATGTCGTCGGGTTGCTTGACGCTTTCCGCCTGCACAGATCGCCTCCTCCGCAATCTTATGAAAATATTTTCATTACTTCATTTGCGTGCGGCGTCTTCAAGAAATGCTCAAAACATCGCAGTAGCGCAAGAAAATAGCTTGACGGGATGAATGTCAAGTATATGAAATTCACTTATCGATGGCTGAGGCCGCGATTGATGAAAATGTTTTCATGGGAGGATGAAAATGAAAACCTATCTGTCAGGGGCTTTCGCACTGGCGCTGGCCACCGTTTCTTTCGCCTGGTCCAGCGTCGCCATGGCGGAAACCCAGACGATCACCTTTCTCTTCACCGACGACGACCAGGCTTACGTCGAGCGGATGGAAGCACTGAGCAAGGAATTCGAGGCGGCGCATCCCGACATCAAGGTGAATTTCGTTTCGTCGGGGTATGATGCCGTCGCCAAGCAGCTGCCGGTGCAGCTGGCCATCGGCGAAGGGCCCGACGTTGCCAAGATCACCGATTGGCAGCTGGCGCCCTATTACCTCGACATGCGCCCGCTGATGAAGGATCCGGACGGCTTCGCCAAGCTGCACGGCGACAGCCTGAACACGCTTCGCTTCCCCGGCGTCAACGACCCGAACTCGATCAATGGCTACGTCGCGTCGCAGACCTTCAACCTGCCTTTCGTCAACAAGACGCTCTTCGAACAGGCGAATGAACCGCTTCCGAAGCCGACCGCAACGCTGAAGGAAATCGTCGAAGCCTCTGCGCGCGTCGCCAAGGCGACCGGCGCCCAGATCCCCTTCACGATGGACCGCTCCGGCCACCGCTTCTCGGGTGCTGCCTTCTCCTACGGCTCGAACTACGTCAAGGACGGCAAGTTCTCATTCCCCGACGATGCCGCCAAGCGCTATATCACCGATCTCTACAACTGGACGAAGGACGGCTCCTTCCCCAAGGAAATGTGGGGTGCGGCCGGCGGAACCCAGTACAAGAACATGGGTGACGAATTCGTCAATGGCAATGTCGTGACCTATCTGGCCGGCAACTGGATGGTCAATCCGTTCCAGAAGAAGATCGGCGACGGCTTCGAGTGGACGGCGATCAGCGCGCCTTGCGGCGATGCCGGCTGCTATGCAATGCCCGGCGGCACGGCAATCGTCGGCTTCAAGCGCACCAAGTATCCGCAGGCCGTCGCCTCGTTCATCGAGTTCCTCGGCTCTGAAAAGGTGCAGCGTGAAATCGCCGAAAATTACGTCATCCTGACCGGCGCCGACATCAAGGATCCGCAGTACAAGCTCGACAGCAAGAACGCCAAGGAAGCCATGGCCGTCTTCCTCGCGGCCCGCGACAGCGCGCCGCAGGCCGCCCGCGATCTGGAACGCCTCAAGGGATCGGGCGCCATCTATCAGCTGATCGTCCAGCGGATGAGCCAGCTGATCGTCGGCGAGCTTTCTCTCGAAGACACTTTCAAGGCGATGAGCGCAGACGTCGACAAGATCAACGTGACGCTCGCCGCCAACAAGTAACCGGCCGCGCCTGTCTCCCACAGATTGCGCGCCGCATCAGCCACGACCTCGCAACGGGCCGTGGCTGATCGTTTTTTGGCCATGCTTCGGCTGATCCTTCCGGCCGATCCGTTGATTGCGAAAGAGATCGGATTGTCGCCGGCATCGCGCCGGACCGCCGTTACCGTACAGTGGAGCAACTTCCAGAGTATTGCCGCCCGATCAAGTATATTCAGGCAGTCTTACACATTCGGCGGAGAACTCGTCGTGACACGTGCCGTGAGAGAGGCTATAGGCCTGGTAGTCAGTTCAAATCGCCGGCAATCCCGGTCACGTCAGCCGTCGATCCGTCTACCATCTAGAGGTGCATTCCCATGCCGATCGGTTCCGAGCATCCGCTGCGCAGGGAGTTGCATGACGAACTGCATGCGCGGCCGTCGCTATACTTCGATGGCGACACCGATGTCTGGCATGTCGCCATCGTCGGCGACAACGGCTCGCCTCCGCTGCCGGTTTCCCTGCCGGGATTGGAGGACGTCTCGACCACTCTCGGAGGCAACCACGGCATCGGCCGCTTCGGCGACGGCCGGCTAAAATGGGAGGCGCATACCGAGTTCCTCACCCTCACCTTCGTCACACCTGCGTGCTCTGCGCCCGGCAGTCATCCGCCCGAGGCTTTCAGGGCCAGCTGCGACAGGATCAATGGAAAGGTGATCGCCGCCGTCCGGGTGCTGGTGCGCGACGAGAAGGACGGACTGGCTCTCGAAAAGCCCATGCTCGACTATGTCGCCTCCAAGGTCGGCGGCGGCGATGCCGAAGTACATTCGAATTTCCGCCTCAGCGACAGCGGTTTCGTCGAATTCCTGTTCTTCAACCGCAATCTCAACGCCTATCGCACCGGCCGCATGGTCCGGCGCGTCCTCGAAATCGAGACATACAGGATGATGGCGATGCTGGCGATGCCGATGGCGCGCGAGACGATCTCCCAGCTCTCGGCCTTCGACCGGCGCCTCGATCTCCTGATCACGCACATGCAAAGCGCCGTCAAAGTTGACAAGGCGCTGCTTTCCGAAGTGACAAGGCTCTCTTCCGACGTCCTCAACTTCTCTGCGCTGGCGCGCCACCGCTTCGGAGCGACGAAAGCCTATGCCGAGATCGTCGCCAGCCGGGTCTCGGAGCTGCGCGAGGAGCGCGTCGAGCAGCGCCAGCGGATCGGCACCTTCATCGGACGGCGCTTTCAGCCGGCTGTTCGCTCCGTGCATGCCGCAGAGCGCCGCCTCGATGAACTCGCCGAACGGGTCAGTCTCGCCGGCGATCTGCTCAGAACCACCGTGCAGGTTCAGCTCGAGGATCAGAATGCTTCTCTGCTCACCTCCATGGAAGAGAGGGCGCGCATCCAGGTGCATATCCAGCAGGCGGTCGAAGGCTTCTCGGTCATTGCCATCACGTATTATACGGTTGGCCTTGCCAAGATCTGTCTCGAAGGCATTTCCGAACTAGGCGTCGATCCGCATATGGCCAAGCTCGCGGTGCTCGCAGCCATCCCTTTGGTACTATTTGCCGTCTGGACCGCCGTTCGCCACGTTCGCCGGAGCATCGCGGGCGCACCGCATAGCGCGGTACCCGGAAGCCACTGACGCCGCGTCGGGCACACAGCCTGCCGCAGACCGACCTTAGGCCTCTTCACCAACCTCTTCGCTTCCTTCCAACTTGTGAAGAAGCGTTTTAATGATGCGGTGCGTCGTCTCGATCTCCAAAACCTCGAGGCCGTCAGCGAGACCACTCGCCCATGGAGCTTGGAGGCGCATAGCCGCCTTCTGCGTGTCTCGTCCCTTTTCCGTCAGCACGACGAGCTGCGCCCGCCGGTGATGGGGGTTGGCTGCAAAGGCGACGAGCCCCTCCTTCTCCAGATCGTTGACGATGCGCTGCACGTTCTGGCGGTTGGCTCCCATGTCGCGCGCAAGCCAGGCGACTGGCTGCGAACGTTCCGAGGCTGCGATGGTGCCGAGAACATGCCAGCGCGCACTCGTCAGCCCGAGACTGGCGACGAGCTTGTCTCCTGATGCCAGCATCCGGTTGTTCAGTCTGAACAAGTCAAGGACGAGAGCGGTCAACGCAGATCCGGCGGCGGTTCTTTCGGCTTCAGCCATTTGGCATCATGCAGTTTAATTGACACCATAGTGTCAATAAATTGTGTTTCCATCATGTCGAATTGACATCATAAAACCATATAGAATGGAACAAGTCATGTCACACATTCGTCCGATGGACTCCGCCTTCCCGATCAACCGGCAAATCGGGCTTGAAGCCTCCCCGGTCGTGCTCATCAATCTTTTCACCCTCGACAAGGCGGACGAGCCCGGATTCCTCGAGGTCTGGCAGGCCGACGCCGCCTTCATGAAACGCCAGCCCGGCTTCATCTCCACGCAGCTGCATCGCGCACTTGGCGAAAACCCGACCTACTTCAATTACGCCGTCTGGGAATCGAACGCGCATTTCCGGGCCGCCTTTATCCATCCCGAGTTCAGAGCCAAGAGCTCAGCCTATCCATCGTCGGCAATCGCGTCACCGCACCTCTTCCAGAAGGTCGCGGTCGCAGACATCTGCGTCGCCTAGCCCGGCGTTCCGGCGGGTGAAACCGTCTTCGCGATCATGACCTTAAGTCAGCTTGAGTTTTCGCGTTTCCATGAACTCACCCTTCCCGCCGGTTCGCTCCGGCCGGAAAGGTCAAGCGTTCGTGCAGACGGACGGTCAGGACGCCATTGCGTAGTGCCGATGCTCTGTCGCCCGGCCGCCGCGCGTCCTGAACCGCCGCAGCAATTCGGCAAGGCTCTCGGTTTCCTGCGTCAGGCTCTGGGCGGCGGCCGTGGTCTCTTCGACCATCGCGGCGTTCTGCTGCGTGACCTTGTCCATCTGGTCGCCGGCGGCCGAAACCTCGCGCAGGCTGGTGGCCTGCTCGCGGGCGGCCACCGCGATCTCAGCGACGGTCGCATTCATCGCGGTCACCTGCTCGACGATCTGTTCGAGCGAGACGCCGGATTCGCCGACGAGATCCACGCCTGTCTTGACCTGCATCGACGAGGTGGAGATCAGTTCCTTGATCTCCCTTGCCGCATTGGCCGAACGCTGCGCGAGCTCGCGCACTTCCTGAGCGACGACGGCAAAGCCTTTGCCCGCTTCACCGGCTCGCGCAGCCTCGACGCCGGCATTCAGCGCCAGCAGGTTGGTCTGGAAGGCGATGTCATCGATGACGCTGATGATGTTGCCGATCTTCGAAGACGAATTCTGGATTTCCGTCATCGCAGCGATGGCGCGGGAGACGATCTCGCCGCCCTTTTCAGCGTTGGTGCGGGCGGTTGCCACCACCGCCTGGGCGCGGCTGGCGCCCTCGGCCGTCCCGTTGACGCCGCGGGTAACGTCGCCGAGGGCTGCAACGGTTTCCTCCAGCGAAGCCGCCTGCTGCTCTGTGCGGCGGGCAAGATCGTTGGAAGCGGTGGAGATTTCGGCAAGGCCGGAGCGGATGGTGGTGACCGCGCGGATGACCGAGTCGACCGCATCTTCAAGGCTCGCGACCGAGCTGTTGAAGTGATCACGGATTCGGACATAGCGATGGTCGACTTCACCGACGCGGACCGAGAGATCACCCTTCGAGAGCGCATCAAGCCCAATCGAAATCTGGTGGAAGGCATGTTCCATCACCTGCGCATCGCTGAGACGCTCGGCTTCCTGGCGCAGCCGCTCTTCTTCGGCCGCCAGACGCGCTCGTTCGGCATTGGCTTCGGCGATCAGCTTGGCGCGGCCGGTCTCCTGGAACACCTTCAGCGAACGCGCCATGGCGCCGAGTTCGTGCCGGTGCTCGACGCCCGTGATCACGATGGCATCGTCGCCGCGGGCAAGCTGTTCCATGGACTGTGCCATGCCGCGCACCGCTGAGGAAATCAGGCGACCGACGAAATAGGAAAGCACGAGGCCGATGACGATCAACAGGCCGCTGATGACAAGCGTCGTGCTGGTGGCCGAGGCAACCGTTGCTTCGACCGAGCCGTCGAGGTTTTTCTGCGCGCCTGTCACGGTCGCCTGCAGGTCCTTGAACTCGCCTGCGATCTTCGGCGCCAAAACGTTCAACTGCGTCTGGCGGATATTGCCGGAGGTCTGCAGCACCTCCTTCATGTCGCCGAGGCGCGCGGTGTAATTCTGCATGAGCTGGCCGGCGCCCATCAAACGCTTCTTCTGCAGCTCGTTCTTGGCAGCCTTGGCGGCGGCGTCATTCAGCGCCACCGCCTGGACAAGCGCTGCCTGCGCCGTGTCATAGGCGGCAAAATCGTCCGAATGCACGAAGCGCTCGGAGAAATAGAGGCTGCGGTTCAGGGCTTCCAGCGTTTCTGCCGTCATGTGCAGCAGGGCGACATCGTTCTGGCGCCAGGCGCTGCGCATGACGTCGCTGAGCGCGATGCTGGTCCAAGGGCCGAATTCGGTGACCTTGGAGATCAGCAGGTCGCGCCGGGCCTGAAGGGTGACGATCTTTTCGAAGGCCTTTCCGTAGGCAGCGATATCCTGGCGGATCATCGCAAGGCCGGACTGCAGCTCCTTATTGCCGACAAAACGCGGATCGTCCGCCTCGAAAGCCTTCACTCCAGCGCGGAAACCATCGACGACGGCCTGCGTCGGCGTCGAGCGGAAGGCTTCGGCCGACATCTGGATCTCGTGCAGCTGGTCGCTGTAGTCCGAGATGGCGAGGCTCTGGCCTGCCGTGGCGCGATAGGAGGCGAAAATGGCGGCCAGCCCGTTCATGCCGGAGATCGCGCTGACCGTGAGCAGGCTCATCAGAAGGATCAACGGCACGAAGCCGGAAGTGATCTGCGCTCGAATGCCGAATTTATTCCAGAAATGCAACATTATAGGCCTCTTATACTCACTGGCTCTTCGGCAGGTATGTGGAGATGTTCTCAGGTGTGACGAGTTCGAAGGGAACGTTGTTTTCGCGCGGCACCTTCTCCTTGTTGACGAGCTTCACGGCGGCGTCGACCGCCGCGGCACCCTGTCCGACAGCGCTCTGGAGAATGGTCACGTCGAGATCGCCGGCCACCATCGCGGCAAGCGCATCGTCGGTCGCGTCGACGCCGGCGACAACGACATCCTTCATCGGCATGCCGGCCTTCTTCATGGCGCGGATCGCGCCGAGCGCCATCTCGTCATTGTTGGCGATCACGGCGTCGAACTTGACGCCCGCCGAAAGCCATTCCTGCATCTGCTGGTCGGCGTAATCGCGCGACCAATAGGCCGCCTGCCGCTCGACGATCTCAAGACCCTTGCACTCAGGCGTGGCGATGACATCCGAGATATCCTGCGTGCGGGCGCGGGCGGCCGCGTGGAAGGGCTCGCCCATCAGCACGACGACGCGGCCCTTGCCCTTGAGCAGCGCGCAGACCTGCTTCGTCTCCAGCGTGCCGGATTCCTTCTCATTGGAGGCGACCACCACCTGATTTTCGGGGAGATCGAGCAGGTTGGAGGGGACGTTGTTGATGTAGATAAGCGGGATACCGGCATCCGCCGCCATCTTGCTCATCTGCGGCCCGAGGTCGCCGTCGGAAACGGCCAGGATGATCGCATCGACCTTGTCGGCAATGAGCTTCTGGACCTGCTTCTTCTGCAGCTCGTTATCGCCCTTGGCGTTTTCGGTGACGAGCTTGAGGCCGGAGATCGTCTCGCCGTGATTGACGACGCCGTTGAGAAGCGCCGTCCTGAATTTGTCGAGATCGGACATCGAAACGCCGATCGTCTGCGCATTCGCAACAGTGACCGACATCGCCAAGGCGATGGATGCAAGCGTAGCCGTTTTCATGAATTCCCCTGCGCAATCCGGATTTGGAATGCGTTATTTCAAATCTTGGTTAAATTTTACTTTTCGCCCCGAAGCGAGAAATTGACGCACGATCTTAAGTCGCCAAGCGGCTGGACTTGGGCGGATCAAGCCGAACTTGATGCGACGGCATCAAGTCAAGCCGAACTTGATGCGACGGCATCAAGTCATTGTTTTCACTTCAGCGACCGCCGAAGCCGGAGCCGACGGTGATGCCCCTGTAGATCACCCTCTGCAGCACGATCGCGAGAACGACGCCCGGAACCATGGATATCGTCGCGCCGGCCATGATGTAGTTCCAGGAGGTGCCCTGCTGCGTCTGGAACAGGGTGAGCCCGAGCGGCAGCGTTGCCTTGTCGAGGCCGCTGGTGGCGATCAGCGGCCAAAGGAAGCTCTTCCACTGCGCGATGAAGGTGAAGAGCGAGAGCAGGCCGATCGCCGGCATGGCGAGCGGCACGATGACCGTGATCAGGATGCGCAGGCGCGACGCCCCGTCCATCATCGCCGCCTCGTCGAGATCCTTGGGAATGCCGAGGATGAACTGCCGCAGCAGGAAGGTGCCGAAAGACGAGAAGGCGACCGGCAGAATCATGCCGTGATAGGTGTTGATCCAGCCGAGCTTGCTGACGACGAGAAAGAGCGGGATGACCAGCATCACCTGCGGGATCATCAGAGTGCTGAGATAGGTGAGCAGCAGCCCTTCCCGTCCGGGGAACCGCAAGCGTGCAAACGCATAGGCGGAAAGGCAGGAAACCACGAGTACGATCGCGGTCACGCCGCAGGCGACGATGAAGGAATTCATCAGGAACGTGCCGAAGGGCAGCGAAACCAGCGCCTCGACGAAATTGCCCCACTGATATTCCTCCGGCAGGATGCGGACCGGCACGGCCAGCACCTCGGTATTGGAGCGCACCGCGTTCGACACCATCCAGAAGAAGGGGAAGAGGAAGAGCAGCGCGATCAGCGAGAGGCCTGCATAGCTGATGAAGGTGCCGATCCGCCGCAGGACGCGATGCTGGTTCTGGGACTGGGAATGCGGATGTCGTGAGGTCGCTTCAGTCGTCATAATGCACCCATTTGCGCTGCATGTGGAACTGCAGGATGGTGAGGCCCATGATCATGATGAACATCACCCAGGCAAGCGCCGAGGCATAACCCATCTGGAAATTGGTGAAGCCCTTCTGGTAGATGGCGAAGCCGAGGGTCGCCGTCGCCGAGCCCGGGCCGCCGCGCGTCATGGCGAAAATCTCGTCGAAGACCTGGAGCGATGTAATGGCCGTCATGACGGTGGCGAAGAACACCGTCGGCGAGATGAGCGGCAGGCGGATGCGCCAGAAGCGCCGCCACGGACCCGCCCCGTCGATCATCGCCGCTTCGAGATAGTGTTTCGGCACCAGGTCGAGCGCAGCGTTGAACATCACCACGTTGTAGCCGACATTGGCCCAGAGCGTGACGAGCACGACCGCCTGCATCGCCCAGCTGGAACTCAGCAGGAAATTCGGCAGGCCGAGGCCGAGCCACCGGATGACGCTATCGGCGAGCCCGTCCGGCGTAAAGATCAGCAGCCACACCACGGAGGCTGCGATCGTCGGGGTAAAGGTCGGCAAGAAGAAGATCACCCGGAAGATCGCCTTGCCGCGCTTGAGGCTCGATATCCAGACCGCCAGCGTCAGCGACACGATGATATTCACGGCCAGATATTCGACGGCGAAGAACAGCGTATTGCCCAATATCGTGTAGAAGGCGGGATCGACGGTGAAGAGCTTGATATAGTTCTGAAAGCCGACGAAGGACGGCGTCGTCAGCAGCCGCCAGTTGGTGAAGGACAGCGCCAGCGACGCCAGGATCGGCAGCGCCATGAAGATCATGAAGCCAAGGAAACTCGGCAGCAGGAACAGCATGGCCGTCTGCGTCTCGGGCTTCAGGAAGCGCCTGGGCTGAGCGGGCCGCAGGCTGATTTCGGCAACGGCGCTTTCCGACATCTTTTCCTCCATGCGCGGCAGCTCCCGCCGCCGAGCTCTAGCGCAACACGCTCTATTGCTGCGCGAGGCTCTGGATGGTTTCCATCGTCTGCGTGGCGTCGGCGCTGCCGCCAAAGGCGGGCGGAAAATACTGGTTGAACAGGTTTTCCACCGCCGCCCAATTGTTGGTAATCGCATAGGGCACCGAATGCGCCAGCGAATAATCGAGCGCCTCGCCGCCATTGGTGATGTCCTTGGCCGCCACCTTATACCAGGAGGATTGCGACGCCGTGCGGGCCGGGAGCGCGCGGCCCTGTTCGGCGAGATATTGCAGCGCCTCTGGACTGGTCAGCACCTGGATCGCCTTCCAAGCCGCATCCTTGTTCTTGCTCGTCGTGGCAATGCCGAAACCGGAGCCGGCCGTGACGGCGGCAAGGTCCTTGTCATTCTCGCGCGGCAGGGTGGTGAGGCCGATCTTGAACTTGGCTTTGTCCTTCATGCCGATGATCGACCAGGGACCATCGATATACATGGCGACATTGCCCGAATTGAACCGGCCCTGGATGACCGTGCCGGCATCGGCGCTCGATGGCACCAGCGGCGCGATCTTGTCCTTTGCGGCAAAGCCGATCACCCTGTCGGCAGCGGCGATGGCGCTCTGATTGGTAAGGTCGAGCTCTCCTGAATCATTGACATACTTATCGCCCCAGGCCGAGGCGAGGACCGAATAGTTCTGGGGCGTGATGCCGAAACCGTATTTGCCGTCCTTGGTGAGTTTCTTGGCGGCGTCGGTGAATTCGGCGAGCGTCCAGCCCGGCTTCGGCAGCGGAATGCCGGCGGTGTCCAGCGCATCCTGGTTATAGTAGATGACCCATGGGCCGACGTCATAGGGCAGGCCGTAGAGCTGCTTGTCGACGGACATGCCGCCGATGATCGAGGGCGTGAATGCGCCGACATCGAACTTGTCGGCCGCGATCCGGTCGTTCAAAGGTTCGAGCAGCGAATAGAAATTCGGCATGCGCAGCGACTGCATGGAAACGATGTCGGCGAGCTGACCGGATGCAGCCAGCACCGGCAGCCTGGTCCAGTAGTCGACCCAGCCGGTCGTCGTCAGCGTTACCTTGATATCGGGATATTTGGCGGTCACCATTTCGGCCAGGTGCTGCCAGCCCTTAGTGTCGGCATCGGAACCGCTCCACATCTGCCAGGTCAGGTTGATCTGCTCGGCCGATGCTGCTGTAGCAAAGAGGCTGCCGCCGATTGCGGCAAGCAAAAGCGTTTTCTTCAGAACCTTCATGAGTTTCTCCTCCCTCCATGACGCAATGAACACGCGAATGCGACCGGGTTCACGCCTTGAGGATGATCTCGATCACCGGGACGGTAACGTCAGGTCGCCGGACCGGCAGTTCGAGTGTGATCATGCCCTCCGGCACCATCACGCCGATATTGGAATCCACTTCCTTCGTCTGGCTGAGCCAGCGCACCTCGCTGGCATCGTGCAGGAATTGCGCATAGGCGATCCTGTCGGCGAGGCCTTCGATATGGATGTGGCGATAAGGCCAGTTATAGACATGCAGGTAGAGGCGGTTGCCGCGCTGAGTGTAGCGGCAGCCTGCCGGCACTGGAAATGTGGACGGACCGGCGCCGTAGATCGAACGTGCGTTGACCTCCATCCAGTTCTGGTAAACCTCGAGCGCGGCGATGGCGCGGGCATCGAAGGTGCCGCGGCCGGTCGGGCCGACATTCATCAGCAGGTTGCCACCGAGCGCAACGGAATCGATCAGCAACTGGATGATCTGTTCCGGGCTCTTCCAGCTGTCCTCGTCGCGATGATAGCCCCAGGAACCGCTGAAGGTGTGGCAGGCTTCCCATAGCACTCCCTGGCTGGCGATGGCAGGCGCAACGCGCGGCGTATATTGTTCCGGCGTTGTGATGTCGGGCAGCTTGCCAGGTGGCAGATCAAGACGGTTGTTGACGATGATTTCCGGCTGCAGCTCGCGCACCAGCTCCAGCAACTTCTCGCTCTCCCAGTCGGCGCGCCCCTTGCCGGGCAAGCCGCGATACCCGCGGCCGGGATAGCTGAAATCGAACCAGATGATGTCGACGCGGCCGAAGTCGGTCAGAAGCTCGCGCACCTGCTCGCGCATATAGGCAGCGTAATTGGCGATGTTGCGGCCGGCATTCAGCGCCTCGGCTTGCGGATGGTTGCGCAAGGGGTGGTGGACGTCGATCGGAAAATCCGGATGGTGCCAGTCGAGCAGCGAATAGTAGAAGCCGATCTTCAATCCTTCTGCGCGGAAGGCCTCGACGAGCGGCGTCAGCAGATCCCTGCCGCAGGGCGTGTTCGGCGCCTTGTAGTCGGTGACCTTGCTGTCCCACAGGCAGAAACCCTCGTGATGCTTGGTCGTCACCACGACATATTTCATCCCAGCGAGACGCGCGCGGCGCGCCCACTCCTTTGGATCGTAAAGATCGGGATCGAAATTGTCGAAATAGCGTTGGTAGTGATCGTCGGTGAGCTCTTCGCGGTTTTTCAACCACTCATGCCGCGCTCCAAGAGCATAAAGCCCCCAATGGATGAACATGCCGAGGCGGTCATGACTGAACCAGGCATGTTTACCCGCTCCCGGCATCGAATTTTCCGGCTGGCGCTCCGAACTCGTCACAGGATTCTCCTCCCTGTTTTTCCGGCTCAACTTCATGTCGAACCGGTTCGGTGAGTGAACATCCTCCTTGATCCAGCCTCTGTCAAGCCAGAATCCGCAACTCGTAAATCCCTAAGCAATTAGCCACTCAGAACGTGCATTTCGCCGTCATCTGTTGCATAGACGAATAAAATCTGACAAAAGAAAGCTGTAGAACCGGTTCGACACACATGACGACCATACGAGATGTCGCGCGCCTGGCGGGGGTTTCGATCTCGACCGTCTCGCTCGCGCTCAACAGCCCGAGGCGGGTCGGAGCCGAGACGCTCGACCGCATACAGCAGGCGATAACCTCGACTGGCTACCGCATCGACCCCGTTGCCCAGACGCTGGCGCGGGGGCGCAGCTCGCTCATTGGTTTCGTCTCGGCCAATCTCAGCAACATGTTCTTCGGCGACATCCGCCGCGAGATCGAACATCAGGCGCTCGACCACGGCTATTTCGTGCTGATCGCCGACTCCTCCGGCCGGGCCGATCTCGAACGGGCGCTTCTGGAGCGGCTGCAGGCGCAGAAGATCGCAGGCATCGCCTTGGCGGCAAACGGACGCGGCGAGGAATACGCAACCTTCCTGCGCGACTTCAAGACGCCGATCGTGATGTTCGACCAGAAGGTGGAGGGCGCCGAGCGCGACTTCGTCGGCTCCGACAATCCGCTGACGACGACGATCCTGACCGAGCACCTGCTGCAACTCGGCCATCGGCGCATCGCCTTCATCTCCGGCCCGAGCGGCCTGCACACCGCCGACGAGCGCCTGAAGGGCTTCGTGGACACGATGGCCGGCGCCGGCGTCGACGTCGATCCGTCGCTCGTGGTCGAGGGCGGCTATACCAGGAGCGGCGGCCATACGCAGGCGATGCGCCTGCTCACCCTCCGCGACCGGCCGACCGCCATTATCGGCGCCAACAACATGACGGGCCTGGCAACCCTGCAGGTGATGCAGGAAATGGGCTTTCGCTGCCCCGACGACGTCTCGCTGGCAATGGTCGACGACGTGCCTTGGAGCAACGTCATCACGCCCCGCATCACCATGGTCGTGCAGGATGCTCAGAAGCTCGGCCAATTGGCGGCACAGCGCCTGCTGGCCAGGATCGCAAGCCCCGAATCCGCCGCCGAGCCGCCGCAGGATTTCATCCTGACGCCGAGATTCGTGCGCGGGGAGTCGACAAGGCGGCTGTAAGGGCTTCTACCGATCCTCACGCGTATGCCAAAGCCGCAATACATAGATCGTCGACTTCTGGATTTCATAGCGTAGCTCATAATGGCCAACGAGAATGCGGCGGACCTCACGAGGATCGAACTCCTCAAGCCGTTCGCCGAGACCCGGCTGTTCGAGCAGCCGTGCGGGGGCTGCCGTCAGTGCCTGTACAGTTCGGGCCGCGGCGCGTCGGTATCGAGGCTATCGGCCCAGGCTTGAACAGACTGGTGATCGACAACGTTGCCGCTATCCACGTCGGCCAAAGCCTCAAGCGTCAAACGCCGGCGCTCCTCTTCCTGGTCAATCCATGAAGTCAGGGCCTGCTTGACGATCCAGCCCCGCGAACGTTCGAGCCGAGATGCGAGCTGATCGACCTTCTGCGCAAGCGGCAATGGAACATTGGCCGTCAGAACTTTGGTCTCCATCGAAGACTCCTCATCATCAATCATCTATAATCATTGCGATTAGTTTTGATTGCATCCAGCACTATAGAGAATGACCTCCGACTGAGGAATTCACGACGCAGGAAGAAATCCGCGAGTCGCGTGATGAAGGCCGACGTTACTGATGACCTTTGTCCTAACGCCTCGATCGCCGCAGCGTGGTTTCTCCCTGATGAGCAGCACGATGCGGCCGAGCGGCTTATGTCCGATTCAACACCGTCTGCCTATCCGGCAACGACACGCAACTGGTCTGGCAGCTCCGCGCCGATCGGAATCCGAAGTGTAAATGTCGTGCCGTTCCCGCGACTGCTTGTCACCTCTATCGATCCGCCGTGAAGTTCGATGATCTGCTTGACGAGATTAAGGCCGATACCAGTGCCGGCAATGCCGGTGGAACTTCTGGCGCGGAAATAACGCTGGAACATTTTCGGGAGGTCATCGGCGTCGATGCCGATGCCTTCGTCGCGGACAGTGATGCAAACGCTGTCCCCTTCCTGCCATCCGGTGACGTGGACGTTTGGAGAGTCCGGCGCATATTTCACGGCGTTCGAGAAGAGATTGCTGAAGACCTGGTCGAGCGCAGGATGATCCCCATAAATGGTCGGAGGAAGCCGATCGAGGTCGAGCAGAAAACGGTGGGTGCGCCGGATGCTCTCCTGGCGGGCGCCGCAGATTTCGATGATTTCCACGATCGAGCACGGCTTGTGCACGATATTGATCCTTCCGTGGTCCAATCGCCCGGCAGCAAGGATACTTTCCATCAGTTCGAGCATGCGCGAAACCGAACCGCGGATCTGATCGGCTTTTTCGCAAAGAAACTCCGGCGTCGCTGCCTCCTTGCGCCGAATGAGCCGTTGCGCCGCGCCGTCGATCACCGCAAGCGGGGTGCGGAATTCATGCGACGCCATCGAGACGAATTGCCGCTGCAATTCGTTGATCTGCTTTTCCTGTTCGAGCATGCGTTCGAGCTCTTCTGTCTGCCGCGCCAGTTCGACCGTGCGGGAGCGCACCATCTCTTCAAGCGTGTCGCGGTGCTGCAGCAATGCCTTTTCGGCGCGCTTGGCCTCGGTGACGTCGACGACAGCCATCAGCGATGCCGCCTGGCCCTTGTAGTTCAGGCAGGTGGAATAGACGGTAACCTCGATGGCCGTGCCATCTCCCTTGAGATGGCGGGAAGAGTGGGACGAGGCAGGATCCTCGACATCGAAAACGACGGCCTGCGGCGGGTTGGATTCCTGCGCCTCGATATCGGATAGCCGCATCGTCAGGAATTGCTCCAGACGATAACCGTAGTGATCGATGGCAGCCTGGTTTACGTGGAGAAATCTCAACGTTTCATGATCGTAAACCCACATCGGCATCGGGTTGCCTTCGAACAGCAGCCTGAACGACGCCTCCTGCAATTTAAGGTCGGTAATATCGACACGTATGCCGACACTGCCGCCTTCTGAGATCTGGCGTTCTTCGATCCGTATCCAGCGGTTTCCGGGTAGGCGCTGCTCGTGTTTGCTGGTGGGCTTTGCATGATGGGCCAGCCTCTCCGCCAGCCATTCCTCCTCGCGCCCGACCGCTTCCGGATATTGGCCGCGTTCGAGGCCAGCACGCAGGCGGTCTTCGAAGCGCAGGCCTTTCACGAGCATATCGCCGCTTTCGGCGTAAAGCTGCTCATATCTCTGGTTCCACAGGACGAAGCGGTCTTCCTCGTCGAACAAGACGAGGCCCTCGGGGACGACTTCGAAAGCCGCCAGAAGACGTGCATGCGCCGCCCGCGCCTCCTGCTCAGCGCGTTCTGCCTGGACATGCGCCTTCGCAAGAGCTTTTTCAGCCTGCCAAGCCTGCGTGATGTCCTCATGGGTCGATACCCAGCCGCCGTCCGACGTGCGCTGATGATAGCCGCGGATGATCTGGCCCGACTTGAGTTCCTTGATCCAGTCTCGGGGCGTATCGCCCCTGTTGGTCGCTTCGGCCCAGGCGAGATATTCCGAGGTCGAGGTGGCGGGAACGGCGCCGACCCCCTGTCTCAGCTCGAGGATGTCTTCGAGTGACTGTCCCGGATGGATGACAGAGGGTTCAAGTCCGTAGACTTCGGCATAACGGTTGTTTGAAAGCAGCAGCCGGCCGGCATCGTCGAACAGGCAGACGCCTTGTCCCATGCTGGCAAGCGCCGTATCGAGTTGCTCGTTGCGCCGCCGCAGGTCCGCCTGGACTGCGCCGAGCTCGATATGTCGGTTAATCCGGGCGACGAGCTCCGCGGTGGAGACAAGGATGGAAACGCAATCGACAGCACCGGCGGCAAGCGCTCCGATCCGGCCCTCCTCATCTTCCGGCGAGACCACGATGATGACCGGAATATCACACGTTATGGGGTTTGATTTGAGACGCCGGCAGTCTTCGAGACCCCGTCTCTCTGGCGACAGGGCGTCCAGCAAAATGAGCGCCGGCAGCGGTCTTTTGGCGGCCAAATCGTGAAACTCAGCTCGGTCGAGGTGAAGGCGCAGCACGATACCACGCCGCTCAAGGGCGTGACCGGCACCATGCAGGCCTGCCAACGTGCTATCCATTGCCAAGATTGTGTGCAATTCGCCGGACACGACCGTTCCCCCTTCGTCCACATGGACGCGACTATAAGTCGTACGGGTTAACACGCCCCTCACCCCAGGTCGGCGCCAGGGTGCTCCACGTTCTATGGTTGAAGAACGGTTGCGGGCGATGCGGAAAATATCAGGTGGAGCAAAGGACGCGCGGCAGGACATTCCTTGAGATTCGGCGTCGCCCAGACCTAGCGTTCGTTCCGGATGTCGTGCAGGAGATCCAGACCGCGCTGGTATTTTTCGGTTTTCTTGCCGGCTTGTTCGGCCTGTCGGAGATTGTCTTCAAGGTCGGCCTGTTTGACTGGCAGGGCCAGCGGATTCGATGCGGCGCGTCTGACGAATTCGTCATCGCTCTCCTCGGGCCGCCGCGTCAAGGCATCCACCGCGGAGATGATTGCCGGCGGGAAGCCTTCCTCCCTCAACCTGTCGAGCGTCCAGCCGCTGCCTTTCTCCGCGACGTCGTGAAGATAGGCGACCGTTCGCGCCTCGTCGCCCGACACGAGAAGCGCGACCCGCTGGCAATGCTCGAAGAATGGCCGGCCGGTCTTGTCGACCTGCCCTTCATGCGCCTCTAAGGCGATTTGCATGGCATGGTCGAGATGCTGCATCGCCGTTACGGTCCTTCGGTCCTTCTGATTTTCCGCCGGGAAGGCTTCTCTCCCGTTGTTATCTCGATATCGGGTGTCGTCGCCCCGGCAACTTGAGCAAGGCCGGCTTGCGGCGGGTCGAGGTCACCGCTTTCCCCGGCTCCTTGAAGCAAGGCCGCATCATCTCTGTCGTCTTGATCAAGCAGGTCTTGCAGCGTCTCATGCTCGTCTTCGCCAGCCAGCTCGTCGCAGGCCTGCATCCAATGACGCAGGTCCGAACCTTCAGGGCGGCCTTCGGCCTCCCAGATTTCATAGGCGCGCCGCCGTATCTGCTCGTGTTTGTCTATGGCCATGATCTTCTCCAGTTTCGACCTGACCTTGCAGCGTATGTCTGGCTCCGGCGCTCCCGACGGCTCTCAGCGCAGCTTCGTCTTTCAAGGCGTGTTGATGGTGGGAAGAAAATCTTCCACTTGCTTGCGCTCATCCTTTGGGAGGGTCTCCACCCGCTCTTTCCAGAAGCGTTCGGCCGCGGGGGGATCCTCCTCCCATTGGCGAACAGTGGTGATGTTGTCATCAATTTTGGACCGGCGGCGCCCGCCGAGGCTGAGATACTCCTTCGCGAGTTTCAGGCTTGGTGTCTCAGTACCGCTATCGCGATCAACCGTCGAACGAGTGTTGCGTCGAGCGGCTTCCAATGCCGCCTGGCGATCGGCCTCGGCTTGCTGCGTGTCGAAGGAGCGCGCATCGTCGGTTCCGTTGTCGGGAGACATGTTGGTTGGGGAAGTGGTCATGAATCACCTTTCGATGCTGTGATCCAATAACCTCCGCCAGCCGCGAGAGTTCCGCATGCTGGCGATTGATTCGGGCGGGCGGTCGAGCCGAACCGCGCTGCCGGCAATCAGTGAACGGCCATGCTCACCATGCGATAAGGGTGCACGGCCTCGAACTGCGAGATCATGGCCGTTGCCTGAAGCAACACGCGCTCGGCATTCTCGGGATCGTCGCGAGCGAGTTCGTCGGCATTGACGCGGATTGCTTCGGCCATGTTGTTGGAGAGTACGGCAAAGTGCGTATTGCCTTCGACAAGCGCCTCGCGCGCCGTATCCTCCAGCGTGCGAGCGATATCGACGAAGATCTCCTCGCGTTCCTCGATAGTGAGGTCTTTGATTATATTGGTCTTCTCTTCCATGTCACTCACTCCTAAAGACGTGGGACGGTGATCGAGCTCTTCGAGCCTCGATCGCCTGAGAGCTAGGAACGCCGACATCCGGATTCAAGCCATGTACAGTTTGAACTCGCCTTCGAGCCGAGGGGACGAGATCGTCATTATGCCGAACGCAGGAGTGGGCCTTCTGTTCCCGGGGAGAGCTGCTAGCAGTCGCCGGTAGAGAGTGCTAATTTTTCTCCTGCTCCTCTTGAAATCGAAAAACGCTCGAACCAGATCATTCGCGCAAGGCGCGACTTTGCACCCGAACCTCGTCAATCCGGTTCGGCCAGAGCCGACAACGTCGTCATTGTTTGTCTATGGAGGAAGACATGTCGTTCCGACCGCTTCATGACCGCATTCTCGTCCGCCGCCTCGATTCCGAAGAAAAGACCAAGGGCGGCATCATCATTCCCGACACCGCCAAGGAAAAGCCGCAGGAAGGCGAGGTCATCGCCGTCGGCCCCGGTGCGCGCAACGATGCCGGCCAAATCCAGGCGCTCGACGTCAAGGTCGGCGATCGCATCCTGTTCGGCAAATGGTCCGGCACGGAGATCAAGATCAATGGCGAGGACCTGCTGATCATGAAGGAAAGCGACGTGATGGGTATCATCGAAGCTCAGAGCGAGCGGAAAGAGGCCGCCTGAGTCCGTCAAGTCGAAAATCAATGCTAAAGCCCAGTGCGATCTCTGAGATTCGCTCCTCGCGCTTTAGATCTTAATTTCTACGCATGTCGTCCTCGCAAAACCGCTGTACACTTGGCGACATGCGCAAGCTGCCGATGAAGGAGTGAGGACATGGCTGCTAAAGAAGTCAAATTCAGCGTCGAAGCCCGCGAAAAAATGTTGCGCGGTGTCGACATCCTGGCCAACGCCGTAAAGGTGACGCTGGGTCCGAAAGGCCGCAACGTCGTGATCGACAAGTCCTTCGGTGCGCCGCGCATCACCAAGGACGGCGTCTCGGTCGCCAAGGAAGTCGAGCTCGAAGACAAGTTCGAGAACATGGGCGCCCAGATGGTCCGCGAAGTCGCTTCGAAGACCAGCGACATCGCCGGCGACGGCACCACGACTGCGACGGTGCTCGCCCAGGCGATCGTCAAGGAGGGCGCCAAGGCCGTGACGTCGGGCATGAACCCGATGGACCTGAAGCGCGGCATCGATCTCGCCGTCAGTGCGATCGTCGAAGAACTGAAGGCCAACGCCCGCAAGATATCCAACAATGCCGAAATTGCCCAGGTCGGCACGATCTCCGCCAATGGTGATGCCGAAATCGGCCGCTTCCTGGCGGAGGCCGTGCAAAAGGTCGGCAATGACGGCGTCATCACCGTTGAAGAAGCCAAGACTGCCGAAACCGAACTCGAAGTCGTCGAAGGCATGCAGTTCGACCGCGGTTATCTCAGCCCCTACTTCGTCACCAATGCCGACAAGATGCGGGTCGAGTTCGAGGACCCCTATATTCTCATTCATGAGAAGAAGCTGTCGAACCTGCAGTCGATGCTGCCGATCCTCGAAGCTGTCGTTCAGTCGGGCAAGCCGCTCCTCATCATCGCTGAAGACGTCGAAGGCGAAGCCCTTGCGACCCTCGTCGTCAACAAGCTGCGCGGCGGCCTGAAGATCGCTGCCGTCAAGGCGCCCGGCTTCGGCGACCGCCGCAAGGCCATGCTGGAGGACATCGCCATCCTGACCGCGGGCACCGTCATCTCCGAAGATCTCGGCATCAAGCTTGAGAATGTGACGCTCAACATGCTCGGCCGGGCAAAAAAGATCACGGTCGAGAAGGAAAACACGACGATCATCGACGGCGTCGGTTCGAAGGAGGAAATTTCAGGCCGCATTGCCCAGCTGAAGGCCCAGATCGAAGAAACCACCTCCGACTATGACCGCGAGAAACTGCAGGAACGCCTCGCCAAGCTCGCCGGCGGTGTTGCCGTCATCCGCGTCGGCGGCTCGACAGAGGTCGAGGTGAAGGAGAAGAAGGATCGCGTCGACGATGCGCTGCATGCCACCCGCGCAGCGGTCGAGGAGGGCATCCTGCCGGGCGGCGGCGTGGCGCTGCTGCGCGCGGTCAAGGCGCTCGGCAATATCAAGACTGCCAATGACGACCAGCGCGTGGGTGTCGACATCGTCCGTCGTGCGCTCGAGGCCCCGGCTCGACAGATTGCCGAAAACGCCGGCGCCGAAGGCTCTATCATCGTCGGCAAGCTGCGCGAGAAGAGCGACTTCTCCTATGGCTGGAATGCTCAGACCGGCGAATTCGGCGATCTCTACGCGCAGGGCGTCATCGATCCGGCAAAGGTCGTTCGCACCGCGCTGCAGGATGCATCCTCCATCGCCGGCCTGCTGGTGACGACGGAAGCGATGATCGCCGAGAAGCCGAAGAAGGATGCTCCTCCGGCAATGCCGCCCGGCGCCGGTATGGACTTTTAAGTCAGGGTCTCAGGCTCGCCCGGACACGCCGGGCGGGCCTTTTCCGAGAGAATGAAGATGGTTCAAACGATCCTAAGCCGATCGCAGGTGCCGTTGGACTCCCGCGATCTCGAAACCTGCCAACGCGTCTTCGACAAGCTCAGCGCCGATTACGCAGTGGCAAGAGACAGCGACGAAGCCGAACGAATGGCGAGCATCATCATCGAGCTCTACCGACAGGGCGTGCGCGATCCCAATCATCTGCAGTCGATGGTTCAGGCGGCCCGCGGCCTGTTTGAGACAAACGGACGCCCGACCACGCCGGTGACTGCGCCGGCACGCAATCGATGACGAGCGCATCCCGCATCCGCTTCAGCTCATAGCCGAGATCATATCGGAAGGGCTGACGCCGAAGGCATGTCGCCTTCGGCGGCCGTGACGGGCCGGCAGCAATCCGAGCCGCTCCGCACGTTTCACGCCACAGCCGCGATCGTATCGCCGTCGTTCGGCAGCAGCCGTGCAACGGCGCTCAAAAGGTCGGTCTGCGATATCAGGCCGAGGATCCGGTGGTCGTCGTCGACGACGATGACGGCATGGGTGCGCCCGTCCGTCAGAACCGGCAGCAGCGACAGGGCGAGATCCGAAGCTCTCGCCACCGCCGGCTTGGAGATCGCGTGGGCAATCGTGTCGCCGCCCCCAAACAATTCGCGCAATCCGACAGTGCCGATCAGACGGCCTTCCCGATCGTTCACCGGCAGGGTGCGGATATTATGCTTCAAAAGAAGATGTCGCGCGGCATCCGGCTCGGACGTTTCGCCGATGGCGATCACGTCCCGTGACATGATATCGGCGCAGCTGATCTTGTCGTTCGATCGGATGGCCGCCTGCAGCTCGACCTGCTGCAGCAATCTGCCGAGGTCCGCACGATCGATATCGAATGTTTCGTCGAGCGCTTCGAGGGCGGCGTCGACATCCTCCTCGCGAAAGCCCACCCGCGCGGCGGATGGCGGATCGATCGTCTGGTGGGTGTTCTCCGCCGGCTTCGGCACGACATGCGGATAGTTCCGCCTTGAAAGCTTGTGGAACAGCAGCCCGAGCCCGACGAGAATGCAGGAGTTCAAAGCGACGGGCACGAAGGGAAAGAGGAATCCCCACCCGGCAACGACGGGGCCGCCGAGCACGGCGGTCAGTGCCGCAGCCCCTCCCGGCGGATGCAGGCATCGCGTGAACGACATTGCGCCGATGGCCAGCGAAACGCCGACGCCCGTCGCGATGATCGGATCACGAATGAAATACGCCGCAATAATCCCCATCAGGGCGGAAATTGTATTGCCGCCGATGATCGCCCATGGCTGCGCCAACGGGCTTGCCGGCACCGCGAAAAGCAGCACCGCCGACGCCCCCATCGGTGCGACGATCAGCGGAAGATGCGGCCCCTGACCGAACAGATAACCGCTGATGACGCCAGTGAGACCGATGCCCAGCAAGGCTCCGAAACAGGCGATCAATCGTTCTCTTAGCGTCGCGCCGGCCAGAATGGGCGAAAACAATCGAAAGCGGCGAAAACGGTTCGGCCTTACCTTCGGTGAAACGGGAAATTGCATGCGAAGACCAATTGAGTGAGGATTTTCTGGAGGTCGAGGACGAGACGCCGGAGCTAGTTTGCCGCCAGCCTGACATCTCTGCCTTTGGTTGCGCCAAGCACTTCATGAAAGGCATTGAAGGCGCTAGGGCAATCGTCCTTGCGGTAAACCAGCAGGGTCTCGACCGACCCGAGCTGATGGGTTTGAACGGCAGTCGGCCAGTGCATGAGATCGAGAACGGACCTTGGCATCACACCCGCGGTATTTCCGGTCGCAACACTCGCCAGGATCGCATGATAGGAACCGTGCTCGATCGTCGGCAGGTCGCTCGATTTGCGCGCCCAATCTTCGGCAATCCGGCGATAGGTGCAGCCGGGTTCCAAAGCCGCGAGCGACCCGACACGCAGGTCGGCCGCGGATTTGATCGCGGGATGCCCGGATGGCAGCACGATCAACAGATCTTCGATGAAGACCGTCTCCATCTCCAGCGCCTCGAGTTCGGCGTCGAAATCCAGATCCTCCTCCCGCATCGCCTTCGGTGGGCGGGCAATAAGCGCGCAATCCAGCGCATCGGCCAGAACATCGCGGGCGAGATCGCGAGACGCGCCCATCGTCAGATGCAGCGACACGTCGGGCCACATCTGGTTGAATTGCGTCAACGCCGCCGGCAGCCGGCTTGCCGCCGTGCTCTCCATCGTGCCAACCCGCAATGTTCCCGATGGGGCAAGAGGCCGCACGGCCTGGCGCGCTTCGAGCGCCAGCGCCATCAGGCGATTCGCATAGGCGAGAAAGGTTTCGCCCTCCCGCGTCAGCGTCATCTTCTTCCCGTCACGGCTGAACAGGCAAACGCCAAGGTCCTCCTCCAATTGCTGGATGCGCGTCGTCACATTCGACGGCACCCGCCCGACGGCCTTTGCAGCCTTCGTAACGCTGCGATCGCTGGCAACGGCGAGGAATATCTCGATTGACGAAAGGTCCAATAAAAATCTCTTTTCCGGAATTAAAGCGAGTCATCGTTCTCTATATAAAAATCATCACCCGAGCTCAAGCGGGTTTAGACACAGGCGCAAAAACCGGAATCGGGGCAGCGTGAGGGCTCCCGGGCGCGACCTTCTCATGATGTCCGCGCCATCGGCAGGCCGGACAGCCAAGTGATTGCCGAAAAAAAGATCGAGACGCCACCGAAATAGCCACGCAAAGTCCGGGATCGTCCCCGCTACCGGGCGTTTTGCGGCTGGCATGGAGATTGCGTCTCGATGCTGATCTGTAGAACGACCGGCGCCGACCATATGCTGCACCTTGTTTTGACCTGCCTTCTTCTAAGCGTCGCTTCAGGCCTGAGCATGCGGCGTTTTCTTCTGCCGTATTTTCCCGGCGGCGACCTCGCTGAGAAATCCGCTCCCGTCACGGTCGTCGCAAGCGCGGTCTTTCTGGCGGCAGTCGCCTTTACCATCTCCGACCAAAATCTCTGGGGCAAATCCGTCGTGCTGATGCTCTGCCTTTTGCTGGCGGCAATGTTCGACGACGCCCGCCCCAGTCTGACCATCGCACTTTCCGCCATTAGCCTGGCGGCCTACCTCGGGCTGCGCCCGATCGGCTGAGCATCTGCTTGACATCCTGTCCTGCCGATCGATGACACGGTGTTCTGGCTCGAGACCGTATACCGGCGCGAAACGGCGCAAGGCCTGTGGCAATATCGTTCCTTCCGACCCGAAGCCGAACGTATCTAGGCTTCGGCCGCCATGCCCATTATCCCGGCGCTTAATTTCCGTCGGCCGCGCCTGGCTGACCAGCGCATAGGTTTTCGGCCGATGCCCCACATGACCTCCCGAAATTGGAAGCCAAGGGTCGCCCAGCGACATGGTTGTCACGAAGTCAAAGACAGCAAGGCCACAGCGGGAGAGAAAATCGGCAAATAATCCGGCTTTCTCGCGCGTATCGAGGCGCAGGAATGACCCCGCATGCTCGAGCGCATGCGGATGAACGACGGCAATTGCGTCTGCGTCACTGACCGCCACCACCGGGCCGACGACATGGCTGCGCCCGAACCTTCGGCAAAGCGCGAAGGCCTCGACCCGGCCGGAGCGAACCAATACGACGCCCTTGGAATGTGCCATGAGTCGTGTCAGAAGCAGCGTGCGGTCCGTGCCGAAGGCAACGCGATCCAGTTCCGCGATCGCCTCCAGATCTTCAGCTTCTACGGGCCGTAGCAAGCTTGAGCTTTCCCGCGCGACGGAAATTGCAATCGATGCCCTCCTCGGTGACGATCGCCTCGATCGTATCGATGGACTCATCGAACGCCCGATAGAGCGCCATAGCCCTCTCCGCGCCGAGCGCGGACAGGAAGCTGTGAGCCAATCCGTTGTTGAGGTGGCCGCCATTGCGCCCCGATGCCCCCCAGCCCACCCGTTCGCCCTCCAGTACGACGACCTTGACGCCGGCTTTCGCAAGCTGGCGCGCCGCTGCAAGCCCGGTAAAGCCCGCGCCGATCACGGCGACATCATAATGTCCTTCGACAGGACCTTGAGCCGCATCGGCAAAAGCACGCGCTGTGTCGTGCCAGTAGGACTGGAACTGCATCCTCTTATCTCCGTCAGAGGCCGACAACGCCATGCAAGCCGGAGATGTCGGGAATCTCGACATAGCCGTAATAGGGATTTGCCGGCTCGTGACCGCGATTGACCCAGACCTTGTTTTTGATGCCGAGATCGTGGGCCGACATCAGATCATAGCGGAAGGATGACGAGCAATGCAGCACGTCCTCTGGCCCGCAGCCGAGCATGTCGAACATGTATTCGAAAGCCTGGAAGCGCGGCTTATAAGCATTGGCCTGCTGAGCGGTATAAACCGCGTGGAAGGGCGCGCCGAGCTTTTCGACATTCGACATGATCTGGGAGTTCATGGCGTTGGACAGGATGACCAAAGGAATTTCCTTGGCAACTCTGGCAAGGGCCTCGGGTACGTCCCGATGCGCCCCCCAGGTGGGAACACGCTCGTAAACCATTTGCGCTGCTTCGTCGCGAAACGTGACGCCGTTGCGCTTGCATGTCCGCTCGAGCGAGTTGTGCACCACCTCGGCGTAGGGCTTCCAGGCGCCCATGATCTCGTCGAGACGATAGGCGGCGAAATTCCTGACGAACTCCGCCATGCGCGGCTCCTCGAGTTGATCGCCGTAGAGGTCGCGCGCCGCTTCCGCCATCTGGAAGTTGGTCAGCGTGCCGTAGCAATCGAAGGTGATGTATTTCGGGCGGAACGTCGTCATCTGCGTATCCTTGAATGACTGGAACCGGGATGTTTCACAATCATAGGCACCGCTTTATCCGTGGCTTACCCGAATTGGCGGCATCCGAAGCAGAATCTATCGTATCGAAAGCGGCGTTTGGCAGAAGGTTGCGCGCGCTCGGGTTCAGTCGTGATCGTGGTCATGATGCGACGGAAGATCGAGGCCGAAGGTATTGACGAGATCGGCGACCTGGGCCGGGCTGAGGAAACGGGGATTGAGGTTGCGCAACAGCAGATAGAGCTTCGCCGTTTCCTCCAGTTCCTCGGTCGCGAAGACCGCCGCCTCCAGGCTGTCACCGGCGACAACAGGTCCATGATTGGCGAGAAGCACCGACGAATATTTGCCTGCCAGTCCGCGGATTGCGTCAGCCACCGCCGGATCCCCAGGACGATAATACGGCACCAAAGCGGTCTCGCCGGCGCGCATGAGATAATATGGCGTCATCGGCGGCAAGGCGGCCCGCGGATCAATCTCCGGCAGCATGGTCAGCGCCACCGCATGGGTGGAGTGAAGATGGACGATGGCGCGGGCGCTGCCGCGTGTCTCGTAGAGGGCGGTGTGAAGCGGGATTTCCTTGGTCGGCTTGTCGCCGGACAGCAAACGGCCTTGCGCATCGAGCCTGGAGATCCGGGCCGGGTCGAGAAAACCGAGCGAGGCGTTGGTCGGCGTCACCAGCCAGCCGCCGTCCTCCAGCCGCAACGATATGTTGCCGGACGAACCGGGCGTCAGCCCGCGCTCGAACAGCGAGCGAGCGTATAGGCAGATTTCCTCACGCAGGCGCGCGTCGGACATGGTGGTTCCTCCAGGTTACGCAGTTGCCCCTTCGATCAGTTCAAAACCGAGATCGATGGCCTGCGGCGGCGCGTTGGCGACGACCAGCTCAGCGGCGATCTGCCCCGTCGCCACACGCGGCGTGCGGATGGTCGATAAGGGTTGCGGTATTGCCCGGCCGATATCGAGGCCGTTATAGCCGAATATAGCGAGCTGCGAGGGGATGGCGATCCCTTGAGCGAGACAATGAAAATAACCACCGAGCGCCATGTCATCGTTGGAAAAGTAGACCGCATCGAGGCCGGTCGCTCGTGCGAGCAGTCGCTCCAGTCCCTGCTTGCCGTTTTCGACCGAGGAAGCGTCCGCGAGGATTTCCTGGGCGATGAGGGGGGTGCCGTTGGCTTCAAGAGTTTCACAAAAGCTCAAGAAGCGTTTGCCGGCGCGGGTGTCGCGGTCCAGGTCGTGACCGACATAACCGATCCGCCGGTAGCCCCGCCTGAGCAGGAAGGCAGCGCTCTCCCGCCCGGCCGCGCGATTCGAGAAGCCGACCGCAATATCGAGGGCGTCGCCATCCAGATCGAGCAGTTCCACGACCCGGCATCCGCTGGCGCGCAACATCTTCGCCGTACCCTCGGTGTGCTCGTAGCCCGCCAGCATCACTGCCGCCGGGCGCCAGGCAAGCATCGCGGTGGCGAGCGCCTCCTCCTTGCCCGGATCATAGTCCGTCACCGAAAAGACTGCCTGATAGCGGTTTTCTTCGAGAACGGCACCCGCTCCACGCAGCACGTCGGAAAATACGATGTTAGACAGCGAGGGAATGACGAAGGCGACAAGGCGCGAACCGGTGGAGGCAAGCGTTCCCGCGATCCGGTTCGGGACATAGCCCAGCCGCTCGACGGCAGCCATTACCCGCTCCCGCGTTCTGCCGGAAAACGATCCGTGGTTGCGCAGCACGCGCGACACCGTGCTCTCGCCGACGCCGGCCGCTTGCGCGACCTCTGCAAGGGTCACCGTCGCCTGATGTTTGAATTCCATGGTCAATCTTGAACCCGGCATCTGAAGCGCGAAGCTATCCTCGGGACACCTCGCTGCGATAGCCATTTTTCATCTCTTCCGACCAGAAGCAAGATATTTTTGGCAGCGCTGCCAATCTGCAGTTGGCAGCGCTGCCAAAAGGGAGTAGGAAAATGGCAGCGCTGCCAAAAGTCGCTTATCGCCGCCCAGGCATGGCTCTTGCAAGACTGGAGAAACTCCCATGACACCGCTTGCCGAACATTCAGGCCCCACCGTCATCGCGGCCGTGATCGGACTTGGCTCCATGGGCCTGGGAATGGCTCGCTCGATGAAGCGCGCCGGTCTCGACGTCATCGGATACGACATAACGCCGGCGGCAGTGGACCGCTTCGTCGCCGAAGGCGGACGTGGCGCGGCGACTCCTGCCGACGCCGCCAGGGAGGCTGACATCGTCGTCTGCGTGGTGGTCAACGGCGCGCAGACCGAGGCCGTGCTGTTCGGGGCAGAGGGTGTCGCGGCTGCAATGAAGGCGGGCGCCGTATTCATCTCCTCGGCAACCATGGATCCGGCCGTCGCACGCGATCTGGCGGGGCGGGCCGAGGCCCTCGGTCTGCACTATCTCGATGCGCCGATATCGGGCGGCGCGGCGAAGGCCGCGCTTGGCGAGCTGACGATCATGGCTTCCGGCTCCATGCAGGCTTTCGATGCGGCGCGGCCGGGCCTTGAGGCCATGGCCGGCAAAGTCTACGAGCTCGGCGAGGCGGCCGGAATCGGCGCCGCTTTCAAGATGATCAACCAGCTTCTCGCCGGGGTGCATATCGCGGCCGCATGCGAGGCCATTAGCTTTGCCGCCAAGCAGGGTCTCGACCTCGACAAGGTCTATGAAGTCATCACCGCCTCGGCTGGCAATTCGTGGATGTTCGAAAACCGCGTGCCGCATGTATTGGCCGGAGACTATACGCCGCTCAGCAGCATCGAGATCTTCGTCAAGGATCTCGGTATCGTTCAGGATATGGCCCGCTCCGAACGATATCCTGCACCGCTCGCGGCAGCCGCTCTGCAAATGTATCTGGCGGCGGCCGGGGCCGGCATGGGCCGCGACGACGATTCCTCACTCGCGCGCCTCTACGCCAAGCTTTCCGGCGCGGAGTTGCCCAGTTCCGTCAAGGAACCGCAGAGCCTGTAAAGGAAGTCAACATGCCTGCTTTCGCCGCCAACCTGACGATGATGTTCAACGAATGGGCCTTCCTCGACCGCTTCGACGCCGCAGCCGATGCAGGCTTTTCCGCCGTCGAATATCTCTTTCCCTATGAAGTCACGCCGGAGGCCATCGCCGAACGGCTCGCCCGCAACAATCTGCAGCAGGCCCTGTTCAACCTGCCGCCGGGCGACTGGGGCGCCGGCGAACGCGGCATCGCTGCCCTTCCCGGACGGTTCGACGAGCTGAAGGCCAATGTCGAGCGGGCGCTGGATTATGCGGCGGCGACGGGCGTCAAACGGTTGCACCTGATGGCAGGCATCGCCGATCCTCATGATCAGGGCGCCTCTTCCTCATACCGGCGCTCCGTGGCCTACACCGCCGGCCGGCTTGGGGAAAAGGGCATCGACCTTCTGCTTGAACCGATCAACGGGCGCAACATGCCGGGATATTTCCTAAACGATTTCGGCAGCGCCGAGCGGCTGATCGCGGAATGCGGCCTGCCGAACCTGAAGCTTCAATTCGACATCTATCACCGTCAGATCATCCATGGCGACGTTGCCATGGCATTGCGGCGCCTGCTGCCGATCACTGGCCACATCCAGATCGCCAGCGTGCCGTCACGCAACGAGCCGGATGGGGAAGAGCTGAACTATCCCTATCTGTTCAGCCAAATCGACGGGCTGGGTTATGATGGCTTCATCGGCTGCGAATACATTCCGCGAGGCCGCACGCTGGACGGTCTAGGCTGGTTCGCCCCTTTTGCACGGAGCTAGACGATGGCTATTTCACTCGGATCGATCGCTGACGACTACACGGGCGCATCGGACCTCGCCAACACGCTGACAAAGAACGGCTTGCGCACGGTCCAGACGGTCGGCATCCCCGATCCCTCGCTCGCACTGCCCGACGTGGATGCCGTTGTCGTCTCACTGAAAATCCGCTCCGTCCCGGCCGCGGAGGCGGTAACGGCAGCCACGGAAGCTGACCGATGGCTGCGCCAGCGGGGCGCCGGGCATGTGCTTTACAAAATCTGCTCGACCTTCGACTCCACTGATGCCGGCAATATCGGTCCCGTCACCGAGGCCTTGCGCGATGCTGCGGGCGGCGGCAGCGTACTGGTTACACCAGCCTTTCCGGAAACAGGGCGTACGGTCTATCTCGGCCATCTCTTCGTCGGCGGCCAACCATTGAACGAAAGCCCGCTCAAGGATCACCCCCTCAACCCGATGCACGACGCCAATCTCGTGCGGGTTCTTACTCGGCAATCGCGAGGCGCCATCGGCTTGATCGATCTGGCAGCCATCGCGGCCGGCCCTGCCGCCGCGAGGGCGAGGCTCGATGCGTTGCGCACGACAGGCGTGACCATGGCTGTCGCCGACGCGATTTTCGAAACGGATCTTGAAACGCTCGGCGAGATTGCGCTCGAAACGCCGGTATCGACCGGTGCCTCCGGCCTTGGCCTCGGCCTTGCCCGGGCGCTCGTCCGTTCCGGCCGCATATCCGGCCGCGCAACAGCTGAAGACGTCATTCGCCCTGTCGGCGGGTTTTCGGCGATCGTTGCCGGCAGCTGTTCGAAGGCAACACTAAGCCAGCTCGAGGTCGCCGAACGGTCGATGCCTGTGCTGCGGCTTGATCCGGAGCGGCTGATGTCAGGCCCCGATGAGCTCGCCGCCGCTATTTCCTGGGCCGGAGACCGCATCTCCGCCGGTCCGGTCATAGTCGCCGCGAGCGGGACGCCGGAAACGGTATCCCGCCTGCAATCGCAATATGGGCGGGAGGCCTCCGGCCACGCGATCGAGACCGCGACCTCGATCATAGCAGCCGAACTGGTTGAGAGAGGCGTGCGGCGCCTGGTGGTCGCCGGCGGTGAAACCTCGGGGGCCGCCGTCGACAGGCTCGCCATCCCGGCATTTCTGATCGGCCCCGAGATTGCTCCCGGCGTGCCGGTGCTGCGCACGGTCGGCAATCGGCAGGGCGACATGCTTCTGGCATTGAAATCCGGAAATTTCGGTGGCGACGACTTCTTTGCGGCAGCGCTGGCAATGATGCACTGACCTGCCCGGAAGAGCCGAGCCATTTTGGCCCCGAGCCGGTTTGGATAGCGTGGATATCGTTCGGCTCTAGCATAAGATGCGGCAGCCCCTCGGCCAATGCTATAAGATACTGCCTGAACCGCGGCCTTCAGACGATCTGCCCGCCGGGGCTCCGGCAGACTTGCGGGCACGACATGAAGGACGGCCCGATGCAAACACGTCAGATCGAAATCGCTGCATTTAGCCCAGATCATCTGGAGGCAGCCGTTGCGCTCTCCAGGCGGGCGGGCTGGCCGCATCGGCCGCAGGACTGGCAGATGGCGCTGACCTTGAGCGAAGGCGTTGTTGCAATCGAAAACGACAGGGTCGTCGGCACCGTCCTCATCACTCGATACAAGCGGGATTGTGCGACCATCAACATGGTGATCGTCGACGAGACCATGCGCGGCCGGAGCCTCGGCCGCAGGCTGATGGAGGTCGCCTTGCAGATCGCAGGCTACCGGCTTTTGCCGGGCGACCCAGAGGAGGCGCGGGCGCTCGCGGGCAGGCTGCGCGCCGGCAGCGTTCGCCTTAACAGTGCCGCCTGGGACAGCGCCGCGCCTTTTGGCGGCTACAAGCAATCCGGCAACGGCCGGGAATATGGCAAGTTCGGACTGCACGAGTTTACCGAGGTCAAGGGCATCGTTGGCTTCTTGAACGACTGAATCTCAAATCTGCGATATCCGGTTTGGGATGCCTGACGTATGACAAGGCCGTGCAGGGTCCAAGCATACTCGCGATGAGGTGCCTCGCCATAGAAGCGGCTGCTCGGCCACACAAACGTAGATCTGGCGCACAGCCTCTGTCGTGCGCCAACACCAACGAACCTGACTTCATGACGAAACCGTCACCTGCGCGAAGGGTCTTAGATCCCCGGTGCCCGCCATTGAAGGCCTTCGCCGCCCTCTCTAGTGCGGAAACAATGTGGTCAGCGGCATGTGGGCTTTGACGATTGGCGATTTCAGGACGACGAAACTGAAATATTTGTCGATGCCGACGTCCATGTCGGTGAGCCTTTCCATGATCGTCTGGTATTCATCGATCCCGGCGGTTACGAATTTCAGCAGATAATCATAGCCGCCCGAAACCAGATGGCATTCGATCACCTGGTCGACCTTCTCGATCGCTGCGAGGAAACGGGCGAAATCGATCTGCCGATGGTTTTTCAGGGTAATCTCGGTAAACACGGTCAGCGTCTGACCGAGTTTGCTGACGTTGATCTGCGCAGAATAGCCTTCGATGTAACCCTCGGACTGCAGCTTCTTCACTCGCATCAGGCAGGGGCTCGGCGACAGATTGACCAGCTCGGCGAGCTCCACATTGGTGACGCGGCCATTCTTCTGCAGTTCGTAGAGGATTTTTATGTCGATCCGGTCAAGTTTCATCATCACACGCGCCTTCGCTTGCTCGAGATCGCCCAACGGCGCAGCAGATTATGCTGCAGCCTTTTCAACGTCGAGCTTAACACATGACAAAGGGGTGTCGATCGGATTGCGGGACATGCCGAAGCACAAATGGCTGCCGGCTGGCCCGCAAGACGGAATCTTCTGCTGTCGCTGGATGAACTCCGGCAAAGGTGCCGCGTCGGATCCGCTAGACTGGCCTGAAACGGAGACCATACCATGCCCGCACCGCTCACGCGCGTCGACACCACACCGCAGCTGCCTGCTGCCGCAGATGCGGTGGTAATCGGCGGCGGCATCGTCGGCGTTTTCACGGCCTATTATCTGGCCAGACGCGGATTGAAGGTCGCCCTCGTCGAGAAAGGGCTTGTCGGGGCGGAACAATCGAGCCGCAACTGGGGCTGGTGCCGCCAGCAGAACCGCGACGCCCGTGAATTGCCGATGTCGACGAAGAGCCTCGATCTGTGGGAGCGCTTCGCCGCCGAGACCGGCGAGGACACCGGCTTCCGCCGCTGCGGCCTCTTCTATCTCAGCAACAGCGATGAGGAACTCTCCGGCTGGGCGCGTTGGCGCGATTTCGCCCGATCCGTCGGCGTCACGACGCATATGCTGAGCGGTGCGGAGGCAACCGAACGCGGGCGGGCCACCGGCACGGCGTGGAAAGGTGGGGTCTTTTCGCCGACCGACGGGACCGCCGATCCTGCAAGTGCCGCGCCTGCAGTCGCGCGTGCGATCCTGAAGCTCGGCGGCACGGTGCATCAGTCCTGTGCGGCCCGCGGCGTCGACATCGAAGGCGGCAGAGTTTCAGGCGTCCTCACGGAGCATGGCACGATCCGGACGAAGGTCGCGATCCTGGCCGGCGGCGCCTGGGCCTCCTCCTTCTGCCGTCAGCTCGGCATTCGATTTCCGCAGGCCTCGATCCGCTCGTCGATCCTGTCGGTTTCGCCGGGTGCACCCGGCCTGCCGGATGCGCTGCATACGTCAGCTGTTTCCGTGACACGTCGCCGCGACGGCGGCTACACGCTTGCGATCAGCGGCCGCGGCCGCGTCGATCCCACCGCGCAGCAGTTTCGTTTCGCGCCGCAGTTCCTGCCCATGTTCGCCCGCCGCTGGCGGAGTCTGGCACCCGGCGGATTGGAGGGGATTCGTTCGGGCCACGAATCTCTGGCGCGCTGGCGGCTCGACAGGCCGACGCCGATGGAGCGCATGCGCATCCTCGATCCGGCAGTCGACCAGGCCACCATTACCCTCACGCATTCACGGGCGCTCGAGCTGCTGCCCGCCTTGAAGAACACCGAAATCAACGCGGCCTGGGCGGGCTATATCGACAGCACGCCGGACGGCGTGCCGGCAATCGGCGAGATCGCCACCCTTCCAGGTTTCATCCTCGCCGCCGGCTTCAGCGGCCACGGCTTCGGCATCGGACCCGGCGCCGGTCATCTGATTGCCGATATCGTCACGGGCAATGAGCCGATCGTCGACCCGCGGCCCTATCACCCCAACCGTTTCGCGGCGTCCTCCTGGGGCAAAGTCGCCGATTTCTAGAGCGCGTCGCAAAGAGACGGCGGAGTCCCTCAGGAGGCCAAGGCCATCCGTGGGCTTACGGCAGGCGGAGCCTTGCGGGCGTCGGCGGTCTGGAAGCGGGAAATCCGCTCGTTCAGCAGTTCCACCTGCTGCCGAAGCCTGTGAATTTCGGCGGTGTTTTCCTCCACCATTGCGGCATTGTGCTGCGTGATATGCTCGATGTCGCGAACGGCGCTGTTGACCTCGTCGATGCCTTTGTACTGCGTGCTGGTGGCAGTCGAGATGACCTGCACCAGCCCGTTGATAGAGGTAAAATGCTCCATGATCGCCGAAAGCGCCTGGCCGGTCTCCTCGACGAGCCTGACGCCCGTGCCCACCTGCGATGCGCTGTTGGAGATGAGATCCTTGATTTCGCGGGCAGCCTTGGCGCAGCGCTGTGCAAGCTCGCGCACTTCCTGTGCGACGACGGCAAAACCCCTGCCGGCCTCCCCTGCCCGCGCCGCCTCCACGCCGGCATTGAGGGCGAGAAGATTTGTCTGAAAGGCAATCTCGTCGATCACACCGATAATGCTGGAGACCTTGTCCGACGAACGGTTGATGGCGTCCATGGCGTCGACGGCCTTGGCGACGACAGCCGCGGAATGCTCCGCCTGCCGATGCGCCTCGGCGACGGAAACCGATGTCTGGCGCGCATTTTCCGCTGTCGTGCGCACGCTGGCGGTGAGTTCGCCAAGCACACGTGAACTGTCTTCGAGGGCGGCCGCCTGCTGTTCCGTGCGCCGCGCCAGATCGTCGGCCGCGCCTGAAAGATTGGTGCTGCCCTCGGCGATCTCGTAGGTGGTGTTGCGAACCTCGGCGAGTGTGCGGCGAAGCGCATCAATCGCCTGGTTATAGGTCCTGGCCATCGCGACATAATCGGCGGCCAGCTCCTCGCTCATCACGGCTGCGAGGTTGCCGTCGGCAAGCTTGCCGAGCATGTCTGAGAGTACGTCCAGGGCCTCGCTCTGCTCGGCTTCGATGCGCGCCTGCTCGGCCGCGCGGCGGGCTTGCTCCTGTTCGTCCCGCGCCCTGTTCGTTTCAGCGACTTCTTCGAGCCTGGTCTTCTCGAGCGCCTGGTCGCGGAAGACGGTCACGGACCGGATCATATCGCCGATTTCGTCGCCACGCTTGCCATCGCCGATCGGCACGTTGAGATCGCCGGCGGCAAGTCTTGTCATCGTCTGGGTGATCCGCTTCAGCGGTGCGCGCAGCGTTTCGATCAGCATGAGGCCGCCAATGATCGCAAGCACCGTGCCGGCAATCATCGCCGCGAGCGACATGGTGGCCGAACGCTGGCTGATGTCCTTGCCGCTCTCCTGCGCGGTGCTGACGAATTGCTCCAGAGTATGGCTTGCGGCGGCCACGAGCTCGGTCGCCGTCCCCCGCTCTGCCCGCCACCGGTCTGCGACCGATATCAGCAGCGACGTATCCTTTTCGATCGTGGCGAGGGAGGGCTCGATCTTCTTCGCAAGTTCCTGCAAGGCGGCGTTTTTCCCGCTCAATGGTACAAGCTGAGCAGCGCTTTCGCGCAGCGCCTTGAGATCGGCGAGAACGGCGTCCCGCGACTCGGCATCGACCCGCCTGTTCAGTTCACTCAGATGCAGGCGCAGATCGTCGATCGATTTGAAAGCGGTACCGACGATCGCCACCATCGAGCGAAGCGTGCCAATGTTCGCATCCATGCCGACAAAACGCTCGATAGCGGTATCCGCATTCCCTGAGGCGAGCTTTACGAACTTCTCCTCAAAGCCCTGCAGATCCTGGTCGACGGGGGCATAGCCGGCGAGCGTAAGGTTAGCGCTGTCCTCGGCCATCGCCGCGAGCTTGTCCAATGCCGGCTTCAGCTCGGCAATTTTGCTTTGGGCCTTGTCGGAGGCGACTGCGGCGCTCCCGCCGACCTCCTTGACGAGCGGCGGCAGCAGGCTGCCGAGAGCGCCGGCGATATCCGTGGGTACCGTCGCCTGAGCGGTCGCCTTGCGCAATTTCGCAATGCGCTGGGCGATGTTCTTGTAAGCGGAGGCATCGAGAAGAAGCGCCCGGACGAAGGCTTCCTTTCCGTTCGCCTGATCCTGAAGGACGTCGAGCTGCTTGCGGGCAGTCTGGCTTTCCTTGAAAAGCTGCGCCACAGCCGTATCGATAGCCTGTTCGGTATTCGTGCGCTCTTGTGCCACGGCCCAAAGCGCGTCGGCGCTACCCTGCATCTTGCCGCCGAGGTCGCGCACCGCCGAGATCTGCTGCTTCTGGGACGGATCGATCAACATGGCATCGAGCGTCGCAGCGCCCTTCTCCTGATCGGAGATGCTGGCGATCAGCCGATCGCGCGTGACCGCAGTCGGAAGGTCGGTAAAGGCCGTCAGCGAGGATCTGAGCTGCTGGAAACTGGAAAGCGTGTCGATCGTCTGCCGCGTCAGAGTCATCTGGCCTTTGAGCGTACCGGCGGTGAAATAGCCGAAAAGCCCTATGCCCGCTATGAGGATGATCAGAGGCACCACGAAAAAGAGAACCTTCGTCACAATCCGCATACGCTGCAACAGTCGATCAATCAACGCCATAAAAGCCCCGCCCCAGGAATGCTCACGCCTGACGGCGCGACGATAGCCGCAACTGCTAAAAAAATGGTCAATGGTGTCGAGTTTGTTCGGAGCATCGGAGGCGTGGCCGAGGCGCCCATTTTCTGACTCATCAGACTGGCTGACAAAGCTCGCTCTTTACCCGGCGTCATCCTTGGCCTTGTGCTGCCTTGTGCCGAGGATCTGTTGCCTTTTCGACCGGTCGCAGATGCTCGGAACAGGCCCGAGCATGACGAAAGGGGAGTTGGAACCTGGGCAGCCGGCCTGGAGGGCGCATTTCTGCCCCCTCGGCCTATCGATCAGCCGATGGCCATCAGGCTCGCATTGCCACCCGCAGCGGCGGTGTTGATCGAGGTCGACACCTCCTCCAGCAGCCAGTTGAGGCAATAGGCTTCCGGATCGCTTGCCAGTTCCTCGCTCGTCGCAGCCTGGACCAAGAGAAGCGGGCCAGGCAGCGCGGCGATCTTCCGGTTGACGGCAAGAACCCTGTCGCGGTCCCCTTCGACGAGCGCGCCGGAGAAAGGCCCGTCCTTTTCCCAATCCGATGTCCAGGAAAGGCGGCTGGCGACAGCCGCCGGAAGATCCGCCAGCACCGACTTCGATATGGAAGCCGCATCGACTACGACGTGGTTGCCTGTGGAAAGGGCCGCAGCGATCTGGCGATGCAGTCCGGTTTCGGTCTGCGGCACGAGCAGGATGCGCCCGCGCGGATGGAGCGCATAGAGATTGCGCTCGCCGACAGGGCCGGTGAGTTCACGTTCGAGCCCGAGCGCCGAGCGGCTCGCATAGCCGCGCGCCGCTTCGCCTTCGCCCGTCAGGCCCTTCTTGTCGAGCCAGCCGATGTAATCGCGAAGGGCAACGTCGGTGTGGACGGAATCCTGCTGCGGCGGCACGGGCGCGCGCTGCACCAGCCGGCCGATATAGAGCGGACCGCCGGCCTTCGGCCCCGTTCCAGACAGGCCGCGGCCGCCGAAAGGCTGGACACCGACAACAGCGCCGATGATGTTGCGATTAACGTAGAGATTGCCGGCCTTGATACGGCTCGTCACATGCGCGATCGTTTCGTCAAGCCGCGTGTGAAGCCCGAAGGTGAGGCCGTAACCCGAGGCGTTGATGTCGTCAATCAGGCGATCGAGGCCGTTTCTCTTGAAGCGGACGACATGCAGGACCGGCCCGAAGACCTCCTTCGTCAGGTCCGAGAGGGATTTGATCTCGATGATCGTCGGCGGAACGAAGGTGCCTTTTGCTGCGCTTTCCGGCAGCGGCAGCTGTTCCACCTTGCGGCCGGCGGCGCGCATCGTTTCGATATGCTGGTCGATCTCCGTCTTCGCGCCGTCGTTGATGACAGGCCCTACGTCGATGCTTAAGCGATCGGTGCGGCCGATGGTCAATTCACGGAAGGCGCCCTTCAGCATGGCGAGCGTCCTGTCGGCAATGTCGTCCTGCAGGCAGAGAACACGCAACGCCGAGCAGCGCTGGCCGGCGCTGTCGAAAGCCGATGTCACGACGTCGGCCACGACCTGCTCAGCCAGGGCGGAAGAATCGACGATCATGCCGTTCTGGCCGCCGGTTTCGGCAATCAGCGGGATCGGCTTGCCGGTTGCCGACAGGCGTTCAGCGAGCTGCGCCTGGATCATACGGGCCACCTCGGTCGAGCCGGTAAACATGACGCCCGCCGTTTGCTGCGCCCCGACCATCCCGGCGCCGAGGCGGCCGCTGCCGGGCACGAATTGCAGGGCGCCGACAGGCACGCCGGCCTCGTGGAGAATTTTGACACTCTCCGAAGCGATGATCGGCGTGACACCGGCAGGTTTCGCCAGCACGGGATTGCCGGCCACGAGGGCAGCGGCAACCTGGCCGGTGAAAATCGCCAGCGGGAAATTCCACGGGCTGATGCAGACGATCGGCCCGAGCGGCAGATGCGACGGACCGAGGGTTTTGCGCGCCTGATCGGCATAATACCGCAGGAAGTCGACCGCCTCGCGCACTTCGCCGACTGCGTTGGCGGCGGACTTGCCGGCTTCGCGCATGACGATGCCCATCAGCACCTTGATGCGGGCTTGCATGATGTCGGCGGCCCGATCGAGGCAGGCGGCGCGCTCGGCCGGCGGTACGGCCGCCCATTGCGGCGCGTATTCCGCCGCCATCGCGACGACACGGGCAGCCTCTTCTACCTTCACTTCGGTTACGGTGCCGACGACATCCCGGTGATCGGCGGGATTGAGGACATCACGCGTTACGCCGTCGGTGGAGCCGTCGGCGAGAATGGGAAACGCATGCCAGGGCGTCGCAGCCGTGGAGGCAAGCGTCTGCGCCAGGTCCGAAAGCGTGGCTTCGTTCGAAAGATCGAGACCGCTCGAATTGGCTCGGGCGCTGCCGTAAAGCGCCTTGGGCGCGGCAATCTGCACATGCGGGGCGCCGATGACAGGCATGGCCGCGACGGTCTCGGCCGGATCGGCAATCAGGGCCTCGACCGAAACGTTCGGATCGGAGATGCGGTGCACGAAGGAGGAGTTGGCACCGTTTTCGAGCAGGCGGCGGACGAGATAGGCAAGCAGCGTCTCATGCGTTCCGACGGGTGCATAGATGCGGCAGGGCCGGTCGAGCTTTTCCTTGCCGACGACCTCGTCATAGAGCGGTTCGCCCATGCCATGCAGGCACTGGAACTCATATTTGCCGACTGCGAAATCAGGCCCTGCCAAATGATAGATCGTGGCGAGCGTCTGGGCATTGTGGGTGGCGAACTGCGGGAAGACGGCATCGGCAGCGGCAAGCAGCTTTCGTGCGCAGGCGATATAGGCGACGTCGGTGTAGATCTTACGGGTATAGACCGGATAATCGTCGAGACCATCCAGCTGGGCGCGCTTGATCTCCGCATCCCAATAAGCGCCCTTGACGAGACGGACCATGATCCGACGCCCGGAGCGGCGGGCGAGATCGATGATGTAATCCAGCACGAAGGGGCAGCGCTTGCCGTAGGCCTGGACGACAAAGCCGAGTCCGTTCCATCCGCCAAGCTCCGGGGCAAAGCACAGCTCTTCGAGAAGATCGAGCGAAAGCTCCAGCCGGTCTGCCTCCTCGGCATCGATGTTGAGGCCGATATCATAGGACTTGGCGAGCACGGCGAGCGCCTTGACCTTCGGCAGCAACTCGCCCATCACCCGGCCGGCCTGCGCTCTCACATAGCGAGGATGCAGGGCCGAGAGCTTGATCGAAATACCGGGGCCGTCATAAATGCCGCGCCCATGCGCCGCCTTGCCGATGGCGTGGATCGCCTTCTCGTAATCCTTGAAATAGCGCTCGGCGTCTGCTGCGGTCGTCGCCGCCTCACCCAGCATGTCGTAGGAATAGCGGAACCCCCGGGCTTCCAGCGGACGGGCACGCTTCAGCGCCTCCTCAATCGTTTCACCGGTGACGAACTGCTCGCCCATCATGCGCATCGCCATATCGACGCCGCGTCGGATAACCGGCTCGCCGGCGCGCGCGATCAGCCGCGTCAGCGCAGCCGACAGGCTGCGGTCGTTGACCGTCGAGGTAAGCTTGCCGGTTACGACGAGACCCCAAGTGGCGGCGTTGACGAACATGGATTTGCCGCCGCCGATATGGGAGGTCCAGTTGCCCTCGGCGATCTTGTCGCGGATCAGCGCGTCGCGGGTGTCCGTGTCGGGAATGCGTAGCAGCGCCTCGGCAAGGCACATGAGCGCCACGCCTTCCTGGCTGGAAAGCGAATATTCCTGCACCAGCCCTTCGACGCCGGTACCCTTGTGCTTGGCGCGCAGCGCCTCGATCAGGGTGCGGGCAGTGCTGCGGATGTCATAACGCTTGGCCTCGGAAACACGTGCGGCCGCGACAAGCGGCGGCAGGCATTCGGTCTCCGGACGGCGATAAGCGGCGGTGATTGCCTGGCGAAGCTCGGATTGCGGCCGGATCGGCGGCGCGAAGGCCGAGAACGGCGCGGGATCATTGGATGGCGTGGTGTCGATCGCTGCGTTGAGCATGGAGGTCCCTATCAATCGATATCTGGTTTAACGGATGAATGAGACGCCGGGTTCATCGTCCCAGTCAGCATCATCCGTGACGACAGGGCCGGAATATTCAGTCTCGAAGAGCGGGCGCGCAGGCTTGTCGCGTTTGAACGTGAGCGCTGCCGCCACGGCCCTTATCGCCACCGGCCGGTAGTGGGCGATGAGGTCCGGCTTCTCGTCGTCGTCCTGCTTTTCCCTGCCCATGCATGACCCCATTTTGCGTGTGGCGCCGATGCGATCCTGACGATGCGTCAAGCGCCTGCGCCTTCCATCCCATTGTCCACGCATAACGTATCACAGATCGCCAATCACGATCTCACTTGATTTTCGCCATTTTCAGCCTGTATGAACTTATTAAATCGCATTTGAGAGCTCAAATGGCTAACGAACCCGACATCTTTAGTGAATTGGACCAATTCGACAGAAAGATCCTCGCAGCACTCGCCGAGGATGGCAGATTGTCGATCACCGATCTCGCCGCGCGCGTCGGGCTATCGAAGACGCCCTGCCAGCTCCGCTTCAAGCGACTGATCAACGAAGGCTATATCGAAGGCTTCAAGGCCGTCCTCAATCCTGCGAAAATGCAGCTCGACCACATCGCTTTCGTCGAGGTGAAGCTCTCCGATACCCGCGAGGCTGCCCTGAAAAGCTTCAACGAGGCCATCAAGAAAATCAGGGAGGTCGAGGAGTGCCACATGATCGCCGGCCGGTTCGACTATCTCCTGAAGATCCGCACCCGCGATATCGGCCGCTACCGCCGCGTCCTCGGTGAACGCATTTCGACACTGCCGCATGTGGCCAACACCTCGACCAACGTTGCGATGGAGACGATCAAGGAAGGTTGGGACAAGTTCGGTTCGAGTCTCTCGTGACTATTGATCCTACCGCTACATTGCCGCATTGAGCTTTCGGCTCGGCAGCATTATCAACGGTTCACGCCGGATGGCGGGGGACCCATGCAAAGTCGTTTGGACATGATCGGGAAATGGCTGGTGCGCATTCTGTGCGCCGTCGCACTCGTGTCAGTCGGATTTGCCCACCAGTCCCCGACGATCGCGGCCGACCCCGTCAACCTTGCCGAATATGTGCTTCCGGACGGGACGCTGCCCACGCTTTGCGTCACGGTTGCCGACGACGAAGGCGAGACGGGCGCTGATCACAAAGCCCACACCCATGGCTGCGAAGCCTGCCGGATCAGTGCTTCCGTCCTCCTGCCGCCGCCTGCAGACATCGCCGGGAAAGCCGTGGCATTTTCCGTTCGGGTGGATCTTCCCATTCGCATGGAAGCCTTCCATCGGCAAATTTACCCACCCAACACTGGTCCCAGAGCCCCTCCTTCCGATCCGATCCTGACCTGAACCAGCGCGTCAGCCACGCTGAGGCGCGCCCTTTGTTCTCGGCCGCGCCTTTGCCAGCGGCCACGGATTCGGAATTTCATCATGTCGACCATCACTTCCACCGCTCCGGCGGAAAGCGCCGTACCCGGTGTCTCGCTATATCGCGCTATCTGGCGCTGGCACTTTTTCGCCGGACTTTTTGTCCTCCCCTTCATGCTGAACCTCGCGATCACCGGCTCGCTCTATCTCTTCAAGAACGAGATCAACGAAAGCGTCTTCGCCTACCGCTATGACGTCGTCGCTTCAGGCCAACCACTGGCGCCGGAAAAGCTGGCGGAGATCGCGACGGCCGCCGTGCCCCGCTCCGCGGTCACCGCCTACAAGGACCCGGCAACGCCTGAGCACTCGGCCATCGTAACGGTGTCAAGCGATGCCGGCTCCACGCTCGTCTTCATCGATCCCTATAACGGCAGGATTCTTGATACGGTCGGCGCAACCGAAGAGTTCAACTACGTCGTCAAGCGCATCCATAGTCTTGCTCTGTTTGGGAGCCTTCCAAACAAGCTGATCGAGATTGCCGGCGGATTCGCCATGGTGCTTGTCGTGACCGGCATCTATCTCTGGTGGCCGCGCCGCCAGTCGGGCGGCGTCGTCACGGTCCGTGGCACTCCGGCCCGACGCGTCTTCTGGCGCGACCTGCATGCCGTAACCGGTGCTTTCGCGGGCATACTGATCTTCTTCCTGGCGATCACCGGCATGCCGTGGTCGGGCTACTGGGGTTCGAACGTGCAGGCCTGGCTCGGAAGCCATGGCCTGGGCTATCCCACGCAACTCTGGGACGATGTGCCGAAATCGCGGAAGGTTACCCATGACATCCTGCCTGTGGTCGGCTGGACAGTCGAACAGGCTCCGGTCCCGCTCTCCGACATTGCCGTCGCCCGGTCGAAGAAGCCGATCGGCCTGAACAAGGCCGTCGACGTCGCAGAGGCTGCCGGTCTGACGCCGGGTTTCGACATTGCCATGCCTTCCGGTGAAGCCGGCGTCTATTCGGCGGCGATCTATCCCGATGATCTCGCCAAGGAGCGGACGATCCACATCGACCAGTATTCGGGCAAACCGCTCGTCGACATCTCCTACCGCCAGTACCCAATTTTCGGAAAGGCCATCGAGTGGGGCATCAATGTTCACCAGGGGCGCGAATTTGGCCGCGCCAATCAATTCCTGATGCTCGCCACCTGCCTGGCGATCATTCTTTCCTGCGTGACCGGCATCGTCATGTGGTGGAAGCGACGCCCGTCCGGACGTGTGGGGGTTCCACCGCTGCCGCCGCGGCGATCGGTTTATGTCTGCCTATGGACCATCACGGCCGTCTTCGCCCTGGCGTTTCCGCTGACCGGTCTCGCCATCCTGCTGATGGTCGCGACCGACCAAGCCATCATTCGCACGATCCCACCGCTTCGGCGTGCGTTCGATTGAGGAGGCGACATGAAGACAATCCGCATTCAGCCCTTCGGCGACGCTTTGACAAACGACCGCGTCAACTGGCAACTTCGAAGGAAACAGATGAGATGACTATGTCAAAACTCCCCCTGATCGCTTCCATCGCACTGATCTTGACGGCCGCGGCCGCCAGCCAGGCCCTGGCTCACGCCCACCTGAAAACGTCGAGCCCGGCGGAGAAGACGTCCGTCGTCTCTCCCAGCGAACTCGACCTGACTTTTACGGAAGAACTCGATCTCAAGTTCAGCGGCGTGAAGGTCACCGACTCCAGCAAGGAGGAAATCAAGCTTGGCGAAGCCGGACTGAAGGACGATCGCAAGGTTCTGACGGTTCCCGTTTCTGCAACATTGGCGCCAGGCGACTACACAGTCAGCTGGCATGTGCTTTCGGCCGACGGTCATAAGACCAACGGCAGCTATACCTTCACCGTCAAGCCGTGATCACGCCCGAGACGGCCTATATCGCTTGCCGCTTTTTCCTAGACGTCGCTGCCCTGTATCTGTGGGGCAGCTCCGCATATCTGTGGCTGCTCGTTCCGGCCTCCCTTTCCGGGAATATCTGGACACGGCAATCTTGGCCGCGAGCCCTTGCGGTCGGCTGCACAGTCGCTGCAACGGTCCTTGCCCTCCCATTCAGGTCCGCGATCCTCGGTGAGGATTGGGCGCAGGCATTTGATTTCAGCGCAATGCTAGATATTCTTTCCGGCACCACGATCGGCACGGCGTGGATGTGGCAGGCGGCAGGAGCCGCCGCGCTTTTGATCGCATACATCGCGACGCCCACGCGATTGCGGGCCGCCGCCATGACGTTCGCGGCGGGATTCCTGCTGGCCGGTCTTGCCGCGAGCGGCCATGCCGCCATGAACACCGGCTGGTTTCGCGCACTGCATCGGGGAGTCGATATCGTCCATGTCCTGGCGGGAGGCACCTGGTTCGGGGCGCTGATCCCGGTCGCGATCATTTTGCCGCTGTTGTCCGATCACCGGGCCGGCCGCGACGCGACCACGGCGCTCGTCCGTTTCTCCACGGCAGGCCACATCGCCGTCGGCATGGTTTTAATCTCCGGCGCCGGCAACATGTTCATGATCATCGGGGGTTTTCCGCTCGACTGGTCCGTTGTCTATCAGCTTCTGCTTTCCCTGAAGATACTGCTCGTCCTGTCGATGATCGGACTGGCGATCCTCCACAGGTATGTGCTCGTGCCAAAACTCTCCTGGTCTCATGGAGCCGTGACGGCACTCAGGATCGGCACCGTTGTCGAAATTGTCTTGGCATTCGCGGTCGTCGGCCTAGTGGCATGGTTCGGCACGCTGGAGCCGGCAGCCATGTAAGTCACGCTGAGGCATCGCGCAACGACCGCTTCGAGGCAACCGGCCAGCGACCGGTCCATCCTCTGCATCTTGCTAGCGAACCGCTTACGGGGTCCGATACCGCCAGGAGATGGATGGCTTGACATAGACGAGTCTTCGGCGACCGACCTGAGAATGAGGAGCAGGATGAATCACGTCAACAGCCCTAAGGCATCGGCGAGCGAGGAGAGGGATCCCAGGGAAGATATTGCAGCCGGCGCGCTTAGCGCATTGCGTCGGACCTCGATCATCCCGCTCACCTCGCCCGCAAGGCAGCGCTCCGGCGATCATGCGCCGCCGAACTAGCCGAGACCTCCTATATCGCCGAGAATGCCGCGATCTTCACCGAAAGCCTGACGATCCTGATCTGCCCATACACCGCCAAGGCGTCGTCAGCCTCGGCATCATAACCCGCGACGGTGTATGGATCGGCGCCAATTGCGTGATCCTCGATGGCGTCACGATCGGAAACGGCGCCCTCATAGCTGCCGGGGCGGTCGCCACCAGGGACATTCCCGCGATGGCGATTGCGCTGAGGGATGATCCGAAGGCGCTCTACACCGTCCTTTCGGTCGGCTATGCGCTTGAACTGCTCGGCTCGAATCCGCGGCACCCTGTCCGCGCGGTCGAGCTCGACGCCGCAGGGCTCGACGCGTGGCTGAGCGCTCTGCCCTGGCAAAGCAGGGCGTGGCATGCCGGCAGCGTGGTCGATGCCATCGGCACCGCCATCTATTTCAACGCCAGCTATTTCGGCATCCGGCAATCACGCCAGGCGCTGTTCGAATGGTTGAACCGCAATGCCAACAGCGTCTCCGGCCTATGGGGCGAGCCAACAGCTGCCGAGGGAATGGCTCCAGCCGGTGAATGGCTTTTATCGCCTGACGCGCGGCACCTATGCCTCAACTACCGCAATCACAAGGGCTTCGTCGGCGCGAAGTATAATGCCTGCAACCTGCTCGATACGATCCATCCGCTGCTGTTGATTACCCGGCAGACCGATTACCGGCGGACAGACGGAGAGGCGATTTCCCGACATCTCATAACAAGAGCCCTGGACAGATGGCGGGACGGCGAAGGATTCCCGTTCGCCGACGGCGCCGAGCCAAGCCTGCGGGGAACAGAGATGTGGCTTTCGGTCATTCACCTTTCAGCCGATTTCCTCGGCCTTGCGGATCACTTCGCCTTCGTCCCCAAGGGCGTGCATCGGACGGCAACGCCGGGGCTCGGTCTGTGATCACCCGTGCAGCGATGCCGTCAGCCAGGCGGCGGCGAGATTGCGGGCATTGCTGCGCTTGGCTTTGACCGGCACGATCACATTGTAGCGATCTTCGGCGGCAAGTTCGCTTGCCTCGGCGCTCACCAGGGTTCCGTCCTCGAGGAACGTGCCGACTAGCATGCGCCATCCGAGCGCGATCCCCTGCCCCGCGCGCGCGGCGGCAATGGTTTCGGTGTAGTGGTTGAAGCGAAGCGATGGCTTGACCTCGATATTGGCGCGGGTGAGCGATACCCATTGCGACCAGCTGTACCAGGAACGGTCGAGAACGTCGGTTTCGATGAATTCGTCGGTCGAGCCCAGCGGGCCATTTCCGCGACGCCTGAGATAATCTGGTGAGCAGACAGGGGTAATGACGTCGCCGCGCGACGCGATAACCGTTCCGTCGCTGAAGGGCGGCATGCCGTAGCGGATGGCCACGTCGATCTCTCCGTCGTCGAGCGCGATCGGGTTGTCCTGGGAGATTACCCGCACGAGAATTCCGGGATTCGCCCGGCGGAACTCGGCCAGCCTCGGCAGCAGCCAGAAGGACGAGAATGCCACTGTCGCCCCGATCGTCACCACATCCTGGCTGCGCGACTGGATCGCCTCTACGTTCTCGGCGATATCGGCGAAACTCTTGGCGAGCGTCGCGCCGAGACTGACGCAGGCCGCCGTCGGTTCGATCGCTCGGTGCTTGCGCACGAACAGCGGCTGCCCCAGTTCCTCCTCCAGCAAGGCGATCTGCCGACTGACCGCCGCCTGGGTGACACCGAGCTCGGTCGCGGCCGTGGTGAAGCTCTTTCTGCGCAGAACCGCTTCCAGCGTCACCAGTGCTGTCAGCGAGGGGAGCCGCCGTCGAAACTGCATCTCGAACACCTTTTCACATGAGAAAATATTATGCGATCGTAATTTTTTATGCCGTTGAAACCCTGTAACTGCAAGGGCAATCTAGGGAACTCTCACATAAGAGGTTCTCATGCTAAACAAGCTTCCGTCTTCGATTTCGGCCCTTCTCGACGCCCGTGCCGACGGTTATTCTCTGCCGGCCGGCCTTTACATCAGGGAAGATGTGTTCGAAGCGGACGTCGATGTCTTCTTCCACAAGCACTGGATCTGCGTCGGCCTCGACTGTGACGTTCCCGAGCCCGGCGACGCCACGGTGATCGATATCGGCAAGACGAGCTTGATCCTCCTGCGTGACGACGATGGCGAAATTCGCGTCCTGCACAATGTCTGCCGCCATCGCGGCTCCCGCCTTCTCAATCCGGGCAAGACAATCGTTTCGAAGCTCGTCTGTCCCTACCACACTTGGACCTATGAACTGACGGGCGAACTCAGCTACGCCCCTCATATGGGCAAGGATTTCGACAAGGACTGTCACGGCCTGAAGCCGGTTACTTTCAAATCGATCGGCGGCCTGGTCTACGTCTGTCTATCCGACAATCCGCCCGAGGACATTGCCGGCCTCGAGCAGGCGATGGCCGAGCGTCTCGCTCCCTATGAAATCCGCAATGCCAAGATCGCCCACCAGACCGACGTCACCGAGGAAGGCAACTGGAAGCTGACGATGGAGAACAATCGCGAGTGCTACCATTGCTCCGCCAACCATCCGGAACTCTGCGTCTCCTTCGTCGATCTCGACTTCGGCTTCGATCCGGAGACGCTGAGCCCCGAGGATCGTGAGTTGGCGGAAGAGCATTTCCGGCTTTACGAGGAGCGCACGCAGGCATGGGAGACAGACGGTTTCCCCTCGGCTGCTATCGAGCAGCTCACCGACTGCGCCACAAACTTCCGCACCCAGCGGCTGATCATAGCAGGCGCCGGCGAATCCCAGACCCCCGACGCCACCGCCGCATCCTCCAAGCTGCTCGGTCAAATGACCCGCAAGGATCTCGGCGACACGCATCTCTGGGGTCATAACAGCTGGAACCACTTCATGGGCGACCATGCGGTGGTTGCGATCGTCATCCCGCTTTCGGCGGGCAAGACGCTGGTGCGTACCAAGTGGTTGGTCCACAAGGATGCCGTCGAGGGGGTCGATTACGATCTCGACAAGCTGACGGACGTCTGGATCGCGACGACGGACCAGGATGCCGATCTCGTCGCCCGCTCGCATGCCGGCACGCTCGATCCCGCCTATCAGCCAGGCCCCTATTCCCGCTTCTCCGAGACGAACCTCGACAAGTTCGCCACCTGGTACATCGATCGGATGCGCGCTCATGGGTATTGATCTCACATCCATGCGTCTAGGTCAGAGCGCGCAGCAGGTCTGGGATCCGGAGACTGACGAGACCCTCGTCTGTCTCGACGTCCATCAGGAGACGCATGACGTGAAAAGCTTCACGTTCGCGTCGCCCGAAGGTAAGCATTTCCACTTCGATGCCGGCCAGTACTTTCTGTTCGACTTCCCGACGGGTTCGGATGGTGAGGCGCGGTGCTACAGCATCTCGTCGTCGCCCCATCGAAGCAATACCTTTACGGTGACGGTCAAGCGCATGCCCGGCGGCAGGATATCGAACTGGCTCCACGACCATATGGCACCAGGCATGACCGTCAAGGGTCAGGGACCGCTTGGTTATTTCATCCGTCCCAAGGGCGAGAAGATCAAGCTTCTGCTCCTCTCCGGAGGTTCGGGCATCACGCCTGTCATGTCGATCACACGTGATCTGGCAGACCGATACGAAGCGTCGGACATCGTCTTTCTGCACGCGGCGAGAACGCCTGCCGATCTGATCTTTCGCCACGACCTTTCGGGGCTCGCAGCGAGGATGAAGGGACTGCGTCTCCAATTTCTTCCCGAAACGGTCGCCGGCGAATTGTCATGGCCAGGGCTGACCGGCCGGATCTCGCCGGAGTTCCTCAAGCTTGCCGTGCCCGACATCGCCGAACGCGTCGTTATGTGCTGCGGTCCCGCGCCGTTCATGGCAGTGGCGCGTTCGATCACGGCTGCTCTCGGCGTCCCGCCAGAAAACTATATCGAAGAGAGCTTCGACGCCGCGGTCATTGACGAGCCAGGCCTCGACGTCGACGCACAGCCGACAACGAGGACTTTCCAGGTCGAATTCTCGAAACAGAAGAAGATGTTGGAGGTCCCGTCAGACCAGACCGTGCTTGCGGCGGCAAAGAAAGGCAACGTCCGCCTGCCCTCCTCGTGCTCGAATGGGGTCTGCGGCACCTGCAAGTCGAAGCTTGTCTCCGGTTCGGTGGAGATGAACCATAATGGTGGCATCCGGCAACGCGAAATCGACGCCGGCTTCTTCCTGCCCTGCTGCTCCAAGCCGCTCGGCGATCTCGTCATCGAGCGCTGAGTAACGCCGCATTACTCACCGACAACAGGGGATCACTCGGATGCAGCGAGACAAAAGCCGTTCCGCCGAGCCGGCCCGTCTTCAAGGACGAGAGAAAACAGGCCTATCTCAATCCCGAGGGGGCTGACCGGCTTTTGACCACGACGAAGGGCGCGGAGCGGCTGGACAGCTTTCCCTGGGAAAATGTGTGAAAGGTCGCATCGTTCAATGCGATCTTAAAGCTGCCGCGCGATGCTGCGACGGCGTCTGCCCGAATGTGCGCTTGAACGTTCTCGTGAATTGCGACGCGTTTTCAAAGCCGACATCGAGCGCAATCTCGATCAGCGGCGCCTTCGATTGGGCCAGGATCGATTTTGCCCGCTCCATGCGGACGCGGTTGTAGGCTTTGGCGGGAGACATTCCCGTCTTCTCGATGAAGATTCTCTCCAACTGCCGCCGGGAGAGCCCGACCATGGCGGCGAGTTTCTCGATCGGCATGCTGCCATCGACGAACTGCTCCATCGTGATCATCGCCGCCTTGACACGGGCATCGTCATAATCGTCGTAAAGCGGACGCCGGGGCTGAATGTCGGCCGGAGCGCGGGCCTTCTCGATCTGCAGCACTTCAAGCGCGTTTCGTTCGGCATCGCGGCTGATATATTTCCTGACCAGCAGCGCCGCCATATCGGCACTGCTGCTGCCGCCGGCGCAGGATCCGCGCTGGCGATCGAGATTGAAGAGCCGGTCGGAGCGAACGCTGAGTTCGGGGAAACGCTCGCGAAACTCCTTATAATGCAGCCAGCTGACGCAGGATTCATGCCGCTTCATCAGGCCCGCAGCGGCAAGGATGAACGTACCGGTGCACACGCCGATCAGCGGCACCTTCTTGGCATCCGCCTGCTTGAGGAAGGTGATGGTCTGCTGATCGACGGGGTTCTCCACGCTCAGAAGGCCGCCGACGACGGCGATGTAGTCGAAGCGCGTGGGATCGACGAAGTCAGACGTCGGAGCGACCTGGACGCCGCAACTCGAAGTGATCAGATGCCGCGTGCTGCCGATCACCTGCCAGTCGGCAAGCACTCTTCCGGAACGGTCCTGCTCGTCGCTGGCCAGCCGCAGCGTATCCACGAACAGCGCAAAGGCGGACAGCGTGAACGACCGCGACAGAACGAATCCGACCTTGAGCCGGGCGGTGGGCTTTGCGGCGCCGTCTGCCTGCCGATGCTGCCCGGGTCGCATATTCATCTCATCACCGTTCCTGAATGCGCTCATCTGATCTGAAAACCGTGCGCCAGCGGATCGCGGTCGTCAACAAAAATGGTGTTGTGGCCGATGACCCGCGCCCAGCCCCCGATGCTCGGGAGGATGCCGCGATAAGGTCCGATGTTTGCCTCGCCTTCCACCCGGCCCTCGAAGACGGTTCCGATCAGGCTTTCATGACGGTAGCTCGACCCGACGGTAAGCCGTCCCTTTCCATGGAGCTGCGCCATGCGCGCCGATGTGCCGGTGCCGCCCGGCGAGCGATCTATCGCCTTCTCGCCGTAGAAGACCGCGCAGCGCCCGTCCGACACGTCGTTCACCGGGCCGTCACACCAGATCGCGTGATGCACGCCCGATATCCTGGCATCGTCGGGATGAACGGGATTGCAGATATCGGCAAGCGCTGTCCTGAGCTTCTGGCTGCAGCCGACGATGTCGGATGCGCTCATGCCGTCGAGTCCGCTCCAGTTCTCCTGCGGCTCGACGACTGCATAATAGTTGCCGCCATAGGAAATATCGACGCGCAGGCGACCCATTCCGGGCACATCCACCGCGACATCGGCCTCATGAAGATAGCTCGCGACATTGTGGAGACGGACGGAATCGACATATCCATTCTTCTCCTCATAGGTGACGTCGACCCTGCCTGCCGGCGTTTCGATCGCGACTCTTCCCGGCTCACGCGGCTTGACCAGCCCTTCCTCGATCGCAGCGGTCACGGTGCCGATGGTGCCGGCGCCGCACATCGGCAGGCAGCCGCTCACCTCGATGAACAGCACGGCGAAATCGCAATCGGGCCGATAGGCGGGATAGATGATCGAACCCGACATGATGTCATGCCCCCTCGGCTCGAACATCAGCGCCTTGCGCACCCAGTCATGGTCGCGGACGAAAATCTCCCGTCGTTCGCCCATGGGCACGTGCGGAAGCAGGGGGCCGCCTCCGGCAACGAGACGAACCGGGTTGCCGCAGGTGTGCGCATCGATGCAGAAAAAGCTGTTTCTCATCTTTTCACATCCCGCTCATCGCGCCTTGGGCAGACCGCCGCGGTCGAGCAGGCCGCGCGACAGCCGGTCGAGCAGAAGAGCGACTGCAACGATTGCCAGACCTGCTCTCAGGCCGAGCCCCATCTCCATGCGCGTCAGGCCGCGCGTCACTTCGGCGCCGAGACCGCCCGCGCCGACGAGGCCGGCGAGCACCGCCATTGCGAGCGACAAAAGAATGCATTGATTGAGACCGACGAGCAGTGTCTGCTTGGCGAGCGGAATTTCGATCTTCCAGAGGATCGAGCGGGGCGGTGCGCCGATGGCGCTGCCGAGCTCGATGAACACCTTCGGCACCTGGTTGAAAGCCAGCGTCGTCAGTCGCAGCATCGGCGGAATGCCATAGACGATGGTGGCGATAATGGCCGGCACGCGTCCAAGGCTGAAGATCATCACCGCCGGGATGAGATAGACCCATGGCGGCACCGTCTGCATCACGTCGAGGATCGGGCGAACCACCGCCTCCAATGTCTTGTAGCGCGAACAAAGCACGCCGATCGGGAAGGCAATGAGGACGGAAATCACAACGGCGACGGTCACAAGAGCAAGCGTCTGCATCGACGCCGTCCACAGCCCGACAAGCAGGCAGAAGCCGAGGCAAAGGCCGGCGAGGATCGCGGCGCGCAGGCTGACTGCGAAGAATGCCAGCAGGACGACGATGACGATCAGCGCATAAGGCGGCACGAAGAGCAGTGCCGTCTCGATTGCCGACAGGACCGTTTCGACCACGGTGCTGATGGCCGCAAACAGCGGATGAAGATTGGTGTTGAGCCAATCGACGGCTGGGGCCAGGAGGGCGCCCGGCGAAAACTGCAGGATCGCAGGATTCATGACTTCCTCCCTGTTCCCAGGCGGGCAGCACTCTGGGTTATCCGGTCAATCACCATGGTCAGTACCACGATTGCGATCGCGGCATTGATCGAGGTCGCGATATCGAGCGTCCTGATCGCGCCATAGATCGTCTCTCCGAGCCCGCCGGAGCCGACGATGCCGGCGATGACGACCATACCAAAAGCCATCATCAGGCTCTGGTTGATACCCGCCATGATGCTCGGCAGCGCAAAGGGAAGACGGATCTTGAAGAACATTTTCGCCGGCGTCATCCCGAGTGCCTCTCCGAGTTCGATGAATTCCTTGGGCGTCATGCGGATGCCGAGAGAGGTCAGGCGGATGGCCGGCGGCACGGCGACGATCACGGTGGCGATCAGCGCCGTCGCCGGCCCGTAGCCGAGCAAGGCGATCGCCGGCAGCAGGTAGATGTAGGGTGGCATGGTCTGGATGAGATCGAGGCCCGGCTCCATGAAGTGATCGAGAGCCGTGAAAAAGCCGGCGGCAATGCCGACCGGAATGCCGATCGCCAGGGCGATCGTGGTGGCGGTCAGGACCAGAGCCAGCGTGCTCATCGTCTCCGGCCACAGCCCCATCGAAAAACAAAGCGCCAGCGCGACGCCGCTGAGCACCGCGAACCAGGCATTGACCAGCCGCCAGCCGATCAGCGCCACAATGACGGCGACCACGTAAAACGGCGGAAGCTCCAGCAGCCAGAGGATCCCGTCATAGAGACCCTCGAGAAGCTGTCTGATGTAGTCAAACAGGAATTCCCCGTTGTCGCTCACCCATTCGAGCGCGGAGTCCGTCCATTCGTCGAAAAGATCGGTGAAGGCTGAACTGTCCATGTCAATCAGCTCCCTGGGTCACGCCGCCGTCAGATCGGGGGCGGAGGTTCCCTTGACACCCATCAAGAGGCTGCGCGGTGTAACGACGCCCACGACTCGATCGTTATCGACGACGGCAATGGCGTCGCGGTCCGATTGCATCGTCAGGGAGATAAGCTCGTCGATATCGGCATTCGGCGTCGTGCGCGCCAGCGACGCGATATCCGAATTCGCAGCGCTCTGCTGGAATTCGGCAACGCTGCGCATGACCGAATGCGCCTTGATCAAATGAAGGCGGGATATGCCGGCGACGAATTCGGCCACATAGGCATCGGCCGGGTTGAGGATGATTTCCTCGGCCGTGCCGGTCTGGATGATGACGCCGTCCTTCATGATGGCGATACGGTCGCCGATGCGGATCGCCTCGTCGAGATCATGGGTGATGAAGACGGCAGATTTGCCGAGGGCTTTGGTCAGCTGGCGGAATTCGTCCTGAAGCTGGCGCCGGATCAGGGGATCGAGCGCGCTGAACGGCTCGTCCATGAGAATGATCTCCGGGTCGGAGGCAAGGGCGCGGGCAAGCCCGACGCGCTGCTGCATGCCGCCGGAAAGCTCATTGGGATAGCGGCTCAACCAGTCGGCGAGGCCGACTTTCTCGAGGGCGGCGGCGGCGGTCTTGTTTCGCTCCGCCTTCGCGATTCCCTGGACCTCGAGGCCGAAGGCCGCATTTTCCAGGACGGTGCGGTGCGGCAGCAGGGCAACGCTCTGAAACACCATGCCGATGTTCTTGGCGCGCATCTGCCTGAGATCGACCGGCGACAAGGAGGCGAGGTCGCGTCCCTTGACGAGCACCTTGCCGGCGCTCGGCGTGATCAGCTTGTTCAAAAGGCGGATCAGCGTCGATTTTCCGCTGCCCGACAGGCCCATGATGCAGAAGATTTCCCCGCGCCGGACCTGGAGGCTCACTTCGGACACGCCGACGACGCAGTTGAATTTCTGCAGGACCTCCTTCTTGTCGAGACCGCGCTCCTTTATCGACTGCATCGCCGCAGCGGATTTGTCACCAAAGACCTTCCAGAGGGATTGGCAGTCGATCAGGACATCCTTGGCATCGATATTGACGGTTTTCATAGCGATACCCTTTTGAGCCAATCGGCGCTGGCTTCTTCTAGGTGAGAGGGTGGCCGCCCATAGGATCGGACGGCCACGACGCACTTATTTCTTCTTGATGTTTTCCCAGCGCTTGATCAGGTCGGCATGGGCGCCGATCCAGTCCTGAACGGCCTGGTCCATGGTCTTGCCGTCCTTGACTTCGCCGTTGATGGCCGTGATGTCGGCGATCGGCACATAGACGCTGGCCATGACTTCGCGGGCATGCGGGTTCTCTTCGGAAAAGCCCTTATGGCCGATCCAGTAGTAGCTCTGCGGCGGCGGGAAGACGCCCTTCGGATCCTTGAGGTACTTGACCTCGTACTTCTGGACCATCCAGGACGGCTCCCAGATCGTCACGGCGATCCACTCCTTACGGTCGTAGGCGGATTTCAGCGCCGCCGTCATCGCGGCCGTGCTGCCTTCGACAAGCTGGAGCTTGAGCCCGTAATCCTTGACCGCATTCGATGTGTCGCGCATCAGGCCGGCGCCCGGCTCGATGCCGATGATCTTGCCGCCGAACTTGTCGGGGTTTTCATTGAGCTGTTCCAGCGAGTCGATCGGCACATATTTGGGAACGGCGACGCCCTGATAGAGGCCGTGCGAAACCGGCGAGATCTTTTCGAGGCGGTTCTTGTTCTTGTCCCAGTAGTCCTGCGCGACATAGTCCGTCTGCGAGGTGAGCACTTGGATGTCGCCCTTGGCGAGGGCGGCATAGGCAATGCCCCACTCGGAGAATTCGGTGACCTTGACGGTATAGCCGGCGTCTTCGAGAACCTTCTTGGTGATGCCGGTGATCGGCGTGAGATCCTCCCACGACATCGTGCCCATGGTGATCGTCTTTTCTTCCGCGCGGGCCGGCAGAACACTGATCCCGATCATCGCAGCGGCGCAGAGCGCCTTCCACAAAATTTTCATTGTTGTTACTCCTGTTTTACGTTCCCATTGAAGTCTGCGAGCGGGCAGCTTCGTATTGCGTGACCCGAGGGATCATCCCTCGCGGCCTGCACGCAATTCCTGTAGGCGGATGACCGAGTTGACGCCGAGCCAGGCGATGGGCTCGGGAGGCAATCTCGTCGGTTCCGGCTGGTTTTTGTACGTGTCGAGCTCCGAACTCGCGGCGCCTGTCGCGAGGTCAGCCGCCATCATGCCGGCAAGTGTGCTCTTGACGGTGCCGAGACCATTCTCGCAACAGGCGGAAAACAGCCCCTCTTCGACCTCGCCGAAAGCCGGCACATGGTTCCGGCTGAGGCAGAGCGCGCCCGCCCAGCTATATTCCATCGGCAGGCTTTTCAGCTCGGGGAACCGAGCGTCGAACGAGCGCCGCTGCTCGGCGGCAATGCCGGCCACACGCTTTTCCGATACTTTGAGGCTGGGATCGTAGGTGAACCTCGTCCTGACGACGATCCTCGACAGGCCGTCCTTGGAGATCTTGCGCACAGTGGCGCCCATCGGGTCGGCCGGCAGCAGCGCCCAGCGATCGACGCCGGTGACATCGCCGCCAAATTCGTTCTGGGAAAAGGCCGATGTCATCGACGCATACGTGAAGATATGCATCAGCCGACCGCGGAAATGGCCGAAGCTTTCGATGTGGCCGTTCACGCCCAGTATGACCTTCGGCGATGAGACCGAGCCGCGCGGCGTCTTCGCCTTCCAGCTGCCCCCCTCCCGGGAAAGTTCCAGCACCGGCGAATTCTCGTGGATGACGACCTTCGAGGAAAGCCCGTGCGCCAAGCCGCGAATGTAACCGGCCGGCTGAATCATCACCGCGCCGGGCGTGTAGAGCCCTCCGAGGTAATAGCGCGAGCCGGTCATTTCCCGCATGTGATCGGCGTCGAAAACGCTATGCTCCTCACCGATCTTCTCGAGCGACTTCCGATAGTTGTCGTTAAGCGCGAGCCCGCGCGCGGAGGCGGCCGCATTCACCTTGCCCGCGGGGTCGAAGACCTCCTTGGACAGGCCGTATTCGGCCGCCACTTCGGATGCGAAGGAAATCGCCAGACGGTTCTGGCGGATCTCGTCCTTGGTTGCCGCCTCGCCCGCCACCGAATACTCGCCGGAGGAGAGGTTGTGCGGCACGTCGATCATGAAGCCGGAATTTCTCCCAGCCGGCCCCTTGGCAAGCTCGCCGGCATCCAGGACGACGATCTTGTCGCCAGGCCGCGCCTGCGAGAGACGGCGGGCCGCCGAGAGTCCGGCAAAGCCGGCGCCCACGATCAGCCAGTCCGCCAGTATGTCACGCTCAAGCGCCGTTGCGGGGAAGGCGCGTCCGCTGATCGCCTCCCATCCCGAAACGCCGGTATCGATCGGCAGGCGCTTGATGACGTGGCGGATCATCGGACCGTCTCGTCGACCGATCGTTCGGATACGTCGATCCAGATGGTCTTCAGCTCGCAGTAATTGTCGTGGGCGAAGACCGACTTGTCGCGGCCGCCGAAGCCGGACTCCTTGTAACCGCCAAACGGGGTGGTGGCGTCCCCTTCTCCAAAGCAGTTGACCGTGACGACACCGGCGCGGATCTCGCGCGAGAGCTTGATCGCATTCCGCAGGCTGCCGGTATAGACGGAGGCCGTCAGGCCGTAATTCGTATCATTGGCAAGGGCGATCGCCTCAGCGAGCGACTTGAAAGTGGTCACGGAGAGCACCGGCCCGAAGATTTCCTCCTGGAAGAGGCGGCTTGCAGGTGTCACACCCTCGACCACCGTCGGCTCGATGAAGATGCCGTTATAGGTTTCGCCGCCATGGGCAACGGAGAGCTTCTCCGTCTTGGCGTCGTCGAGGAAGGACTTCACCTTCTCGAAATGTGTCTTGCTGACGAGCGCGCCGATGCGGTTTTCGGGATCGAGCGGATCGCCCGTCTTCCATTCGCGCATATAGGCGCCGATGCGCTTCATCAATTCGTCCTTGATTCCGGACTGGACGATGAGACGCGAAGTGGCCGAGCAGTTCTCGCCCATGTTCCAGAAGGCGCCGTTGACAACCTGCTCGGCAACGAGGTCCAGGTCTTCGGCATCGTCGAGAACGACCGCGGGATTCTTGCCGCCGCATTCGAGCACGACTTTCTTGAGGTTCGAGTCCGCGGCATAACGCAGGAAGCGGCGGCCGGTGGGCGTCGAGCCGGTGAAGGCCACCATATCGACATCCTTGTGCAGGCCGATCGGTTCGCCGACGTCCTTGCCGTCGCCGGTCACAACGTTGAAGACACCCGCAGGAATACCCGCTTCATGGGCAAGCTCGGCGACACGCAGCGTCGTGAGCGTCGTTTCCTGTGCCGGTTTGACGATGACCGAGCAGCCGGCCGCAAGCGCCGGGCCGATCTTCCAGGCGAGCATCAGCAGCGGGAAATTCCACGGCAACACGCAGCCGACAACGCCGATCGGCTCACGCACAATCATCGTCAACGCGTTGGCGCCGACAGGGGCGGTGTTGTCATAGAGCTTGTCGATCAGTTCGGCATGCCAACGCAGCGTATGAATTGTATCGGGTACGTCGACCGTCTGGCATTCGCGGATCGGCTTGCCGCTGTCGAGACTCTCCATGACGGCGAGCTCGTGCCGGTTGCGCTCCAGGAGCTTGGCGAGCTTCAGCAGCACGTCCTTGCGCTCGCCCGGAGAGCGAAGCCGCCAGCGTCCGTCGTCAAATGCCTGCTTCGCCTTTTCGACGGCGAAATCGACGTCGCTTGAATCACAGGCGGCGATTTCGGCAAGGACCTCGCCCGTCGCAGGGTTTGTGGAGGTGAAGGTATTGCCGGAATTGGCCGGACGGAATGTGCCGTCAATGAAAGCATTCGTCGGAAGTTGAAGACCGGCGGCGATCGCCTTGTATTCGGCTGCGGTCAATGGCTCATGCATGATTGGCTCCCGACGTGATCTGGCCGACCGTGCGCTTCAACGTGGAAACGACGGTCTGAAGGGTTCTTTTCTCTTCGGAGTTCAGTCCGCGCAGCGGCGACCGCACGGGGCCGGCTTTCAGGCCGATGATCTCGCAGCCGTGTTTGATCGACTGGACGAACTTGCCGCATTCGAGGAAATCCATCAGGGGCAGCATCGCGCTCATGATCGCCCGGCCCTTGTCGAAGTTCTTCTCGACGACGCAGGCCTCATAGAGGGCGACATGCTCGCGCGGCAGGAAATTGGAGCCGGCGCAGACCCAGCTTTTCGCGCCCCATGCGAAGAATTCGAGCGCCTGGTCGTCCCAGCCGCACGAGAGCGAGATGTGCGGGAATTTCCGGGCCAGCAGGTGAAGATTGCTCATGTCGCCGGAGCTTTCCTTGATGGCGACGACGTTCTTCGACTTGCCGACGCGGGAAAAATACTCATCGCCCATCACCACACCCATGCGGGCAGGGTAGTTGTAGAGCATGATCGGCAGGTTGGCGGCGCGATCGACGGTCAGCGCATGGACTGCGTTCTCGCGTTCGGTCGGCAATGCGTATGGCGGCGACGACACGAGGATCGCGTCCGCACCAATTTCCTTCGCAGCCTTGGCATATTCGACCGAATCTTCGGTCCGCGTGGCGCCTGTGCCAATGATGAGCGGCAGCCGCGTCCCGATGACTTCCTTCGCATAGGCCGCGAGCTCGTAACGTTCCTGGCTGCTCTGGGCGTAGTATTCGCCCGTCGAACCGCCGACAATAATGCCGTGGACGCCGGCCTCAATCAGCGACTCGAGCACGGCAGCGAATGCCGGCCGGTCGATCTGCCCATCCTGATCGAGCGGCGTCACGGCCGGTGTATAGATCCCCTCAAATTTCACGATGACTTCTCCAAGAATTGCGTGGCCGGACCGCCGAGATGGGCATCCGCCTTAAGGCCTGGCGGGGCGATGAACATCTCCATGTTCTCGCGAGACAGTTCCCAGTGTTCGAAGACGAGGTCGACCACGGCGCTCTCGTCGTGAGCACCGAGAGCCTCGATGAAGCCGTCATGATGGTCGACGGCAATTTGCAGCCGCCGCCGCATGTCATCGTTTCTCGGGCGGAAGAAGGTGTGGCCGATGCGTGCGTGGTCGATGAGCAGCCGGCCGAGGCTCGGCTGCAGATAGTCATTGCCCGACATCTCACCGAAAATTTCATGAAAGCGATTGTTCTCCAGAACCATCGCCAGCGGGTCCCTAGTCTCGCTGGCGGCCCGGAACCGTTCCTGGGTCTGCCTCAGATCGACAAGCTGCGCGGGCTTGAAGTTCTGCACGGCGAGACGGCCGATCGCCGCATAGATCATCGGCGCGACAAGGAAGAAATTGCGCAGCGTGGAGTGGTTCATCGGAATGACCCGCGCACCCCTGTTCTCGCGGATGTCGATATAGCCCTCGCCGGCAAGGCGACGGAATATGTCCCGCACCGGGGTGCGCGACAGCCCGTACTTCTCGCTCAGACTGACCTCGTCGAGATCAGCGTCCGGATCCAGCTCCATCGTCAGAATCTGGCGTTTCAGGTCTTCGTAGAGATTGCTCTTGGGTGTCTTCGCCATCGTCGATCTCCGGTCGCTTGTTGCTCTACGCCGGGGAAGATGACACGCCGCCCGAACAAAGTCAATAATTGTGTACTCTATGTACACAGTAATAATTCCTCGATTACACAATTTGCAAAGAGCGTGTTCTGAGCGCGGGCGATGATCGGTGTCCCACGGCAAAGGAGACTGTTGCCGCCGATAGCGGGAGGCTTGATGCCGCTGCTTATTTTCGGAAGTGACGGGCATGGCAAAAGCTCCGCGGCGGCAGCCTTCGCGGAGTTCTTCTCATGGGTTGTCGTGGCAGGTGGGCTGGACTGGCTCAAGCCGAGGTCGATTACAGGACCTCAAGACGCCGGTCATCGCCGGAGGTTACGACATGCGGATGGCGGCTGCATTCGGGGAGCGCCTGTTCGGCGCCCCCCGAAGAATTAGGCGGCCAGGACGCCGCTCTTTTTGGCGGTCCAGGTGGCGATATAGTCCATCAGGCCAGGCGAAAGGCAATCATAAGGCTCGAGCCCCGACGCCTTCAGCTGCGCCCTGACCGCGTCCATCTTCGAAGGATCGAAGCCGCTTTCGATGATCGACGACACGAAGGCTGCGAAAGTCGGCTTTGCCCAGCCGCCCTCCTGGAAGCGCTCCGGGTGGACGAAGGACAACCCCTGGAAGGGATGTTCGCGCTCGACCGGTCCGTACATATGCACCCCGCACTCCCTGCAGGCGTGCCGCTGAATCAGGGCGGTGGAATCGACAACTGCGAGCTTGTCGCCGTTTTCCAGCACCTCGACGCTTTCGGTCGGCGCCACCGCCACGACCGAGAAGACGGCGCCTTTCGGCTTCCAGCACTTGGTGCAGCCGCAGACGTGGTTGTGGGCGATGTCACCCTTGACCCTCACCTTGACGGGATTGCTCGCGCAATTGCACACAAGCGTTCCGCCTGCGAAAGCAGCGTCAGTCGCTCGAAAGCCTGAATCCACTGCCGGATGTATGGCTATGCTGGTCATTGCTTCTCTCCTTCCCTCCCTGGCCGTTTGCGTTATGCCCGGCCGAGCTATGCAATTATTTTCCCAGCCTCTGCGCGTGCCAGCGCAGATGGTCCTCCATGAATGTCGAAATGAAGAAGTAGGAATGGCCGTAGCCTTCCTGCATGCGAAGCTTGAGGTTGATATCAGCCGCCTCGCAGGCTTGTCTCAGCTCGTCGGGGCGCAATCCATCCTCCAGGAAGCTATCCGCCGTTCCCTGGTCGACGAACAGTTCGGGGAAACGATGACCGTCCTCGATCAGCGAGCAGGCGTCATAGGCCCGCCAGGTCGCCTCGTCGGCCCCGAGATATTTCCGGAAGGCCGGCTTCGACCAGCCGGAAACCGAGGGATGGCTGATCGGTGCGAAGGCCGAACAGCTGCGGAAGCGATCCGGGTTCTTGAGCGCGATCGTGATCGCGCCATGTCCACCCATCGAGTGACCGAATATCCCCTGGCGATCCATGTCGACCGGAAACTCCGCAGCAAGGAGCCGCGGCAGCTCGTCGACGATATAGCTGTACATGCGGTAATTGGCCGAATAGGGCGGCTCGGTGGCGTCGACATAAAAGCCCGCACCCTTGCCGAACTGCCAGTTGTCGGCCTCATCGGGAACGTGGTCCCCGCGGGGGCTGGTATCCGGGCAGACGATGACCAGACCGAGTTCGGCGGCAAGCCGCCGATACTCGCCCTTGTCCATGACGTTGGCATGCGTGCATGTCAGGCCGGACAGATACCATAGAACCGGCAGCTTGCCGGCGGCAGCCTGCGGCGGCACGAACACCGCGAAGGTCATGTCGCAATCGCAGGTCTCGGAGCGTTCCACGTAGACGCCCTGAGTGCCGCCGTAAGACTTATCAGTCGCGATCGTTTTCATTCTTAGTAGACCACCACGCCGCGGATGCTTTCACCCCTGTGCATCAGGTCGAAGCCCTTGTTGATGTCTTCGAGCGGCATGGTGTGGGTGATCATCGGATCGATCTGGATCTTTCCCTGCATGTACCAGTCGACGATCTTCGGCACGTCGGTGCGGCCGCGCGCGCCGCCGAAGGCAGTGCCCATCCAGTTGCGGCCGGTCACCAGCTGGAACGGCCGTGTCGAGATTTCCTGGCCGGCGCCGGCCACGCCGATGATGACCGATTTGCCCCAGCCGCGATGCGAAGCTTCCAGCGCCTGGCGCATGACCTTGGTGTTGCCGGTGCAGTCGAAGGTGTAGTCGGCGCCGCCGATCAGGTCGCCGCCCCGCTTGGTCATGTTGACCAGATAGGGCACGATGTCGTCGCCGACCTCCTTCGGATTGACGAAATGCGTCATGCCGAACTTCTCGCCCCAGGCCTTGCGATCCGGGTTGATATCGACGCCGATGATCATGTCGGCGCCGGCAAGCCGCAGGCCCTGAATGACGTTCAGGCCAATGCCGCCGAGCCCGAAGACGATCGCCGTCGATCCGACCTCGACCTTGGCCGTGTTGATGACGGCGCCGATGCCTGTGGTGACGCCGCAGCCGATGTAGCAGACCTTGTCGAAGGGCGCGTCGGGGTTGATCTTGGCGAGCGCGATCTCCGGCAGCACCGTGTAATTGGCGAAGGTCGAGCAGCCCATATAGTGATGGATCTTGTCCTTGCCGATCGAGAAGCGCGAGGTGCCGTCAGGCATCACGCCCTGGCCCTGGGTGGCGCGGATGGCGGTGCAGAGATTGGTTTTGCGCGATGTGCAGGAATAACACTCGCGGCATTCCGGCGTGTAAAGCGGAATGACATGGTCGCCCTTCTTGACCGAGGTCACGCCCGGGCCGACATCGACGACGATGCCGGCGCCCTCATGGCCGAGGATGGCGGGGAACAGGCCTTCCGGATCGGCGCCCGACAGGGTGAAATCGTCGGTGTGGCAGATGCCCGTCGCCTTGACCTCCACCAGAACTTCGCCGGCCTTCGGCCCCTCCAGCTGCACGGTCATCACTTCAAGCGGTTTTCCAGCCTGAACGGCTACGGCGGCGCGAACGTCCATTTGATAATCCTTTCTATTAAATCAATTTCGATAGCGAGATATGCAGAGCTACGACCTAGACGTCGAAACGATCTGCTTCCGCCTCATCTTCGTTATCCCGGCTCGACCTGACACCAGACCGCGAGAAGCGGCTGGGCCGTACATCTTATCGCAAAAGATTGCCCCGCATCATTCGCGAAAACTGTTCCGGTCGCGGCGGAAAACCATTGGGAATCGTCGAGGCAGATTTCGCCCGGCGAAAGCAGAATGAAAGCACGCGGTTGCGTCTGAACATGATCGGGAAAGCGCGTGTAGCGATCCATATAGATCACGCCCACCCGGAGATCGGCCCGCTCCTCCAGGCCGCCCGGACCGATCAGGACGGCGTGGGAGTGGGTGTTGCCGAAGTTCAGGCTGGCAAAGGGGCCGGTCCGGCCACGTCTCCACAGCAGTTTGTCGGCGAGACTTTTGAACTGGCCGGCGATCGCCTCATATTTTCGTCCGGATTTTGCCAGATGGCCGATGGCGTCGTCCAGCCCTCCTGGCACGCCGGGAAGAGGGTCGCCCTCCGGCCGCACCTTGCCTGTCTTGAGCAGCCTCTGCAGCACCTTGCCGGCAACGAAACTGGCAACGGCGGGAGCCTCAGCCGACAGCATCAGTCCGCCGATATCGTTGAGGAATTCCTGCAGCGGCCGAGGACGCCTTTCCCTGCCGATGTCGTGCAGCCTGATATAGGCCGGCTTTTCCTCATCGTTCAGGAGAAGGTCGGCACCAGGTCTGATTGGACGTCCCACCGCGCGCGCCACGTTCGGTCTCCTCGCTCAGAGCGCCTTTTCCAATTCCGGCAGGGCGTCGAACAGATCGGCGACGAGGCCGTAGTCGGCAACCTGGAAGATCGGCGCCTCCTCGTCCTTGTTGATGGCGACGATCACCTTCGAATCCTTCATGCCGGCCAGATGCTGGATGGCGCCGGAGATGCCGCAGGCGATATAGAGATCGGGCGCCACCACCTTGCCGGTCTGGCCGACCTGCCAGTCGTTCGGGGCATAACCGGCATCGACGGCAGCACGGCTGGCGCCGACGGCAGCACCGAGCTTGTCGGCAACCGGCAGGATGACTTGCCTGAACTTCTCGGACGAGCCGAGCGCGCGGCCGCCCGAGATGATGACCTTGGCCGAGGTCAGTTCCGGACGTTCCGACGCCGACAGGGCATCGGAGACGAAACGCGACAGGCCCGGATCGGAGACGGCCGGGATCGCCTCGACCGTTGCCGAGCCGCCTTCCGCTGCCGAGGCAAAGGAAGCGGTGCGCACGGTGATCACCTTCTTGGCGTCGCTTGATTGCACCGTCTGAATGGCGTTGCCGGCATAGATCGGCCGCTTGAAGGTGTCGGCGGAGACGACTTCGATGATCTCCGAGACCTGGGCGACATCGAGCAGGGCTGCCACCCGCGGCAGCACCGTCTTGCCGACCGAGGTGGCGGCCGAGACGATCGTGTCATAGGAGCCGGCGAGCGAAACGATCAGCTCGGCCAGCGGTTCGGCGAGATTGTTGGCAAGCGCGTCGCTTTCGGCGAGCAGCACCTTGGAGACGCCGGAGAGTTTTGCCGCCTGATCGGCCGCAGCCCTGGCAGCCTTGCCGGCAGCCAGCACATGCACGTCGGAGCCGATCTGGCTTGCCGCCGTCAGCGCCTTGGCGGTCTGGTCGGAAAGGTGATTGCCGTCATGGTCGGCCAGAAGAAGAATGGTCATGATAGTTGCTCCTGTTCCAGCCCGATTACAGCACGCCGGCTTCGTTCTTCAGCTTGTCGACGAGTTCGGCGACCGACTTGACCTTGACGCCGGCCTTGCGGCCGGACGGCTCCTCGGTCTTCAGCACCTTCAGCCGCGGCGTCGTGTCGACGCCGAAGTCGGCAGGGCTCTTCTTGTCGAGCGGCTTCTTCTTCGCCTTCATGATGTTCGGCAGCGAGGCGTAACGCGGCTCGTTCAGTCTGAGGTCGGTGGTGATGACCGCCGGCAGCTTGATCTCGATCGTCTGCAGGCCGCCATCGACCTCGCGGGTGACCTGAGCCTTACCGTCACCGATCTCGATCTTCGAGGCAAAGGTCGCCTGGGCCGAGCCCAGCAATGCCGCCAGCATCTGGCCGGTCTGGTTCGAATCGTCGTCGATCGCCTGTTTGCCGACGATGATAAGGCTAGGCTGCTCGGCATTGGCGACCCCCTTAAGGATCTTGGCGACGGCGAGCGGCTCGACGGCGTCGTCGGTCTCGACTAGGATCGCCCGGTCGGCGCCCATGGCGAGCGCCGTGCGCAGCGTTTCCTCGGCCTTGGCCGGGCCGATCGACACCACCACCACTTCTTCCGCCTTGCCGGCTTCCTTCAATCTCAGCGCCTCTTCCACCGAGATCTCGTCGAACGGGTTCATCGACATCTTCACATTGGCAAGCTCGACACCCGTGCCATCCGGCTTCACCCGGATCTTCACGTTGTAGTCGACAACCCGCTTGACGGGCACGAGAATCTTCATGGCAAACCCCTATATCCAAAGCGCGTCGCTATCTTTCAGATTCGCTTTCTCTGCGCTTTAACTCTTTGTTTTTACGTAAGCCGTTGTCACAATTGCCGCACAGCTTTGCGCGACATGCTGTAGACAGCCGGCCGTCAATGCGACCGCTCGGCAAGCAACGCCCAGAAGGCGAAGAGCGGCGTCTCCACCGACCTCATGGCGTGTTTGATCCCGGGAATATTATAGAACGATCCGCCGATACCAGGCGAAAACCAGTTCCCCTCCCCCTGCTGGAACTCTCCCTTGGACAGCACGAGATAGACCTCCTCCGGCGCATGGTCGTGATCGGGATAGCGCACGTGAGGCGCCATCAATGTCACACCGAACCACAGGTCACTTCGCTCCTCCAATCCACCCGGCCCGACGATCATGGCATTGGCATGCCCATCAACGAAATTGTCGCTGGCCGTGGTGTGGTCATACTTTGTGCGGCGATGCCATTCAAGCATTGGCTCGATGCCTTTGAACCCCTCGATCAATCGCGCCAGCGAAGCATAGGACGTATCGACTGCGAGCGCCATATCGAGATGAGCGCAGACCGGCAACCGGCTTCCCTCTCCCGCGCGGGCAGTCCCCGGGCGCTCCAGCGCCGCGAAGAACTGCCCGATCGAGCGGCGGGCTTCTGGAGCCTCGGCGAACTGGTCGAAAGCGACCGAAGCGGCTTCCAGAAAATGCTGGAGGCTTTCGTTGCGCAAACTCATATCATCCCCTCCGGATCGGCCGGCAGGCGGCCGCTCTGACAATCATATATCCTTCGCGATGCGCAGACCGTCATAGACAGCGGCATGCGTGTTACGGGCAGCGACAGCGTCGCCGATCCGGAACAGCTGGAACTTGCCCTCGGGATTACGGATGACCGATTGCGGTTGCCCCTGGAGAAGCTGATCGTGCGAGACCTCGCCCAGATTTTTCGACTTGGGCTTCAGCTCGAAATAGAGTTCGTCGAGCGGGATGGTCCCGTGATTTACGACGATCTGGTCGTAGCTGTGCTGCCGGGCAATTCCGCCGTAGTCGCTACCGATATGGGCGACGAGCTGATTACCGCTCTTCTCGACGGCCTCCAGCCGATAGGTAACGGTGAAGGTCACGTCGTACTTTTGGAGCGAACGCATATAGGGCACCAGGTTCATGGCCATGACCTCCGGCGCGAAGGACCGGTCCGGCGTCATGATCTCGACCTTGGCACCTGATTTGGCGAGGAACTCCGCCGCCTGGAGACCGGCATGGTCGCCAGCGTCGTCGAAAACAAGCACGTTCGAACCGGGTTTCACATCGCCGGAGATGATGTCCCAAGACGAGACCACCAGTTCGTTGCCGCTGGTGAGCACCTCTGTATGGGGCAGGCCGCCAGTGGCGATGATGACGATATCAGGATTTTCGGCCTCGATCGTGTCGGCTTCCGCCCAGGTGTTGAAGTGGAAGGTGACGCCGTATTTCTCACACTGGCTCATGCGCCAGTCGATAATGCTGATCATTTCCCGGCGGCGTTCGCTTTGGGCGGTGAGGCGGATCTGACCGCCTGGATTGTTCCCCGCTTCGAAAACGGTCACTTGGTGGCCGCGCTCTCCCGCGACGCGCGCCGCCTCGAGCCCGGCCGGGCCGGCGCCGACGATGACGACCTTTTTTCTGACCTCGGCCTTTGCCGCGATATGCGGCATCGTCAGTTCGCGGCCCGTGGCGGCATTGTGGATGCAGTAGGCCGCCCCGCCCTGATAGATGCGATCGAGACAATAATTGGCGCCGACGCAGGGGCGGATATCCTCTTCCCGCTTCTCGATGATCTTGCGGACGATATGCGGGTCGGTCATGTGGGCGCGGGTCATGCCGACCATGTCGACTTTGCCGGCTGCAATCGCATGACGCGCCGTGGCGACGTCGGGAATCTTCGCCGCATGGAAGGTCGGGAAGTTGGTCGCGGCGCGGATTTCACCGGCAAAATCCAGGTGCGGCGAGTTCGCCATGCCCTGGATCGGGATGACGTCGGTCAAACCCGGATCGGTGTCGATGTGGCCGCGAATGACGTTCAGATAGTCGATAAGCCCGCTGTCGCGCAGCCGCTTGGAAATCTCTATGCCTTCGGCCTGCCCGTTGCCGCCGGGCAGACATTCGTCCGCCGTATAGCGCACGCCGAGGATGAATTCGTTCCCGACCCTCTCGCGGATCGCCCTGAACACGTCGAAACAGAAGCGCATGCGGTTCTCGAGCGCACCCCCATAGGGGCCGTCAAGTTCGTTGGTGAGCGGAGACGCGAACTGGTCAATCAGGTGGCCGTAGGCCTCCAGCTCGATTCCATCCATACCCCCGGCTTTCATCCGTTCGGCCGCATCGGCGAAATCCTTGATGATGCGCTCGATGTCCCAATCTTCCAGCTTCTTCGGAAAGGCGCGATGCGAAGCCTCGCGATGATGCGACGGGGCGACGACCGGCAGCCAGTCTCCCTTGTCCCAGCGCGTGCGCCGGCCGAGATGGGTGAGCTGGATCATGATCGCCGCCCCCTCTTCGTGCACGGCGTCAGTCATTTCCCTGATCCAGGGGACGATCTCGTCCTTATAGGCGAGCAAGTTGTTGAAGACGGGCGGACTGTCCCTTGAAACCGCGGCGGAGCCTGCCGTCATCGTCAAGGCCACCCCGCCCTTTGCCCGCTCTACCGTATAGGCCCGATACCTTTCCTTCGGCATGCCGTCCTCGGGATAGGCCGGCTCGTGCGAGGTTACGATGATGCGGTTGCGCAGCGTCAGATGCTTGAGCCGATAGGGTTGAAGTAGGGGATCGTTCGACATGGACCGTGGTTCCGGATTAAAACATCGAAGCAAACGCTAAGGGTAATGTACATATGTGTCAACATTGAAAACATGAAGGTCATTAATTTCGACACTAATGTACATTTTTCTTGTGCCAAGCCCCGGAAGTTGATAGGAGGTAATGCATGGACCAGGCTTTGAACGACACCGGCTGGCGCGGATCGCAGGAGGGATGGCTGGAGGCAGCTTACCAGTCATTGCTGGAATCCGGCGTGGATTCGGTGAAAATTCTCCCGCTCGCAAAGAAACTCAATCTCTCGCGAACGAGCTTCTACTGGTTCTTCAAGGATCGGGAGGAACTCTTGAGCGCGCTCGTGGCGCGGTGGCGCGAGAAAAACACCGGCAATATCGTCAAGCAGTCCGAAGCCTATGCGGAGTCGCTCGCAGAAGCGATGCTCAACGTTTTCGATTGCTGGCTGAACACCGACCTCTTCGACGCCAAATTCGAGTTTGCCGTGCGCAGTTGGGCCTTGCAGTCGGACGAACTTCTGGCCGAGGTCCAGCAGGCGGATCAGATCCGGCTGGAGGCGCTCAAACGCATGTTTATACGGTTCGGGTTACCAGAAACGACATCGGATGTCAGAGCGCGGACAACTTACCTCGTTCAGATCGGGTACATTTCCATGCAGTCGAAGGAGGAACTCGCCGTCCGCATGAAACGGATTCCCGAATATATTGCGATCTACACGGGCGAAGTGCCGCTGCAGAGGGAGCTCGACCGCTTCTTCGCGCGGCATGGCTATAGGCCCGGCTGAGGAAACCGAGATGAGCGTTTCCTTGAGGATTGGTATTGTTGGCGGTGGCGGCTGGCTGGGTGGAGCCATCGCCAGCGCGATCGTCGATTCCGGCCTGGTCGATCCTCGAAATCTCTGCCTCTCCTATCGCAGCCGGCAGCCCGACCGTTTCCCGGATTCTTTCTGGACCACCGACAGTCAGGAACTTGCCGACCGCTCGGATGTGATCCTTCTCTCCATCCGCCCGGACGACTGGCATCCGCTCGCCCTCGATGCTTCCGACAAGCTGGTGATTTCGGTCATGGCCGGCATTCGCCTGGACGCCCTTGCGGAGCGCCACAAGACAGGCCGCGTCGTCCGCGCCCTGCCGAATGCCGCTGCCGAAGTGGGGAAATCCTATACCCCCTGGATCGGCGCGAACGACATCACGAGAGATGATCGGGACGTCGTCCGCGCAATCTTCGAAACCTGCGGATCTGAGGACGAGGTCGCAAGGGAAAGCGACATCGATTATCTCACGGGCCTTTCCGGCTCCGGGCCGGCATTCCCGGCACTGCTCGCCGCCGCCATGATGCGCGACGCCGTCATCCGCGGCCTGCCTGCCGAGGTTGCGCGCCGCGCCGTCAATGCGGTGATATCAGGCGCCGGCCGGCTGCTGGAGCGCCGCAACGAATGTCCCGACGACATCGTCCAAACCTTTCTCGACTATCGCGGCACCACCGCGGCAGCCATAGAAGGCATGCGCGCCGCCGGGTTCGACGCTGCGGTGGGGGAAGGCCTATCGGCAGCATTCAAGAAATCGGTGGGTATGGGAGCTGTTTCCTGACGACCGTTGAGGGCGGGTACTGCGGCACCCCGCCTGGCCAGATCAGCCGCTAAATAGAGGGAACGAGAATGAAGAAACTACTTGCATCGACATGCTTGACGTTCGGCCTGATCGGCGGCGCGTCCTTCGCCGGCGCCGCCGAATGCGGCAGCGTCACCATCGCCAGCATGAACTGGCAGAGCGCCGAAGTTCTCTCCAACCTGGACAAGTTCATCCTGAACGAAGGTTACGGCTGCAGCGCCGACATCACCGTTGGCGACACCGTCCCGACGATCACCTCCATGGCCGAAAAGGGACAGCCCGATATTGCGCCCGAAGCATGGATCGACCTGCTTCCTGACGTCGTCAAGAAGGGCACGGAAGAAGGCCGCATCGTTCAGGTCGGCTCGCCGCTGCCGGACGGCGGCGTACAGGGCTGGTGGATTCCGAAATATCTCGCCGACGCCCATCCCGATATCAAAACGATCGGCGATGCGCTGAAGCATCCGGAACTCTTCCCAGATCCCGAAGATCCGAAGAAGGGCGCCATCGTCAACGGCCCGCAGGGCTGGGGCGGCACGGTCGTCACCTCGCAGCTCTACAAGGCGTTTGATGCCGAAAAGGCGGGCTTCACCCTTGTCGACACCGGCTCTGCCGCCGGTCTCGACGGTTCGATCGCCAAGGCTTACGAGCGCAAGGAAGGCTGGGTCGGCTATTACTGGGCGCCGACCGCGCTGCTCGGCAAGTATCAGATGGTCAAGCTCGAAGCCGGTGTGCCGGAGAATGCTGCCGAGTGGAAGCGCTGCATCACGGTTGCCGACTGCCCCGATCCGAAGCCGGCGGCATGGCCGGTCGATCACGTCGTGACTCTCGTTGCCAAGCCTTTCTCTGAAAAGGTCGGCCCCGAGGTCATGGACTACCTGAAGAAGCGTTCATGGAGCAACGATACGGTCAACAAGCTGATGGCCTGGATGACCGACAACCAGGCAACCGGCGAAGACGGCGCCAAACACTTCCTGGAAGAAAACAAGGACATCTGGACCAAGTGGGTCTCGCCCGAGGCAGCCAAGAAGATCGAAGCTGCTCTCTAAGCAAAAAAAATTGCGGTGCGCGAAAGCGCACCGCTTCTCACGCGCCGACAAAATCAAAAAGACTGCCGCGGCACTTTGACGAAAGGGGAACGAGATGGAATGGTTTTATAAATTCCCACACATGAACGATGACGCGCTTCGCAATCTGAAGAAAGCGATCGATGACGGCTTTCGCGGATTTACCCGCAGCTACGGCGACGGCATCGAAAGCCTCTTCGTCCCGCTGCAGCATTTCCTCATCGCTGCCGAGCGCTTCATGACGCAAACGCCGTGGCCGATCATTACCCTGATCATCCTCGTCATTGCCTGGTTTGCGAGCCGCAGCTTGAAGATCGTCCTCGGCTGTCTGGTGACGCTGATGCTGATCGGCTACTTCGACATGTGGGACGACACGATGCGGACGGTCTCGATGATCTTCGTCTGCACGGTTCTTTCCATCGCCATCGGTATCCCGATCGGCATCCTGATGGCCCGTTCCGACCGGCTGCAGCGCGTCGTCAATCCGATCCTCGACGTCATGCAGACCATGCCGAGCTTCGTCTACCTCATCCCCGTCGTCATGCTCTTGGGTATCGGCAAGGTGCCGGGCCTGATCGCCGTTGTCATCTACGCCATCCCGCCGATGATCCGCCTGACCGATCTCGGCATCCGGCTCGTTGACAAGGACGTGCTCGAGGCCGCAGATGCCTTCGGCACCTCCAGGTCGCAGAAGCTCTTCAAGGTGCAGCTGCCGCTGGCGCTTCCCACCATCATGGCCGGCATCAACCAGACGATCATGATGGCGCTCGCCATGGTGGTCATCGCTTCCATGATCGGCGTTCAGGGCCTCGGCCAGCCGGTGCTGAAGGCGATCGCCAACCAATACTTCACGCTGGGCATTTTCAACGGCCTTGCCATCGTCGGCATCGCAATCATCTTCGACCGGGTCAGCCAGGCATATGGCAAAAGGCTCCAGAAGCATCGGGAGACCGTCCATGGCTGAGCATCGTTTCGGCGGCATCAAAATCCGCAATCTCTACAAGATCTTCGGCCCCAATCCCACGGCTTATGTCGAAGCGGTGCAGAAGGGCCTGACGAAAGCCGAGCTAAACGCAAAACATGGGCACGTGCTGGGGCTCAGGGATATCAATGTCGAGATTCCCTCCGGCCGAATCCAGGTCATCATGGGCCTTTCCGGATCGGGCAAATCGACGCTCATCCGGCACATCAACCGGCTGATCGATCCGACATCGGGCGAAGTGCTGGTCGACGGCATCGATGTCGTGAAGATGAACGAGACCGAATTGCGGACGTTCCGGCGGCAGCAGACCGCCATGGTGTTCCAGAAGTTTGCGCTTCTGCCGCACCGCAACGTCCTCGACAACACCATTTTCGGTCTCGAAGTGCAGGGTATGGAGCGCGCGAAAGCCGTTGATGTCGCTATGCGCTGGATCGAGCGCGTCGGCCTGAAGGGCTTCGAACAAAAATACCCCAACCAGCTTTCCGGCGGCATGCAGCAGCGCGTCGGCCTGGCGCGGGCGCTCTCCAACGATGCCCCGGTTCTCTTGATGGACGAGGCCTATTCGGCTCTCGACCCCTTGATCCGCACGGATATGCAGACGGTCCTTCTCGATATTCAGAAAGAGATCAAGAAGACCATCGTCTTCATCACCCACGATCTCGACGAGGCTTTGCGCCTGGGCGACCAGATCGCGATCCTGCGCGACGGCGAGGTTATCCAGCAGGGCACCAGCCAAGATATCGTGCTGCGCCCTGCGGACGACTACATCGCCAACTTCGTCAAGGAGGTCAACCGAGGCCGGGTCATCCATGTCGAGGCCGTTATGACACCTCTGCACACCGTGGTGGCGCCGGGCGGTTTGACGATCGCATCGGGCACGACGGTGGAAGAGGCCCTCCGAATGCTGGCTTCGACACCGGACGATGATGCCAGGGTGGTTTCGCCTTCGGGGGAAACACTGGGCCTTGTCACCTTCCGCCAGCTCGCTGGCGCAATGGTGAATTCGCAGGAGGTGGCCTCCCGACACGATAACACCCTTTCGGTCGCGCTCTGAACCTCCGCAGGCGGCCTCTCCCGGCTGGCCGGCGAGATTAGCGCTCGGCGGTCGCCCGGCGAGGCCACAGGGTCATCCTAGCGTGAAGCATCGAACCGGCTTGGCGGCAATTTCCTGCTTGCCGGGATGCAGCCTCGCCAGGGGCAGATCCTCGACCTCATCGGCTAGTACGAGCGGCAACTGACAAAGCTCGGAGTCGACGTCAGGTTCAACTCCTATCGAATATCGAGACCGTCGGCGCCGATGCGCGATCCTGGCGACAGGCTCATATTCTCCCGAAACCGGCCTCCAAAGAAAGGCCTGCCATCCGTTGAGACGCTACCCGGCATCGAAAAGGGCAATCACGAGGCCGGTCATGGCGCGACAGGCAAGGCCGGCCGGCAAGTCCTCCTGCTGGACGAAGACGGCGGCTGGTGCGGCTGCGGAACCGCCTGGAAACCTGCCGAAGACGGGCATTCGGCGACAATACTCTCAGCGCACGACCGCCGACGTACCGCTGCGCCAGACCCTGAAGAGGCTGGGCTTCAAATGGCTCAGCATGGAGTGGCACCAAATGGCGTCAGTTTCTGGATCTCAATACCGGCGAACGCACCTTTGAGGAGGGCGACAGCTGGTGCTCGCCACGACCAACGCGGCGGCCAGCGCGCGGGGCGAGGAATTGCGCTCGTTAGGTATCGACGCCGTCGAGATCGGCGGCTGCGCTGCGCTTCGCCAAGGGCCGGCGAGTCGGACCTGGAGATCTGATTCCCGGCCCCGAAAAGCGGCGCGGAAAGCGTCAACCTGTACATATTGCGCAGGACCAGTCCAGACTGCGTCACGAAAAGCCGATTGACCGACAATATCGGCGCGCGCCAATTGCTCCATCGCCAGGGAACACTAAACTAAGCCCGACCGGGGCCATGATGGTCTACGGTCTGAAAGCCACCGCTCCATCGATCACCCCATATGATGGACGGGGATTACATCCATACGCACTCCATCCCGTGCGTATGCCAACTGCCTGTCAGCCTGCCGAAGGCTATCTCGAGCGGTCCACTTCAGAACCTTCGGCAGGCGACTCTTGGATGGCGCCTTGAATGTGCCCTATGCGCACGCTGGCTAATCGTTTCATCACGGGATCACCATCAAAGCAGCAGTTCCAAGGCCTTGCCAAGTGCAGCCGGTTCTGTCAGTTCCTGCCGACTGGCCAGGAAAATCCGACAGATGGGAATTATCGATAAAACATTTAAAAGGTCTGCGTTGCCGACGCCCGCCACGCGCGAGCTCTGCCTGGATCGGCTTGCCCCGGCCAGCAATACCGACACCTGGATCACGTTGAAACTTGCCCGCCTGGCTGCCGCTTACTGCGCTCTGGCTTCTTATCCGCTAATATACAGCCAAACCTCGTCCGTCATGCCCTGGCAAGGGTGAGGAGAAAGATGACGCTCGGCGACGTGCGAACAAAAAGAGGGACGTACTTCATTCTGATCCAAGTGGCCGAGGTGTCGCGTTATGCGCGACGTCAGATGAAATAAGGAGGAGAGCATGACGGAAAACAGCGCCCAGCCATTCTCCTTCCGATTCCACGGTTCGTCTTTCGACAATATGGTGGAAACCCTCGGCGGCGCTTTCGGCGCGTTTGATGCCGAGCCTGTCGGCCGCGCCAAGGACTTTCATTGGGGATTGGATTTTTCAGTGGCCGAGAGCGCCGTCCTGCTGACGGGCTATCATGAGGCGGAGTTCCAATTCAACATCGAGCCGACTGTCAGCACGGCGGAGTATCTGTCGCTCGTCGTGCCGCGCCGTGGCGGCATGGGAGTCACCTATGGGACGCGCAAGGCCGAGGCCGGGCAAGGCAAGCTGCTTCTCTACAATAATTTTGAACCCGACAGCGTTCTCATGCACGGGCAAGGCAATGTCATCGACGAACTGCTGATCAACTGGCCCGTCATCCTCCAGACGATCGGCCAGACGTTCGAAATACCGTTCAGCGGCTCGCTCGACCTTCTGCCCGAACTGGATCTGTCGACGCCGGCCGGACGGACGATCGGCAACCTCACCGAAACGATCATTTCAGGGATGCGCGACGACGGTCCCCTGCTGCAGTCGCCGATCGCTATGGCTCACATGACCCAGGCGCTCGCCGATCTCGTCGTGCGCATGGTGCCACACCGGCTGTCGCATTTCCTTGACAAAGGCGCCGCCCTTATCGCTCCGAGGCATGTGCGCAGAGCGATCGAGTTCATGCAGGCCAATATCGATCAGCCGATCACCATGCCAAAGGTGGCGGAAGCGGCCGGCGTCTCCTGCAGAGCCCTCGAAACCGGTTTTCGCGCATTCAAGGGAACATCCCCCGCCGCTTATCTGCTGACGCTTCGTCTGCGCGCCGCACGGCAGGATCTAATCGATCCCGAGTGCACGGAGACGATGAAGGCCACCTGCCTCAAATGGGGATTCTTTCATTTCGGCCGCTTTTCTGCGGTCTACAAGGCGACCTATGGCGAATACCCGTCCGAAACGAGAAAGCGCATGAGCCGCCGGTAACTTGCAGCTGAAGCGCACCGCAATCTTTCAGCTTCGCTCTTTGCGCTTTCGGTTTTTAGGGCTTAGCCAATCGGTAGTGCACTCGCATTGTCCTCGGATCCCGATTGACGACTTGAAGCATATCATCACGCTCCGCCAGCGCGCTGAGGTCCCGCAACACAAGGGCATGCGCGATCCCCAGCATGCGCGCAAAGGAGCGGCTGTCGGACGCGATCCCGAGCTCGGCAGCGACGAGCAGACCGGCCTGCAAGGAGGTCAGTCGGAGGTCCCTATCCTGCGCCGCAGCGACAAGGGCAAGAAAACGGTCGGCGCCGATAGCCTCGTTGCTCACGCGGCGTCTCGCTTGCGCAAGGAAACCATGATCGATTTCGAGGTCGGCGTATCGCTTTCCTCGCCGGCGCTGCCAAGCGGCACGAGCACGTTCAGTTCAGGGTAATAGCCGGCAATGCTGCCCCGCGGAATATCATAGGGCACGAAGCGGAAATCCCGCGCGATACGCTCGATACCGTCATCGTGCTCGCCGATCACGTCGACACGGTCACCGGCCTCGGCATTCATCGCCTTCAGATCCGCCGGATGAATGAAGATGACCTGCCGCTCTCCGTAGACACCGCGATATCGGTCATCGAGACCGTAGACAGTCGTATTGTATTGGTCGTGCGACCGGAACGTCTGCAGAGCGAAACGCCCCTCGCCTCTTCGCGCACGCTGATGCACGGTCTCCTCTGGAAGCGCCGGGCAAGAAAATGATGCCCTGCCTGCCGGCGTCTGCCACTCCCGATGGGCGGCCGAGTTGCGCAGATGGAAACCGCGCGGCTTGCGCAGGCGGGCATTGTAGTTTTCAAAGCCGGGAATGGTCGCCGCGATATGGTCGCGGATGCGGTCGTAGTCGTTGGCGAGTTCCGCCCAGTCGACCACGGAGGAGCCGACCGTCGCCTGCGCAATACCGGCAATGATGGCGACTTCCGAGAGGAGATGCGGCGAGGCCGGCCGGTTGATGCCGGCGGATCCATGCACCATGCTCATCGAATCTTCGACACTGACGAGCTGGCCACTGCCGGCAGCGTTCAGGTCCATCTCGGTGCGGCCGAGGCAGGGCAGAATGAAGGACGCCTCGCCGGGCATCAGATGCGAATGGTTCGGCTTGGTGGCGATGTGCACCGTCAGTTTCAGCCGCCGCAGCGCCTTTTCGACCAGCGCGCTGTCGGGCGTGGCGCGGGCGAAATTGCCGCCAAGGCCGATGAAAGCTTCGGCCGAGCCATCAAGCATCGCCCCGATTGCGGCAAGGACATTGTGGCCATGGTTGCGGGGGACGGCAAAGCCGAAATGTTTCTCCAGCGCATCGAGGAAATCGTCCGACGGCTTTTCGTTGATGCCGACGGTGCGGTCGCCCTGCACATTGGAATGGCCGCGAACCGGGCAGAGGCCGGCGCCCGGCTTGCCGATATTGCCGCGCAGGAACATGAAGTTGGCGATCTCGCGGATCGTCGCCACCGAATGCAGATGCTGGGTCACACCCATCGCCCAGGTGCAGATGACCCGCTCAGCCCTGATATAGACCTCGGCCGCCCGTTCGATCTCCTCGCGGCTCAGTCCTGACTGGTCCTCGATATCTGCCCAGGCCGTCGCCTCGACCGCGGCCCGGTATTGCGCAAAACCGGCGCAATGGTCGGCCAGGAACGCATGATCGAGAACCGGCGGCAGACCGGCGGCAATCGCAGCGTCTTCCGCGGCCAGCACCGCCTTTGCCATTCCACGCACCGCGGCCATATCGCCACCGAGCTGCGGCTGCAGATAAAGGCTGGCAATGTCGGTCGAGCCGCCGCGCAGCATCTCGATCTTGTCCTGCGGATCGGAGAAACGCTCCAGCCCGCGCTCGCGGACCGGATTGAAGACGACGATCCGCGCGCCGCGCATCGCCGCCCGGCGCAGGTCGCCGAGCATTCGGGGGTGGTTGGTGCCGGGGTTCTGGCCGATCACGAAGATCGCATCCGCCTCCTCGAAGTCCTCCAGAAGCACGGTGCCCTTGCCGACGCCGACCGCCTGGTTCAAGGCGATTCCGCTTGCCTCGTGACACATGTTGGAGCAATCGGGAAAATTGTTGGTGCCGTAGATGCGCACGAACAACTGATAGAGGAAGGCAGCCTCGTTGCTGGCGCGGCCGGACGTATAGAACTCCGCCCTATTAGGATTATCGAGGCCCTTCAGAATGCTGCCGACCTCGGCAAAAGCATCCTCCCACGCCACCGGCAGGTAACGGTCGCTCGCAGCATCGTAACGCATCGGATGCGTGAGGCGGCCGTTGAGTTCCAGTTCGTAATCCGACAGCCGGCGAAGCTCAGAGACCGTGCTCGCCGCGAAGAAGGCGGGTGTCGCCCGCTTTTCCGTGGCCTCCCATGCGACAGCCTTAACGCCGTTCTCACAGAATTCGAACGACGATCCGTGTTCCGGATCGCCCCAGGCGCAGCCCGGGCAATCGAAGCCGTCCGGCTGGTTCGCCTTCAGCATCGTCCGCGCCCCCGAGACCGGCATGCCGCTTTGCAGCAATTGTTTGCCGCAGCTTTTCAGAGCGCCCCAGCCGCCGGCTGCCGCCGATTTCTTCCCAATGAATTTTGTGTCCATGCGCCCTGTATTGATGAAGGGCGCTAAACATCAAGGGCGTACGAATGATGACTCGATAGAAGAAACCTATCGAGAGAGCTGAAGCGCGTGCTTCTAACCGGTTTCCTTCAGTGCATGCCCGTTCTCGCGGGAATGCGCCAGAATACGGTTGCGACCTTGCGTCTTGGCCTCATAGAGCGCGGCGTCGGCCTCTGCCAAAAGCCGGTTCGGGCTGGTCCGCAGGGTCGCGCCTGTGGCGCAGGATATGCCGATGCTGGCGGTGACCCGCCCGAATTCGCTGCCGGAATGAATGATATTCTCCTGGGCTAGGCGACGCGCGAATTGTTCGGCGACGATCATCGCTCCCTTGGCGCTGGTGTCGGGAAGAAACACGGCGAATTCCTCTCCGCCATAGCGCGCGACGATGTCCGCCGGCCGACTGACGGACTGGCGCAGACACTTGCTGACGACGCGCAGGCATTGGTCGCCGGCGGGATGGCCATAGGTATCGTTATAGGCTTTGAAGCGGTCGATATCGACCATCAGCAGGCTGAATGGCGTATTTTTCCTGGCGCTGCCCGCCGTCTCACGTGCGAAGGCCTCGTCGAAAGCGCGGCGATTGACAATACCGGTGAGCCCGTCGGTCTCGGCAAGATTCTTCAATTGCTCCGCCGACAGCCTCAGCGCGATCTCCGCCTGTTTCGTCGCCGTGATGTCCGAGACGACGGCCATCGCCGTGCCATCTCCGGCAATCCTTGTGCGGATGCTGCGCCAATCACCGTTGTGAAGCTGAATTTCCTCATCCTTATTGCTGTGCAGGGAAGCGGCTGCGGTCTTGATCCACTCTTCCGCATTACCCTCTGCGATAGCGGGCCGCTCGCCGGTTTCGACGACGCGGCGCAGGATGTCGCTGATATGCGCGCCAACGACACGGGCAGCCCCGGAGAGCGGAAAGGCGTCACGGTATTGATCGTTGCAAAAGAGGAGAAAGCCTTTGCTGTCATACATGGCGATGCCGTCCGACATGTTCGCCATCGCATGCGACAGCAGCTTCTTGCTTTCGCGCAGCTCCCGCTCCAGCGCTGTGCGCTCCGTTACGTCACGCGTTACGCCCGCAAGACCGATGATCCGTCCCTGCTTGTCCCGCACCGGCACCTTGGAAGCAAGCAGGAAGCGGCCTTCGATCCGCTCGTTGGAGTCGATCAGCGGCGTCCCTGTCTCCATCACCTGCTGCTCGAGATGATACAATTCCTCAGCGAGCGGCTGCGACATCAGATTGAAATCCGACAATCCGGTCATCTCCGCAGTCGTTCTGAAACGGAAGAGGCGCGTCATGTTTTCATTGACGGTAATGAACCGGCTGTTTCGGTCCTTCACGTAGAGATAGTCCGGCGATTGCGAAAATGCCGTGACCAGGATGCTTCGTTCGAGTTCCCATTGCTGCGTCTTCAGGAGCACAAAGCCACCGATCACGGTCGCCAGACAATTCAGGGCCGTCAGGGGAAAGCCCACTCCGGCCAGAACATGGGCGGTCACGAGAGTGGGAAGCAGGGCCATCGCTGCAACCAGTATCGCGCCAAGGGCAAGGCCCAGCAGAACAACATCCGTGAAGCCAGGAGATCTCTTGCGGGTCCAGAAATGGCCGGCCACGCCGATGCCGGTTGCGAATGCAATTGTGATAATCCCGTCGACCATCGCCGTGCCGCCGACAGCAAAGCGAAAGACGATCGCCAGCGACGCAGCAAAAGCCGCCGCAATCGGCCCCCCGAACATACCGGCCAATGCAAGCGGCGAAAAACGCAGGTCGATATAGATGCCAGGATGGAATTCGATCGCAAGCAGTATGGATCCGATGGAGGCGCCGCCAGCTATTATCCCGAAGGCGATCTTCTCCTGCCTGAAGGAACGGCGCTGAAACTGGATCGAAAAGAGCGCCCAGAGCGACATCGCCAGAGACACGAAGGATAGGTTGCCACCAAATTGCGTCCAGATGCCATTCACCGCGTTGGGTCCACCTTCCAAACCATGTAACAACCCTGTCATACGACAATAGTGGTTTGGGCTTCGTTAAATCGGGCAGCTGGATGCCCTATTCACCGGCTGATGCACCAGATATCACGCTCCTCTACGGATCCTTGCTGGGTTGGCGCCCTTGCCCCGGGCCATCGCAGGCCAAGGTTCCTCGTTTTAGCTCCGATTCCACCCGGAAGCGTTATTGGTTAGACTGCAGTGTCGAGCACGAGCGGCAAACGAATATGGGATGCGGATAGCTGACATGAAGACGCGACATTGGGACCGCAGGGGAGACGGCGGGCTTACCTTTACCGAACTCGGGTTCGGCACCGCACCACTCGGCAATCTTTATCGGGCGATAACAGATGAGGAGGCGGCAGCGGTTTTAGATGCGGCCTGGCAACACGGCATCCGCTACTTCGACACCGCGCCGCTCTACGGGCTTGGCCTCGCCGAGAGGCGGGTTGGCCGCTTCCTGGCAACGAAGCAGCGTAAAGACTACGTCGTGTCGACAAAAGTCGGCAGGCTCCTCAAGGTCTGCCAACCCGAACAGCGGACCGGCATCGGCAAATTCTTCGATACGCCCAGTCGCCGAGAGGTTTTTGACTACAGCTACGATGGCGTCATGCGATCTTTCGAAGCGTCCTTCGAGCGCACCGGGCTCAACAGCTTCGATATTCTGTTCGTGCACGACCTGGATGTCTTCAATCACGGCACCAAGGCGGCCTGCGACCATTATCTCGAGCAATTCATGAGCGGTGGCTATCAGGCCATGACCTCACTCCGCGACCAAGGAGTGGTGAAGGCCATCGGCGGCGGAATAAACGAGTGGGAGATGTGTCAGGCGCTTGCCGAGCGTGGCGACTTCGACCTGTTTTTGCTTGCCGGACGCTACACTCTGCTCGAGCAGGAGGCGTTGGAAACCTTTCTTCCCATGTGCGTCGCCCGCAATATCGGCATCGTGCTCGGCGGGCCATATAATTCCGGCATATTGGCGACAGGCCCGGTCGCCGGCGCGCAATATAATTACTCTGACGCCCCGTCACACATCCTCGACAAAGTCCGGCGCATCGAGCACGTCTGCCTGAAATACAATGTCGCTCTCTCAGACGCGGCTCTCAACTTTCCGTTCTTTCATCCGGCTGTCGTTTCCGTCATCCCGGGTGGCCAGTCGATTGACCAGGTGGCGTCAAACGACCGCGCGCGGAACAGACCTATCCCTCGCGAACTGTGGGAGGACTTGAAATCGCTTGGCTTGATGCGAGGTGATGCGCCCATAGATGAAAAATCGAGTAGTAGGGCGTGCTGACATACCTAATGGGAAAGAGCCCGATCACGTCCTCGGCCAAACCCAGTCATGGCGCGCTGCGGTTGCGCATTCGGATCTGTCGGCGACGCGGCCATGCCGAACGTCGATCTTTGCGACTGTACACAACGTTAGGGCCGAGACGGAACCAATCGCTGCGCCTGCGTATTCGATCGGAGTGAGCTTTGAAGCTTAACGGATTGGCCAATGACCTTGCACATCAAACGAATCTACGAGCCGAAAGAAGACCGGGACGGTACGCGTATTCTGGTCGACAGGCTGTGGCCGCGCGGCTTGAAGAAGCAGGAAGCGGCCGTTGACGTCTGGCTGAAGGACATCGCGCCGAGCCCGGCGCTGCGCCGATGGTTCGGCCATGACCCCGCCAAATGGAACGAATTTCAACGCCGCTACCGGGACGAGCTCAAAAAGAACTCATCAGCCGTAGAGGAGCTCGAACGCCGGATCGGGCAATCGGATGCCACGCTTCTCTATGCGGCGAAAGACCAAGCCTACAATCATGCGATCGTGCTTCAGCGTTTCATCGGCGAAGACTGAAGCGGCCGGCAATCACTTCCTGCTTCGAAATTTCTCGGGAACCTTTTCGAGCGATCTGCATCCAATGCTCGCTTCCATCCGACATAAGGAGACAGATCATGTTGAAACGAATTCTCGGCGCAACCTTCATCGCGGCGTCGCTCGGCACCGCCTCGATCGCCGCCGACGCCAAGCCGACCGATCCTCAGATCGCCCACATCGCCTATACGGCGGGGCAGATCGATGTCACCGCCGCCGAGCAAGCGTTGAAGAAGAGCAAGAACGCCGAGGTCATCGAATTCGCCAAAACCATGGAGCGCGACCACAAGGCCGTCAACAACCAGGCGCTCGCCCTCGTCAAGAAGCTGAAAGTGACGCCTGAGGACAACAAGATCAGCCAGTCGCTCTCGGCCCAGGCGAGCAAGGAACTGAAGACGCTTGACGCCCTCGACGGCGCTGCCTTCGACAAGGCCTATGTCGAAAACGAAGTCGCTTATCACAAGTCGGTCAACGATGCCCTTGCCAAGGTGCTGATCCCGTCGGCTCAGAACAAGGAGCTGAAATCGCTGCTGGAAACGGGCCTGACCCTGTTCAAGCAACACCAGACGCATGCCGAGCATCTCGCTTCGATGATCAAGTAGGGTCGCGATGGGATCGCTGATGAAATTGCTGCCGCTGTTGTTGGTGCTGCTCTGGGCAGGCAGCGGGGTCGCTTCAGCGGCGGAATATCAGGTCACCATCGCAGGCATGAAATTCGGCGCGCCGCCTGCCGAGCTGCATGTCGGCGATGTGATCGTCTGGCGAAACAATGATATATTCCGGCATACGGCGACGGCTCGCGACAAGAGCTTCGATGTCGACCTGCCGCCGAAATCGGAGGCGCGGATGACGGTCGGCCGGACGGGAGCGGTCGATTTCTATTGCCGCTTTCATCCCGCCATGACGGGCAAACTGGACGTCCGGCCGTAAGGCCGGGCTCCGAATGCGGAGATTTGCATGACAGCCATTGCGGTTCCGGTCGCGCGACGCCGGCAGAATATATCAGCACTCGCCGATTCCGAGCTCGTGTCCCTTGCAAAGCAGGGTGACGAGCCCGCCATCCGCGCCATTGTCCAACGTCACAACCAGCGCCTGTTCCGCACCGCGCGCGCCATCATCCGCAGCGATTGGGAAGCCGAAGACGTCGTGCAGGCCGCCTATGTCAAGGCCTTCACCAATCTGGCGACATTCCGCGGCGAGGCCGCGCTTTCGACATGGCTGACCCGGATAACGCTAAACGAGGCGCTGGGCCGCGTGCGCGCACGAAAGAACACCACCGGGCTTGAGGAAATCGACATGCAGACGACATCGGGGGGCGGCGAAGTCCTCCCGTTTCCTTCCTCGCTCTCCGCAACCGATCCGGAAAGTGAGCTGTCGCGAAGCCAGGCGCGGCATCTTCTCGAACAGGCCGTCGACGACCTTCCGGACGAATTTCGCGCCATCTTCGTGCTTCGCGAGGTCGAGGGCATGAGCACGGAGGAGGCCGCATCCTTTCTCGGCATCAAACCCGAAACCGCCAAGACCCGGCTGCATCGGGCGCGCAAGCTGATGCGCCAATCGATCGAGAAACAGCTCTCCGGCGCATTCTCGGCGCTGTTCCCCTTCGACGGCGCCCGCTGTGCCTCCATGGGCGACCGCGTCATCGCAACCCTTCGTCAGACAGCGTGATATCGGGCAATAGCACGCGCGTGCTTCGACGCGGCAGGTGAGAGACGGGCTCGCTCACCCGCGAGGCCACATCTCGCTCGCGCTGGAGCCGCCGACCGGAGAGCGCAGTCTGAGAGCGATGATATCCGCTTTCGGCACTGCCTTGCTGTAAAGGAACCCTTGCGCCGAGCCGCATCCGTTTGCGGCGAGAAAGGCAGCCTGCTCGGCGGTCTCGACCCCTTCCGCCACGACATTCTGGCCGAGACAGCGCGCGATCGAGAGGATCGCCTTCACCAGTTCCTCATTGCGCCTGTCGGCGCTGTTGATGAAGGACCGGTCGATCTTCAGTGTGTCGATCGGAAAGCGCGCCAGATAGTTCAGCGCCGAATAGCCGGTGCCGAAATCGTCGATGGCGATCGAAAATCCCATGCTGCGAAGTTCAGAGAGCGTTTGCAGTCTCGTCCTTCTGATCGAGGAGAAGGCTTTCGGTGATTTCGATTTCGATCCATTCGGCGCGGCAACCGGTCTCTCCGAGAATCTCGGCGATCGACTTTACCAATCCGGCGAATTGGAATTGTTTGCCCGACAAGTTGACCGCCACCTTGTGCGGCGCCTGGCTGCCGGCATTCAATTCGACCGCGGTCTGGCAGGCTTCGCCCAGCACCCATCGCCCAAGCTCGACGATCAGGCCTGTATCCTCTGCGACCGGAATGAAACGGTCGGGAGGGATCATCCCCATCTCGGCGTGACGCCATCTTAGCAAGGCTTCGGATCCGACCATCGCGCCGCTGTCCAGAAGCACCTTCGGCTGGTAGTGCAGTTCCAGCTCTTCGCGCTCGATCGCTCGCCGCAATTCCGATTCCAGCCGCATGCGTTCCTCGGCATTCGCCGTCAGGTCCTTGGAATAGAAGCGAAAATTATTTCGCCCCGAACGCTTGGCGAGATACATCGCCGAATCGGCGTATTTCACCAGGTCATTGGCGTCGGCGCTGTCAGCAGGATAGAGCGCGATGCCGACACTGCAGGAAATGAAAACCTCCTTGCCATCCAGCAGGAAGCCATCCTTGAACTTCTCGAGAATGTTGCTGGCGATGCGGCCGAGATCGTCGCCTTGCCTGAGATCGGGCAGCAAGATGGCAAACTCGTCGCCGCCCAGACGGGCGACAGTGTCGTAATCGCGCACGCTCGCATTGAGGCGCGCGGCGGCCTGACAGAGCAGATCGTCGCCGACGGGATGGCCCATCGTGTCGTTGATCACCTTGAAATGATCGATGTCGATCAGTATCACGCCTGCCCGCTGGCCCCGCGATCCGGCCGAGGTGATCATCTGCCGCAGCCGATCGTTGAACAGCGACCGGTTCGGCAGCGAGGTCAGGGGGTCATAGAAGGCCATCTGGTGGATCTTCTGGCGCGAGGCATTCAGCTCCGTCACATCCCGCGCCACCCCAAGAACCCCGACGACCTCTCCCGCCGCATCCATGACCGGCACCTTGCGTGTTTCAAGAAGAATGGATTGGCCATTCTCCTGCGAAACCACCCACTCCTCATCGCTGAAGATGCACTCGCCAGCCTTGATCGCCGCCTTGTCCGATTCCAGAAAAAATCGAGCCCTTTCGATACCGAACAGATCGAAATCCGTCTTTCCGACAACCTCGGCTTCCGTCAATCCGGTCAGCCGCTCGAAGGTGTGGTTGCACAGGATATAGAATCCATCCATGTCCTTGACCCAGATCATGTCGGGCATGGTTTGAAGCACGCTGAGCAGCTGCGTCCGCACGGAATTGATGGCGTCTTCAGCCCGTCTTCGCTCAGTGATATCTCGCGAGAATGCCAGGAGCGTGGTGGCAGTGGTCGGATCGGCGCTCGGTCGTCTCGCCACGGAAAGCTCGAACCACCGCGTTTCGCCGCTCGGCAGGGCGATGCAGATGCATCGGCCGTAGGCAACTCCCTCCTGGCCGGCCGTGCGAAGAGCCTCCATCGCGATAGCTGCCTGCTCCGGCGCAAGAATCTCGTTGACTGTCTTGCCGAGCAGCATCTCCTTCTGCTGGGCCAGCAGTTCCGGGTTTCTTGTCCAGACCTGGAGATAGCGGCCGTCCTCATCCACCTCGAACAGAACATCCGGGATGGCGGTGAGGATACCTTCCGCGAATTCGAGCGCCTTCCTGAGCTCCTGCTCCGCCTGCTTGTGCTCGGTAATATCGACAAGGGCGCCGATCAGGCCGGCCGGAGCACCGTTTTCCCCTGGCAACACGGCCTTGTTGAAAACGACGTCCCGTACCGCACCGTTCGCGGTGAGCATCTTTCGTTCGGAGTGCTGGGCTACGCCTCTCTCGCGGGGCGCCGCGTTATCGACGAAATGGAGTTCAGGCAGATGGTTCGAAGTTAGATCGAAATCGGTTTTCCCGATGATCTCTTCACGTCGGTAGCCGGAAAAATCTTCGAATGCCTTGTTGCAGCCGAGATAGTGGCCTTGCGGGTTCTTGTAAAAAAGCGGAAGCGGAAATGGCCCCAGCAAAGCGTCGAGAAGCGCTTTCCGGTCGATTGCGACGTCCTGATGTTGCATTCCTTTTCCCTCGCCCTCTCCATCTTGCATAAGAAGAGTGGGCTGCCGAGGCGACTGGAACGAGGACTTCGTCATGCGTTTACTCACCATGAGTAACAACCGGATATCTCATCCACCGGCTGAGTTTTCTTCCAAGAAAGCCGCCCAAGTCATTTGAGGGGCGAGGATCCGCTACATCAAGCACGTCGCTCGACCCGGAACACTGCGGTCAGAAAATTAAGAGATCGCTCCGTCTGTGGCGGCGCTGCAATTTTCGGCGCGCGATACGGATCGTCCGCGCGCAAAGTGGATAGTCTCGTCTGCAAAATCCCGTCCGCTCGGTCTTTCATTTTTGTTGCGGGAAGACTTACAGGGTTTCAGCGGGACAGCTTGGGACGCGTAGCCGGCGGGCGACTGGGCAAGGGCGAGCTTGCGGCGCGCGGCTACAGCGTCGGCGAGGATTTCGATTGCAGCCTCGTTCCCGGCAAGTCGATCATCGGGATGGCACTGTCGAAACACAGGAAGCCTCCGCCCGCATGGTGCTCGACCGCGACAATCAGGTCTCGTTCAGCCGGTTCAAGGGATCGCTGCCGTTTCGCACCGACGTCGGCGGGCTCGATCATTGCGGCAAGCTCGGATTGGAGATGATCGAGGCCAAGAACGGTGAAGTCAGCGCCCAGTCGCAGGCCATGCCGACCCAGATGTCGGATGGCTGGATTGCTGTGGTAGGAGGCTTTTTCAACAACAGGACCATGTTTTCGCAAGAGGTTCAAAGACGCCTGCAAGACTGCTGATGCAGCGCTGAGAGAGGCTCCTCCGCATTCGCCGGCAACGTAGCGAATATCCATAATTCGCAACCATGTCCAATAAGCGCAGCAAACGGTGTGCCGACGGTGCATCTTCTACCGGAAATTGGGAAATTAACAAACGCTCAAGTTTTCCAGATACATCTTTCTTTTGCTATTTTTTGTCTTGCGTCATGGTGTGTTTTGAAGTTGGCTCTTTCATACTCGCTTGCTCGAATTACGAGCGCCCTCCGCAGTCTCAAAAGTGACAGAGGCGGCAACGTCGCGATCGTCGTCGCCCTTAGCCTCGTACCGATGCTCGTCGCCGTCGGCGCGAGCTTCGACTATATTCGCAGCTATAATGTTCGACAGAGGATGCAGAGCGATCTCGACGCGGCCCTGATCGCAGCGGTCAAGCAGATCAACAACACCGAGGACACCGACGCTCTCAAGGAGAAGGTTTCCGACTGGTTCCATGCACAGGTGGACAACAGCTACACGCTCAGCGATATCGACATCGATACCGTGAACCACAACATTACGGCCACGGCGAACGGCACCGTTCCGACGACATTCATGAAGATCGCCAACATCGAGACCGTCCCCGTCAGCGTGGCAAGCGCCGTCAAAGGCCCCGCCACGTCCTATCTCAATGTCTATATCGTCATTGACACCTCGCCGTCGATGCTGCTGGCGGCAACGACGTCAGGTCAGTCGACCATGTATACCGGCATCAAATGCCAGTTCGCCTGCCACACGGGTGATTCGCACACCATCGGCAAGACGACATACGCGACCAATTATGACTACAGCAAGGAAAAGAAGATAAAGCTGCGCGCCGATGTCGCCGGCGACGCCGTGCGCGAAGTGCTCGACATGATCGACGAATCCGACGAGAATCATGAACGCATCAAGGTCGGGCTATACAGCCTCGGGGATACGCTTTCAGAAGTTCTCGCCCCAACGCTGAGCACGGATACGGCGCGCGCCCGCCTCGCCGACAGCAGCTACGGCCTCACCAGCGCGACCTCGAAGGCCGCCACTTATTTCGACGTTTCTCTTGCGACGCTCAAAAAGAAAGTCGGCGCCGGAGGGGACGGAACCTCCTCGGGCTCGCCGCTCAAGCTGGTTCTCCTGCTGACGGACGGCGTCCAATCACAGCGCGAATGGGTGACGAATGGCTCAAAATACTGGCCCAAGGTAGCGCCCCTCAATCCCGCTTGGTGCGACTATCTGAAGAACCAGTCGAACACGATGGCCGTGCTCTACACCGAATATCTGCCGATCACCACGGACTGGGGCTATAACGCAACCGTCGGCTCGACCATGGCGAGCGCCAACTGGAAGAGCACCTGGGGCGGCACCATGGACAGCGGCGTGTCGACCAGCATTACGAGACGCGATTATATTCCCTACGCACTTGCCGACTGCGCATCGTCGAAGAGCCTGTTCATATCGGCATCGTCGTCGACGGAAATCACAGCGGGCCTGTCGACGCTCTTCACTCAATATCTCTCTTCCGTCCGGCTGACCCAATGACCGCAAGAAACCGCTTTGCACTGCTTCGCCGCCTGCTCGGCGATCGCACGGGGGTGGCTGCGATCGAATTTGCGATCCTGGCCCTGCCGCTCTTCATCATGATCTTCGGCATCATTGAAGTGTCACTGATGTTCTTCGTCAACTCCTCGCTGGACGCTTCCGTTCATAAGATCTCCCGGATGATCCGCACCGGCGAGGTGGCATCATCGAAGATCACACTGGCCACTTTCAAGAGCAAAATTTGCGACGACATGCTTCTGTCTTTCGGCTGCTCGAGCGGCCTCGTCGTCAAGGTCAGCGTGCTTTCCGACCTGTCGTCCGCTACCAGCGCCGATCCGATCGACGACAGCGGCAATCTAGCCGTCACCGAGACTTATGATATCGGCAAGGGCAGCGATTACATTCTGGTACAGGCGTTTCTGCCATGGGAAGCCTCGGTCAATTTCTTCAGCCTGTCGAGCGCCAAGCTTTCGGACGGCCGCTATCTCCTTGGGTCCTCCGCTCTGTTTCGCAATGAGCCCTTCTGAGATGATCATGAAACGGAACCTCCCCCTTCTCAGCCGCGCCCGATCCTGCATCGGTCGCCTCGCCTGCGACCGCACGGCCGCTTCGGGCGTGGAATTCGCATTGGTGCTGCCGATCCTGGTCGTGCTGCTGTTCGGCACCGTCGATCTTGGCCATGCCCTCACCGTCAGCCGCAAGATAGACGAGATCGCTTCCAGTACAGGCGATATGATCGCGCAGCAGAGCACCTGGGCGAAGACCGACGTCACCAAGCTTCTTTCAGGCGCGAGCTTCATCCTCCAGCCCTATGAGACCACCGGGCTGACGATTACGGTCACGGTCAATGATGTCGACAATAGCGGCAAGGCGACCGTCAATTGGTCCGCCGCGTTCAACACCTCGTCGCTTGCCTCTGGGACGACAAGCGCGATCGACATACCGGCGAAGATCCAGGAGACGGGCGTCCAGGTCGTGCTGACGCGGGTGCAATACACATTGACGACACCGGTGTCGGCGTTTTTCTCGAACTTCACCGGACAGAACGGCTACAGCTTCGACCACCATTTCTTCAATCGCCCGCGCGTGAGCGACACGATCAGTTACAACTAGACTGAATGTTCGTGGTCGGTGGATTATCAGGTCCCCGGCCGCTTGCCGTCACGCCGACGATGATGCATTGCGCACCGCCTCGGCCGGCCTCCTTCGACCGAGAAGAATGCGGGATCAGCGCGCCACTATGGAGAGCTTGCCAAGACATTCGAACAGCAGAACGAGTGAATGACATGCATATGAGCGCGTCGCTGCAACGGCGATCCAGCGCTTCACCCTGTCGCAGGCCGATTACCCCGAGCCGGTTCACCCCGCGAGCTTGACGATGCCGTAGGGATTGAACTTGAACTCATCCACGTCATAGCTGGAATCGAAGGAGAGGCTTGCGCCCCGCGCTTTGAGCGTCGGATCGAGACCCTGCTTGCCGATCTCGTCGGCAACTGCATCCATAATGGCAATGACCTGGCTTTCGCTGCCTGATGTCTCCGGCACATGGACCTCCGGCAGCCCCACCAGATGGAAGCCGACGCTTTCCAGATAACCACGCGCCGAGAGCGGCCGCTTCGCGAAAGCCAGCCGCCCGATGCGCTGCTGGGCGAGCGGATCGCCGGCATTCTGCGCTTCGGCGCCTTGGCCGATCAGCGCTCTCCATCGATCGAGCCCATGTGCGATGCCGGCGCTTTCGCCCTTGACGGCACCCGCTCCCGCCTCGATCAGCCGCTCGACGAGACGCAGCGCCGTCATCGACACCTTGACGGTGTCTGCATGCGTCATGCTCGGCCCGAGGACGTAGAGGACGGATTGATGATCGGCGACGGCTTTCTCGTCCGCCTCGTTCCAGGCATCGGGCTCGACCCGATCCCAGCAGACGTCGAATGACCGGTTCATGCGGTCATCCGGCTCTGCCTGCGAATAATCCTCATCGACGCTGAAGCCGGTGGCGAAATCACCGACCGCTTTGGCCGCCGCTTGGGACAAGCGGCTGAGGTCGCGATCTCTCCCGAGAAAACAGAGAACATGGCGGGGTGTCACCGACGACGCCTCCTCCCGGGTGATTGCTTCCGGGCGGGTGTCGATAGCAAAAGAAGGTTTCCAGCCGATCAGGCCCCATAGAGACCCCAACAGCGCGCGACGCACGATATGCAAGATCAATGCCTCCGTTCGGTCGATTCTTTACACCTTCCGCTTGTAAACATATGGCGTACCAAACGAAAGCGGGATCATCGCCCAGGCGATGCGTCGCGCCCTTAGATTAGCTCAGGCCCAGCTGTCCCCGGCGTAGATGCGGATGCGGCATTGTCGATGACGGCATGAATGCGCCCCGTCGCTGCGAGCGGATCGCGCCACAACTCAAAGGCGCCGTCAGACTGGAAAGATCCGGCCTAACCGGTCAATCCGTTCGGCCGATCTTACGGAGCAGGGCTTCCGCTCCTCACCTGTCGCCGCCATAATGGATGTCGCGCTGGACCGCTTAGAGCTAAGGAGTGATCAGGTGAACATCAAAAGCATCGGATTTGTCGGAACCGGCGTTATCACCGAGGCGATGGTTCGCGGGCTTCTCGCTGATCCGGCCTATGCCTTGGAGATTCACGTCTCTCCACGAAGCGCCCACATCGCGGAAACGCTGGCGGACGCATTCTCAGCCGTGAACATTGCCAAGGACAATCAGGACGTCGTCGATCGCAGCGACATGGTGTTCCTGGCGATACGGCCGCAGGTCGCCGAGGAGGTCGTCCGGGAATTGTCGTTCAGGGCGGGACAGACGGTCGTCAGCGTCGTGGCGGCGACGGAGCGCCATGCCCTCCTCGACTGGATCGGCGCCGACGTGCATCTCGTGCAGGCGATCCCCCTGCCTTTCGTCGCAACGCGCCAGGGCGTCACCGCCATCTATCCGCCCGATGATACGGTCGCAGCGCTGTTCGACACGCTTGGGACAGCCGTCCAATGTCAGTCAAGGAAGGAATACGACCTTCTCGCAGCCGCAAGCGCAACGATGTCCGCCTATTTCGGAATCATGGAAACGGTCGGCGTCTGGCTGGAAACGAGCGGCCTCGAAAGAGCGAAAGCAAATGCTTACATCGCCCCTCTCTTCGCGAGCCTGGCGCAAAGGGCAAGCGGCCCCGGCGCCGAGCCGTTCAGCACGCTGAGCCGCGAATTCGCAACCAGGGGCGGGCTGAACGAGCAGGTTCTGACCGACTTCGAGAAAAAGGGCGGCATCGCGGCGCTGACCGAAGCGCTCGACGGCGTTCTCGCCCGCATCGAGGGCAGGAACTAAAAAGTAGGCGGCGTGCAGGCGCTGATAACCTCGCAGGCCACCGGCCCGATGCAGCGGAACCGGTGCGGGCGCCGGCTTTCGAAATAATAAGCGTCACCTGACCCCAACACGCGTCGTTCGTCGTCGACCGTGACCTCGAGCCTTCCCGAGAGCACGATCCCGCCCTCCTCTCCCTCGTGGACAAGAGGAATTTTTCCAGTGTCGGCACCCGGCTGGTAGCACTCCTTAAGCATCTGCAGGCTGCGCCCGAACAGGGTTTCGCCAATCTGCTTGTAGGAAATGGCACCCTTGCCGATCTCCACCAGTTCCTCAGCCGCGTAGAAAGCCTTTTTCGGGCGTTCGGGTTCGAAGGCGAAGAATTCCGCCAGCCCGATGGGGATGCCGTCGAGAATTCGCTTCAGGGCTCCAACCGACGGATTGGAGGCGTTCGATTCGATCAGCGAGATCGTCGAGTTCGGCACACCGGTGCGTTTGGCGAGCTCGCGCTGGGAAAGCTTGTGGGCGATGCGAAGATGGCGAAGGCGACTGCCGATATCGACTGACATGATGGATCCGTTTGCGTTGTTCAGAATATCTAAAATGTGTCGCATGGGCCAATATATTTCAACAACTTGCGCCGGTAAAGAAAAGGACTTGTTTGCAAAGGAGAAATCATCATTCTCGACCCATCCCAAGGAGGCCAGAATGGATCAGATGAACAAAACGAACGCGCCCGTACTCGAAAATTTCTGGATGCCATTCACGGCCAACCGGCAGTTCAAGGCCACGCCGCGCCTTTTGGCCGCCGCGGAAGGCATGTACTACACCGACGTTGACGGAAACCGGGTTCTTGACGGCACGGCCGGGCTCTGGTGCTGCAACGCCGGCCACGGCCGCAAGAAGATCTCCCAGGCGGTCGAGCGCCAGCTTGCCACCCTCGATTATGCCCCGACCTTCCAGATGGGCCATCCGATCGCCTTCGATTTCGCCGCGAAGCTCGCCGAAACCGCGCCGGGCGGGGCTGACGCCAAGCTCGACCGTGTATTCTTCACCGGCTCCGGTTCGGAATCGGTCGATACAGCTCTGAAGATCGCTATCGCCTATCAGCGCGCGATCGGCCAGGGCACACGCACGCGCATCATCGGCCGCGAGAAGGGATATCACGGAGTCGGCTTCGGCGGCATTTCCGTCGGCGGCCTCGTCAACAACCGCCGCGTCTTCCCGCAAATCCCGGCCGACCATATGCGCCACACGCTCGACATCGAGCGTAATGCCTTTTCCAAGGGTCTTCCAGCCCATGGGGTGGAACTGGCCGACGATCTCGAACGCCTGGTGCAGTTGCACGGCGCCGAAACCATCGCCGCCGTCATCGTCGAGCCGATGTCGGGATCGGCGGGCGTGGTGCTTCCGCCGAAAGGCTATTTGGAGAAGCTGCGCGCCACTGCCGACAAGCACGGCATCCTGCTGATCTTCGACGAGGTCATCACCGGCTTCGGCCGTCTCGGCACAGCTTTCGCGGTGGATTATTTCGGCGTCGTGCCTGACCTCGTCACCACGGCAAAGGGCCTGACCAACGGCGCCATCCCGATGGGCGCAGTCTTTGCCAGCCGTAAGGTCCATGACGGACTCATGGTCGGACCTGACAATGCGATCGAACTCTTCCACGGCTATACCTATTCCGGCCATCCGGTCGCATGCGCCGCCGGCCTTGCCACCCTCGAAATCTACGAGGAGGAAGGCCTGCTGACGCGCGCAGCCGAGCTTGCCGACCACTGGCAGGAAGCCCTTCACTCGTTAAAAGGCCTGCCTCACGTCGTCGACATCCGCAATCTCGGACTGGTCGGCGCAATCGAACTCGCTCCCCGTGACGGGGCACCTGGAACCCGTGCCTACGACGTCTTCGTCGATTGCTTCAAGAGGGGCCTACTGATCCGTGTGACCGGCGACATCATCGCGCTTTCCCCGCCGCTGATCGTCGAGAAGGACCAGATCGACACGATTGTCTCGACGATCGGCGATGCGCTGAAGCGCGCGGCATAATCCCACCCGGCTCTGGGAGCTCTCGCAATGATCGCCGACGGGCTCTTCGAACGGTTCCCCTTCGACGAGATCTGCGGAATCCAACAGATTTTCACATCGGGATCGTATGCCGGCGGCTCCGGCCAAGCTGAAATCCTTGAGCGAGGTTAGCGCTTCACGGTCTGTGACGGCAACAGGCCGAAACGCTTCCGGTAGTCGGCTGCAAATCGCCCGAGATGGGTGAACCCCCATCTCAGCGCGATTTCGGCGATGGCCTGGGTTCCGTCTGAGTCTAGCAGATCGCGATGGGCGGCAGCCATCCTGATTTCATGCAGATAGGCGATGGGAGTGGTGTTCCTGAACTGACGGAAGCCCTGCTGCAAAGTTCGAACGCTTACCTTGGCCGCCATGGCGATTTCGCTGAGCGAGATCGGTTCCGCGATATGTTCCTGCATGAAATCCATGGCCCATTTCACATGACGCGGGGCCGGGAGAGGCGCGGAGCGCGCCAGTTCCTCCGAATAGTGATGGGGACATGTCTCCAGAAGCAGGTACACCGCTGCATCGCAGAGCGATTTGACTGCAAGAGGTGAGCGTTGCAGCAAGCCGTTGCCACTGAGGCCGCTGTGGAGGTTGGAGACGAGTTGCTGCAGGAGAAACCCCGGACCGGCCGTCAGATCGATGTCGGTGCGGAAGCCGACATCGCCGCTGATCGTCCGCTCGCACATATGGGTAAGCTGCGCAGCGATCTTGGCGCGGTCGATGAAAAGGCAGAAATGACGGCGGGGGCCGACGATCCTCGTTCCCCTGACGGCGCCCTGTTCCAGGATTACGCCGCGACCCGGAAGCGAATATATCGGCTCCCGCTTGCCGCCGAACAACATCATCCCCTGTGTCGGCAGGAATATAGAAAGTTTATCGGCGACCCCGTCTCGCCTGCTGGAAATCGAACCTTCGTAAGAGCAATCGGCGACGCTTACATCTTCCATCGAGATGAAATTGCAGCGATATCCAATGGGCGTCGTGCCTTCCGCCGAAACGCTTATCTTGGATGTCGGCGTTGACAATGCTTCTGCGAGCTGATCCGCGTCCGTTCCGTTCTGCACGGTTGCCCGAAAAGACACATTCGCTACTCCCGACGGTTGGACCAGGTTGCCAGGGGCATGCCAATCGGAGCTAGCGGACATTCGTGACCTCGCAAAAGATGACCGCAAGTGACAAGCGTATCATCTCATTCATTCCTCCTGCCGTCTATGCGCGTCAGCTGTATCGGCTAACGGCAAGATCCCTCGCATCGATATCAGGCGTGGCGCCGCCGACGAGGTCGCTGATCAGCCGCGCCGAACCCGTGCTCATGGTCCAGCCGAGCGTGCCGTGACCTGTATTGAGGAACAGGCCTGCGATCTTGGTCGGGCCGATGACCGGCGTGCCGTCCGGCGTCATCGGGCGCAGGCCGGACCAGAAGGAAGCCCTGGAAACGTCGCCCCCGGGGAAAAGATCGGTGACGGAATGTTCGAGCGTGCTGCGGCGGGCGAGACCGAGATCGTTGGTATAGCCTGATATTTCGGCCATGCCGCCGACGCGGATGCGGTCGCCGAGCCGGGTGATCGCGATCTTGTAGGTTTCGTCCATGACGGTCGATTCCGGCGCGCGCGCGGCATCGGTAATCGGGATGGTCAGCGAATAGCCCTTGACCGGATAGACCGGCAGGCGAATGCCGAGCGGCTTCAGCAGCAGCGGCGAATAGCTGCCGAGCGCGACCACGACGGCATCCGCGCTCAACCGCTCGCGCCCGCGATCAAGATCGCGATCGGTGACGATCCCGCGTACGCGGCCGGCCTCGACGTCGAGAGCCTTGATCGTCGTCCCATAGGCGAAACGGACGCCGAGCGCCTCGGCTCTGTCGGCGAGCGCATTGGTGAACTTGAAGCAATCGCCGGTTTCGTCCTTCGGCGTCAGCAGCCCGCCGACGATCTTGTCGCGCACGTGCTTCAGCGCCGGTTCGACGCGAATGCAGCCATCCCGATCCAACACCTCGTAGGGAATTCCGTCGGCGGCGAGCGCCTTGACGTCCTTCGCCGAGGCATCGAGCTGCTGCTGCGTGCGAAACAGCTGCAGAGTTCCCTGCATGCGTTCGTCATAGGTGATACCGGTTTCGGCGCGAAGCTCGGCGAGCGCGATACGGCTGTAATCGGCAAGACGCAGCATGCGGCTCTTGTTGATCGCGTAGCGCTCGGAGGTGCAGTTCGACAGCATGCTCACCATCCAGGAGAGCATGGCCATGTCCAATTTCGGGCGCAGGATGAGCGGCGCATGCTTCATGAACAGCCATTTCATGGCCTTCATTGGGATGCCGGGCGCCGCCCATGGGGAGCAATAGCCGAATGAGACTTCGCCGGCATTGGCAAAGCTCGTCTCCAGCGCTGGCCCCGATTGCCGATCGACGACGGTAACCTCGTGGCCTGCCTTGGCCAATTGATAGGCGGATGTGACACCGACGATGCCGGCGCCCAGAACGATGACTTTCATGATGTCCCCAAGGATGGAGCCAGCCGGCTCTCAGCGATATTGCCTGTGATACCGATCGCCGAGACCGGTCAGGATTTCATAAGATATGGTGTCGGCATCCCGCGCAATATCCTCGAGCGTCTGATGCGGACCGAGCACCTCGACAAGGCTGCCGAGCGTCAGCGCGCCTTCGGGCAGCGCCGACATATCGACCGTGATGCTGTCCATCGAAACGCGGCCGACGATCGGCAGCCGGGTGCCCTTGTAATAGACGGCTCCGCGGTCGCTCAGGCAGCGCGGCAGGCCGTCGGCATAGCCGGCGGCAATGGTGGCGAGACGCATTTCCCGTTGCGCGACATGCGCGCCACCATAACCAACCTTGGTGCCCGGTGATACGGTCCGCGTCTGCACGACGGCAACATCGAGACTGACGACCGGCTCCATCGGGTTCGCCGGGCCGGCGCTCGGAGCGCCGCCGTAAAGCGCGATGCCCGGCCGGGCGAGCACGCCATGATAGGCTTTGCCAAGGAAAACCCCGCCGGAATTGGCGAAGGAGATGTCGAAGCCTGGAAATTCGTCGGCGATGCAGGACATTTCTGCCAGCTGGTCGCTGTTCTGCTGACCCTCGGTCTCATCTGCCGAGGCCAGGTGGCTCATGATGAACAGGACTTCGATGTTGGTGCCGTTGCGAAGGGCTGTCGCCAGTTCCGCCCTTTCCTCCGGGGGAAAGCCCAGCCGGGACATGCCGGTGTCGAATTGCAGGACGGCAGGCAGGCAGCGCTTCAGTGCGCGCGCCGCCGCCGACCATTGCTGCCACTGGGCGAGCGAATTGAGGACCGGTACAATGTCCAGTTCGGCGCAGGCAATTTCATTGCCCGGCTGCAGGCCGTTCAGCACGAAAATCTGGGCGTCCTGCGCGAGCGCCGGCCGCAGCCGCGCTGCCTCGACGAATTGAGCAACGAAAAAGTGCCGGCAACCTTGGGCGTAGAGGGTTTTCGCCACCCTCTCCGCGCCGAGGCCATAGGCATCGGCCTTGACAACGGCGCCTGCGCGCACCGGGACCAGCATCGACACGAGCTTCCGATAATTGCGGCCCAGTGCCGCAAGATCGATCGTCAGAAAGCCCGTGGCTCCCTGCGTGATCGTGGCAGTACGTGCATGGGAGACCAGAATAGCGCTGTCCATGTTCACCCTCTTGTTTCCATGGAGTATATGAAAGAATAAGCGATATTGCCGGTGATTTCGTCTTATAATATTGCACAGCTTGCATTTTGTGCGCATAATCTACGACAATTTGGAACAATCGAGCATGCCTGCCCTCGACACGACAGATCGCAACATCCTGAGGCTGCTGCGCCTTGACGCCAGGATGAGCAATGCCAAGCTTGCTGCCGAAATCGGCCTTTCGCCATCGGCCTGCCTCAGACGTATCAAGATCATGGAAAAGACGGGCGTGATCCGCGGCTACACGGCGCTTCTCGATACGAGCAATGCGGACGCGATGATTGCCGTTATCATCAACATCACCCTCGAACGGCAGACGGAGGATTATCTCGACCGTTTCGAGGCGGCCGTCCGCCGTCATCCGGAAATCCGCGAATGTTTCCTGATGACGGGTGGATCCGACTATCTGCTGCGCGTGGAAGTCGCCAATGCCGGCGAATTCGAACGGATCCACAAGGAAATATTATCGGCCTTGCCAGGCGTCCTCAGGATTCACTCCAGCTTCTCGATCCGCAACGTCCTGGCGACGCGCACCAAAAGTAAGCGGTGAGCAGGCATCGGCCTGAATCGCTCTCCAGTCTTGCAGCCCGCGTCTCCAGACGCGTAGACGACACTGATCCTCGAATTGCTTCCCTGAAGCAGTTGCGGTGTCGGGCCGATCACTCCAACGGAGTCACTGATCACTTCGAGGCTCTGTCAGGCTAACCGGATAGAGTTGGCTTGCCCGAACTCCAATGCTTCCTGCGCCAATCGCCCTGCCAGTTCGGCAAACGACTGCGGCCGTCCAAAAGCATAACCCTGGAGAGTGTGGACGCCAAGATCAGCGAGCACTTTCGCATGCTCGAAGGTTTCCACGCCTTCCGCAATCACCTCCATGTCAAGCGCGCGCGCTATGTCGACCAGCGAACTGACAAGCCGGCGGCTGGGAACGGATTGCAGGATCGGCATCACAAGCTGGCGATCGATCTTGACGCGGTCCGGTCTGAGCTCGAGCAGGCCCAGCAAGGAGGCATGCCCCGATCCGAGATCGTCGATCTCGATGTCGATACCGAAGGACTTGATGGCCTGGATGTTCTGGCGCACCCGATCGCTCAGGCTGTCCAGGAATATCGTCTCTATCAGCTCGAAGCTCAATCGGCCGGGCGGGATGTCATAGCCGCCGAGTTTCGTTGTCAATTCGGGATCATCGAGGCGCTCGGCGGAGAGGTTGATCGACAGCCGAATGCGCTCGAGCAGCGAGGCCGAGGATTTCATATCCAACAGGACGGCCCTCAGGATGACATCGTCAAGCTCTGCGACCAATCCGTTCGAAGAGGCGAGAGGCAGGAAATGCGCCGGAGCGAGAATTCCTCTCGTCGGATGGTGCCATCTCGCCAGAGCTTCGACGCCGTTTACCCGGAAAGACCTGGCGTCGACCTGCACCTGGTAAAATGGACGGATCTGGCCGAGCGCCAATCCGGATCGCAGATCCTGGACGAGCTGCCTTTCGTTCGCCAGCCTCGAAGCCATCTCGTCGGTGAAAATCTCGGCGCGATTCCGGCCATTCCGTTTGGCGTGGTACAAAGCCAGGTCCGACTGCGAGAGCAGCTTGGCAAAATCTGCGCTCATGGCGCTGGCAACGCCAATGGAACACTGCACGCTGACTGCCCGGTCGACACCAGGAAGCGGGCTTTCCAGGCGTCGCTGAATATGATCGAGCACCGCCCTCGTCCTGTCGGGTTCGTCCTCAGTGACGATGACTGCGAACTCATCGCCGCCGAGGCGCGCTGCGACGTCATTCGCCGAAATGGCCTCCAGAAGAATCTCGCTGACATGACACAGAACGAGGTCGCCGACCGCATGCCCGAAGCGATCATTGATCTCCTTGAAATGGTCCACGTCTATATGGAGAAGCGCAACCTTGACGCCCTCCTGCCTGGCAAGCTCGGACAGGGCGAAATCGAAACTACGCCGGTTCAAGAGACCGGTGAGGTGATCGTGATCGGCCGCGAACCGAGCTTCCGCCCGGCTCCTCTCCAGTTCCTTGTTGAGCAGAACGTCGTCGGTCACATCCCATTCAGCGCCGACAAAGCAGGGGTCGCCGGCCGCATCGACGAAATAGCGAGCGCGCGAACGCAGATAGCGGATCGCTCCGTCTGGTCGAACAATGCGAAATTCCGATGCGTAATCCGATCTGGTTTCGATCGCCCGCAGAAATATTTCATTGGTCGCCGCCAGATCATCGGGGTGGACGCTGTCCAGCCAGATAACATCAAGCGGCGCTTTCGGAACGCCATAGATCAGCTTGAGCTGCTCGTCCCAGCGCGTCTGATTTTTTGAGATATTGTGCTGCCAGATGCCAATCCTGGATGCCTCAAGAGCCAAGCCAAGCTGGCGAAGCAGATTTTCAAGTTCGACATTCGTTCTGGATCGTTTGCTGCTCAAGGCAATCTCGCTGTTACGTTCGCCCGAGTGTCGCATTGAATATCTTAAAGAGTGCTAATCGAACGAAGGCCAAAGACCCTGCTGGCAATCAGTCAGCCCATAAACGGCCATTGCGATGCACAAATATAACGCTCTTGCGAATGCCACCGCCCAGGTAACAGCACAAATACTAATCACATATTCAGACTGCCCATGAAATAAGCATGCTGGAACCGACTTATTTTTCCTTTCAGCTCATGAAGTTACTGCCGTCCCTTTGGACTTGGCACACCGATTGCAGGCCTTCAATGTGCATCGGTCAACGGCGACCGCTGCAGATGGGCGCGACATAAGCGCTTACGTCAGACATCGACGTCGCAAGGATTGCCATCCGGGATGCACTCATCCCGTGGACGCATTCCGGCGGCGTTTTTTTGCGTCCGAATTCACCAAGCAGAGGGGAACCTGCAGATGAAGAAGATTTCGACGACTGCGATATCGGCAACCGGCATCACCCGCCGGAGCATGCTCAAGACGACTGCAGCGGCCGCCCTCATCGGCGCCGTCAAGACCGCCTTTCCCTCCGGCGCCTTTGCGGCCGGGGCAGGCCCTGAAGTGAACGGCATCAAGCTCGGCTTCATCGCGCTCACGGATTCCGCGCCGCTGATTATCGCCAAGGAAAAAGGCCTGTTCGAAAAATATGGACTTCCGGAAACGGATGTCGCCAAACAGGCGTCCTGGGGTGCGACGAGAGACAATCTTGTGTTGGGCGGCGCAGCCAACGGTATCGACGGCGCTCACATCCTCTCGCCGCTCCCCTATCTCATGCACACCGGCAAGGTGACGCAGAACAACAAGCCGGTGCCGATGGCAGTCCTTGCCCGGCTCAATCTCGACAGCCAGGGCATCTCCGTCGCCAAGGAATATGCCGAAACCGGCGTCCAGCTCGATGCCTCGAAGCTGAAGGTGGCCTTCGAAAAGAAGAAGACCGAAGGCAAGGAGATCAAGGCCGCCATGACCTTCCCGGGCGGCACCCACGACCTCTGGATCCGCTACTGGCTTGCCGCCGGCGGCATCGACCCGAACAAGGACGTTTCGACCATCGTCGTGCCGCCGCCGCAGATGGTGGCCAACATGAAGGTCGGCAACATGGACGTTTTCTGTGTGGGCGAGCCTTGGAACGAGCAGCTCGTCAACCAGGGCATCGGCTTCACGGCAGCCACCACCGGCGAGCTCTGGAAGGGCCATCCCGAAAAGGCGCTGGGGCTCCGCGCCGAATGGATCGAAAAGAACCCGAATGCCGCCAAGGCCCTGCTGATGGCCGTCATGGAAGCGCAGCAATGGTGCGACAGCATGGACAACAAGGCGGAGATGGCGGAGATTCTCGGCAAGCGTCAATGGTTCAACGTTCCGACCAAGGATGTGCTCGGCCGCCTGAAGGGCGATATCAATTATGGCAATGGCCGCGAGGTCAAGGCGACCGATCTCTACATGAAGTTTTGGAAGGACGGCGCCTCCTACCCGTTCAAGAGCCACGATGCCTGGTTCATGACGGAAAACATCCGTTGGGGGAACCTGCCGGCGACGACCGATGTGAAGGCGCTGGTCAACCAGGTGAACCGCGAGGATATCTGGCGCGAGGCTGCCAAGGATCTCGGCATCGCTGCTGCCGACATTCCCGCATCGTCGTCCCGCGGCAAGGAAACCTTCTTCGACGGCAAGGTCTTCGATCCTGAAAATCCCTCCGCCTACCTGGAGAGCCTTTCGATCAAGGCCGTCTCCTGATCCCGCCTCCGGCGCGCGAACGGCGCGCCGGCCTTCCATTCCCGTGAGGAGCGCGCTGATGTCCGCCCTGGCAAATAAAGAAAATCCCTCGATTGTCGCCTCTGCAAAGCCGGCGGCGAAGGTTCTGTCATTCTCCGGCAAGCAAGCATCGCGGATCGATTTTCGCCGCGCGGCGCTGACCGCACTTCACAATGTCGTTCCGCCGGCCGTCGTGCTGGCTCTCGTCCTCCTCCTCTGGCAGGCGCTCTGTTCATCGGCGGACGCCTCTCTGCCTTCGCCGCACCAGGTCTGGCAGGATAGCTACGACCTCATCGCCTATCCGTTCTTCAACTACGGCTCCCAGGATATCGGGCTCGGCTGGCGGGTGCTGGTCTCGCTGCAGCGCGTGGCTTATGGCTTCGGCCTTGCCGCAGTCACCGGCGTCATCATCGGGGCGATCATCGGTCAATCGGTCTGGGCCATGCGCGGCCTCGATCCGATCTTCCAGGTGCTGCGCACGGTGCCGCCGCTCGCTTGGCTGCCGCTGTCGCTCGCCGCATTCCAGGATTCCAGCCCTTCGGCGATCTTCGTCATCTTCATCACCTCGATCTGGCCTGTCATCATCAACACCGCCGTCGGCGTCCGCAATATTCCGCAGGATTATCGCAACGTCGCCGAGGTGCTGCGGCTCAACCAGCTCGAATTCTTCTGGAAGATCATGCTGCCGTCGGCGGCCCCTTACATCTTCACCGGCCTCAGGATCGGCGTCGGCCTTTCCTGGCTCGCCATCGTCGCGGCCGAAATGCTGACCGGCGGCGTCGGCATCGGCTTCTTCATCTGGGATGCGTGGAACTCCTCGCGCCTTCCCGACATCATCGTCGCGCTCGCCTATATCGGCATCGTCGGTTTTGCTCTCGACAAGCTGGTGGCCGCGCTCGGCAAACTCGTCACCCGCGGCGCCATGGCCAACTGAGGACCATACCGATGAACGCCTATCTCAAGCTCGATCATATCGACAAGCATTTCGATCGCGGCGGCGTGCGCGCCGAAGTCCTGAAGGACATCAACCTGACGATTTCTCAGGGCGAATTCGTCTCGATCATCGGCCATTCCGGTTGCGGCAAGTCCACCCTGCTCAATCTCATTGCCGGCTTGACTCCGGTTTCGGCAGGCGCCGTGCTTCTGGAAAATCAAGAGGTCAACGAGCCGGGCCCGGAACGCGCCGTCGTTTTTCAGAACCATTCGCTCCTACCCTGGCTGACGGTCTATGAGAACGTGAATCTCGCCGTCTCCAAGGTCTTCAGCCGAACGAAGACCAAGGCCGAGCGACATGACTGGGTGATGGCCAATCTCGACCTCGTGCAGATGGCCCATGCCAGGGACAAGCGGCCCGCGGAGATATCCGGCGGCATGAAGCAGCGCGTCGGCATTGCCCGCGCGCTTTCAATGGAGCCGAAGATCCTGCTGCTCGACGAGCCGTTCGGGGCACTCGACGCATTGACCCGCGCCCATCTTCAGGATGCGGTGATGGAGATCCATAGCCGGCTCGGCAACACGATGGTGATGATCACCCATGATGTCGATGAAGCGGTGCTGCTCTCCGACCGCATCGTGATGATGACCAACGGCCCGGCGGCTCGCATCGGCGAAGTGCTCGACGTCACCATGCCACGCCCCCGTAACCGCATCGAGCTCGCCTCCGACCGGACATATCTCAAATGCCGCGAGGCCGTGCTCAAATTCCTTTACGAACGCCACCGCTTCATCGAAGCCGCGGAGTAAATCCCGCGGAGATTGCCAATCGGGCCGCGTTACGCATACTGGCCTGATGCAGCAATCAGAAAATCAACCGGCCGCCATCGATGTCGTGCTCTGGAAATATCCGAAGAACGACAGCGGCGAGAAGCGCTGGATGCAGTGGCTTTCACCGAATGAGCGGGAGCGCGCCGCGACCTATCGCTTCGAGCGCGACCGGACCTCGTTCATCGCCGGCCGCTGTCTGCTGCGGCAAGTGCTGAGCGCGCATACCGAGACGCAGCCTGACAAGCTGCTGTTGCAGGCGGATGCGTACGGCAGGCTGAGGGCCGAGGGTCGCGACGGGCTGCAGTTCAGCCTTTCCAATGCCGACGGGCTGGTGGCCGTCGCCGTCACTTCAGAATGCGAGCGCGTCGGGATCGACTGCGAACGCGCCGACGCCGAAATCGAAGCGGCGGCGTTGGAGAGCTATTGCAGCCTGGACGAACGGCAGTGGCTCGATCAACTGCCTCCGGGCGAACGATCGCGTGTAGCCGTTGCCCTTTGGGCGCTCAAGGAGAGCCATCTCAAGGCACTCGGGGTAGGCTTGCGTGAAGATCCCCGCAGCGTCGCCTTTTCCTGGCAGGACGGCATCCCTGTCATGGTTCAGAGCGGCGCACCGGACCGGCAATGGCATCACCGCCTGATCGAGAGCGGCAGCCAGCACGTCGCCGCGCTGGCCGTCCACTCACAATTTCGCGCCCCCAGCATTCATGTCCTGACGTTTCAGGATGACAGCATGCCGTCCGAATGGCCGGCCCGGAGCTGATGCGACATGGCAGAAGCTGCCTCCGTCGCCCAGACCAGCTGAGCATTGTCAGGCTCGGCATCGAAATGCTGCCGGCCGAGAAGCGTGTTGACGATCTTGGCGCTACGCCACGCCATGAGGCTGAGCTGCGAGTCGGCTATGCCGTGCGAGTATCGGCCGGCGTTCTGCGCAAACAGGCGGTTGGTCCTCGGGCCTGTCCACTGCATCGTGTAGTCGTCGTTCAGGATGGGATAGCCGTTTCTGTCGAGGCTGATCCTTTCGCTTAGCGATCCGAGCGCATCCGGCAAACGGAACCTGTAGCCGGTTGCCAGCACCACCGCATCGGCATGCAGCACCTCGATCCCGCCATCGAAATGGTTGCGGACGATGAGCCGATAGGCATTGCCGTTCCGCTCCATCTGGATCACGTCGCGGTTCGGCGACAAAGATGCATTCAGCGTGCTCTGCTCAAGGTAACGCAGCGCATAGAGGCGGCGGTAGATCGAGTGGATCGTCGAAATCGACAGGCCGTCACTCGTCAGGATCGAGTTCTTCAGGGCCGCCTGCTTCTGCTCGCTGCTGAGCTTCAGATAGGCCTGCACATATTCCGGCGAGAAGACCTGGTTCGAAAACGGCGTGTCGTTGATCGGCTCGAAATTATGGCGCCGGCTGATCCAGGTCAGTTCCGTCATCGAGCCAGGGTCCCCAAGCAGCGCTTCCACCACCTCGCCGCCGCTCTGGCCGCCGCCGACCACGACAATGCGGGAAGCGCCGAGATCGATGAGGCGCGATTTGGCCTCGCTATTGTGGAAGCAATCCGCACCCAAGAAGGGTTTTGCCCAGTCAGGCACGAAGGGCGAAGACCCGGTGCCGATCACCAGGTTGCGCGCTTCTTCCTGGCCGTTGTCGAAGCGCAGGACGAAGCGGTCGTCGCGGTGCTCGACGTCGCGGATCTCGGCGGAGAACCGCAGACCTTCCACGCCCTTGGCGACCCAGGCGAGATAACGCGCGAATTCCTGCCGGGGGACGGCCTCATAATTGGCGTTCAGGAAGGCGTAGAGCCGCTTATGGGCGACCAGATAGGAGATGAAGGACCAGCGGCTGGTCGGCAGGACCGGGATGACGAGGTCCTTGAGGAAGGACGATTGCAGCTCGACGCCGGGCATCATCATGCCGGGATGCCAGTCGAAGGCGCCGCGTCGCTCGAAGAAGCGGCTGCGGACGTCGGGCACGGATTCCAGCAGGCAGGCAAGGCTCAGGTTGGAGGGACCGATGCCGATGCCGGCAAGATCGAGCGACTCGTTCAGGGCATCCCTGCGGGTAAAAGCGACGGTCATGCGTTATCCTTCTCTGTTTCCTTGAGACGCAGGGCAAGCCTTGAGTGGAAGGCGGGTGACCCGATCATGTGCAGGTGGTTGGTGCCGGTGATGATCTCGGCCGCGTGCGCCCGCGGCGACAGGCGGCGCCAATCGATCAGGTTCAGGCCGCGATTGAGGCTGTCGTCGGCTGCCCAGGGATAGATCGGCACGTCATGGGGAATGAGCCGATGCTTGCGGAAGATCAGAGCATTGTCGATCAGCACCCAGAACGTATGTTCGCGGCTACTGATATCAGGCCCATCGGTTGGCAGCGGGTCCTTCTCGTCGCCGACGAAGCGCAGGAACTGCTCGTAGGTATCGACGTCCATGGTCGAAAGCAGCCGGCCCCATTCCGGGCGCATCGCGGTCTTTTGCAGCCATGCCTGCACGTCCCGGTGAAGCGCGTCGCGCTCGTCCGGCCGGAAGCGCGGCTTGGCGCCGATCGCGAATTCCGATCCAAGATCGCAGACATCGACCATCGCCATCATCCGGACGTCGACCTCGTTGGCGAGAGTGCGGGCAGCCTCATAGGCCAGAAGCCCGCCCCAGGACCAGCCGAGAAAGTAGCAGGGCGCACCTTTACTATGCGTTCTGATGTAATCGACATAGCTCTCGATGATCTCTTCAACGGGCGCGCCGACTTCCTTCTTCTCGGACAGCGAGTGGCAAATGAAGCCAGTCGCCGGCTGGTCGGCGCCGAGATAATCGACGAGTTTCACATATTCGCGGGTGCTGACGAGAAGCCCCGGGAAGCAATAGAGCCGCGGCTTCGTGCCGGAGGCGCGTAGTACGATCACCTCGGAGAGATCGCGCTCCTCGCCCTGCTCCATGACGCCGGCAAAGGCGCGGATGGTTGGGTTGTTGAAGATATCTGCAACGGTGAGCGGGATTTTCGGCCGTCGCTGCCGCAGCTGCGTGAGGATGCGGATCGCGCCCAGCGAATTGCCGCCGATCGCGAAGAAATTATCCTCGACACTGATCGCTTCCAGCTTGAGAACCTGGCGCCATACATCCAGCACCTCTTCCTCAAGCGTGGTCGCCGGCTCGATGATGGCGCGCTTGACCGGCTGGGGCGCGGGCAGCGCGAAGCGGTCGAGCTTGCTGTTCGGATTGGTCGGCATCTTTTCGAGTTCAACCACGGCCGCCGGCACCATGTAGGACGGCAGGCTGCGTTCGAGGCCGGCGCGGACCGTCCCGACGTCAAGCCTCTCGTCCTTCTTCGGCACGACATAGGCAACCAGTGCTTTTTCGCCGGCATCGTCATCGCGCAGCACGACCAGGGCTTCGCCGACGCCGGGCTGCTGGAGGAGTGCTGCTTCGATCTCGCCGAGTTCGATGCGATAACCGCGCAGCTTCACCTGATGATCGACACGGCCGACGAACTCGACGGTTCCGTCCTCGCGCCAGCGCGTCAGGTCGCCGGAGCGATAGAGCCGGCCGCCTTCCTTGGAGAAGGGGTCGGGAATGAAGCGGTCGGCCGTCGTATCCGGCTTGCCGAGATAGCCGCGGGCGATGCCCTCGCCGCCGATATAGAGCTCGCCGGTCACGCCGATCGGGCACAGGTTGAGGTCGGGATCGAGCACATAGACGCGCCTCAGACCTACAGCGCGGCCGAGCGGCGCATAGACGCCCTGGAACTTGGTCCCGGCCCTCACCTTCCAGACCATCGGAGTCATGATGGTTTCCGTCGGTCCGTATCCGTTGATCAGCCATTCCGATGTCAGCGCCCGCGACAAGAGGTCGAAGGTCGATTGCGCCAGCCCCTCGCCGCCGAAGGAATAGAGCCGCATCGGCGGCGCGCCGTCGGTAATGTCGGCCCATTCCGCCAGCTGCTGCAGATAGGTTGTCGGAATGCTGGCATTGTTGGCGCCATGCTTGCGCATCGCCGTCAGGGTCTCTTCCGGCGTCCAGAGCGGCTGATCCGGCAGAATGATGCTGCCGCCCTCCATCAGCGGGTTCATCCACCGCTCATGGCCGCCATCCGAACTGAAGGGCAGGAAGGGCAGCTCGCGGGACTCCGAGCTCATGCCATAGACGCGCGAGGTATTCTGCAGATGGTGCGTTAGTGGACCGTGCTCGACCGCCACACCCTTCGGCAATCCCGTCGAACCCGAGGTATACATGACATAGGCGAGCTGATCCTTGTGCGTGGGAACATGGAGCGGCGTATCCGGCTCGCCGTCGAGGTCGAGCTTGTCGAGTTCGAGGATAATCGCATCGAGCTCCTCCGGCAGGCGATGGCGCAGCCAGCTATGGGTGAGGACGATCTTCACGCCGCCGTCTCGCAGGATGTGATGGTTGCGCACCGGCGGATGGTCGGGCTCGACCGGGATATAAGCGCCGCCCGCCTTCAGCGTGGCAAGAATGCCAACGATCGCCTCCGGCGAACGCTTGATGAAGATCGCGACCGTCACCTCGGCGCGAACGCCGAGCTGCCGCAGCCGATGCCCGAGGCGGTTGGTGCTCGCCTCCAACCAGCCATGGCTCCACTCCTCGTCGCCATAGACGATCGCGGTCTTCTCTGGCGTCCGGCGCGAATGGGCCGATATCAGCTCGTGGACCGGCCGGTCATCATTGACGACATCATCCTCGTAGGGCGCCGACAACCATTCGAGCTCGTCGCTGCCGACGAGTTCGATATCCCTAATCCGGAGATTCGGCTGCGCGACGATCTGTTCGAGCACCAGGCGGAAATGCTTGGCGACACGGGCGATCAGCGCGCCGTCGTAGAGATCCTGGGCGTAATCGATCAGCCCAAATGCGCCGCCTTCCAGACGCGCCTCGATCACGAGGGAAAGTTCGCTGTCGGCACGTGCGCCTGACGGTTCCAGATTCGCAGCATCTCTCGGCACCGGATAGGGTTCCCGGAATTCGAACAGCGCCTTGACCACGGCTTCCTGTGCGGCCGCTTCGTCGACCACCAATTCCTGCGTGATGCGCTCCAGCGGCACGAGGCGGGCAAGCCCCTCCTGCGTCACCGACGAGAGTGCCTCAACGACATCATCGAGAGAGTGCCGGGAGGTCAGGGAAAGCACGAGGGGAAGAACCTGTTCGGCGCGGCCGCGGCTGGCGAAATGCTCGGTGCGGGGGCGGGCGATCAGCAGCCCGGTCAGCAAAGCATAGTTGCCGCTGTAGCGCGCCAGCAGCGCGCAGAAGGCGGCGTGAAGTACGCGCTCGATCTGGTAGCTCTTGCTCTGTGCATGCCGTTCGAGCTTGGCCCAGAGGTTGGGCTCGATCGCAAACCGATGCTCAGCACGCGCCACGCCGGCAAGCCCGCCGCTGTTGAAGCGGCTGGGAAAGGTCGAGGCCGCGTAGTCGAGACCGATCGTGTCGCGCCAATAGGCAAGCGCTTCGCGCGCTTCATCCGTCTCCAGCCATTCCTCCTCCCGCGTCCCGGCCGAGATTTCCGCCGGCTGCACGTCGCCGGCCGGCGCGCCGTCGAGAATGCGCGCCAGCGAGGCGGCAAGAACGGATTTTTCCCGGTCGTCCGAGATGATCGGATGCAGCACGATCGTCAGCAGCGACTGCGCATCGGCAAGCTGGATGATCTGGATGCGCGCGCCCGGCCCGTCCAGCAGATCGAAGCGTCTGTCGCGAAAGGCTTTCCGCGCGGCCAATGCCTCAGCCTCGGAAAGAGCCGCTCCTTCCTTGCCGAGGATTTCGATCGGCACGGCGTTCGATGCGCCGCGATATTGCTCGATGCGCCCGCCCGCCAGCCGGCGGAAACGAGTGGCAAGCGACGGGTTCTCAGCCAGGAGCGCGCGGCAGGCGCCGGCGATCGTCTCGACGCCGGTCGTGGCGCCCAAGCGCAGCCCGATGACCTGATCGGGAAAGACCGTGTAATTGCCGATCTGCTCCAGCGACCAGATGCGCTTCTGCGCGATCGTCAGCGGAAAACTCTCGAAGACGGCATCCACAGCGTCGGTCGGGCGGGCATCGGCGAAATTGGTAATCTGCTTGTTCATCTTGCCATCCGGACGTTTTCAGAGACGCGCATCGGCTGCCATGGCCGAGCGCAGGGAAAGCGGACGCGGGTCGGCCCAGATGTCGCGGATATGGGCGAGGCATTCCTGGCGCGAACCTGCAAAACCCGCCGGCTGCCAGGTCACTGGAATCCGCTTGTCCTGCGGCCAGACCGAGTAGTGATGCTCGGTGTCGTGGACGACGATCCAGAGATCGTCGCGGGGCTCAAGATTGTCCATTCGAAGCTCCTGCAGAGATTGACGTCATGCGCAAATGACGGATCCCCACTGCCGGAGTTTAGAAAAATTGCTGAGAATTTTTTTCTTCGTTTACCCCTAAATCCGCACAAGGATGGATCGTCATTCTATCAAATCGCCGCAGGAGCGGGCTTCATGCTCGCCGCATCAAAAGCCCTGCCGATCAAGGAGAACATCATGGATTTCGACGCCGCCAAGCAAAGGCGGGCTCTACAGGCGCGCAGCTATGTCAGGCTCGCCCCCAATATCGTCCATCTCCACACCGTGCACGGGAATCACGAAGTCGCCCTCGAAGTCGAAGCCGGCATCGCCTCGCTGACCTTCTACGAGGGAAATCCCGTGCAATCGGCCGAGCTTCTCATGGCAGCCGCCGAAGCGGTGACGGCGCAAGCTCGGTCGATCAAATCGGTCGCTTTCGAAGGCCATCAGGCCAGCCTTCCCCGGCACATCTCAGGCACCGATGGACGGCTCGATTCCGCGATCCTCTGGCAATGGCCCTCGCTGTGGCTGCCGCAGATGTCCTATCCGCTGCCGCCGGTGCAGCAGATGACCGCGGGGCGCTATCATCCGCGCCGGCCGGCAAAGCCGAAAGGCACGGTCTACCAGCGCTTCATCCCGTGGCTGGAGCGGGACATCAGCTTCAGGGTGGCCGATCCCGAGACCGATCTTGCGGCCTTTAACCGTTGGATGAACGACGAGCAGGTCAACACGATCTGGGAGGATGCGGGCTCGATCGACAAGCACCGGGAGATCCTGGAGGAGAGGATCGCCGATCCGCATGTCCTGCCACTGATCGGCAGTTTCGCCGACATTCCCTTCGGCTATTTCGAGGTCTACTGGGCCAAGGAAAACCGGCTCGGTCCCTACTACGATGCCGACGATTACGATCGCGGATGGCATGTCGCGATCGGCGAGCCCGATTATCGCGGCAAGAAATGGATCAGCGCGTGGCTTCCCTCGCTGATGCATTTCATCTTCCTCGACGATCCCCGCACGAGATGCATCGTCGGCGAACCGCGCGCCAGCCACGAGCAGCAGATCCGCAATCTCGACCGCTCGGGCTTTGCCAAGATCAAGCATTTCGATTTTCCGCACAAGCGCGCGCTTCTCGTCATGCTGACTCGCGAGCGCTTCTTCGGCGATCATCTCTGGGTGCCCGCATCATGAACGACATGAGCGAGATGAGCGGCAGCATGCGGAAACGACGGCTTGCGCCGGAAGATCTTGCCAGCCCGCACCTGTTCAGGCTGCTGCTGCGGCTCGGGCTGCCCGCCATGTTTGGCCTGTCGATCAATGCCGCCCATCACACGATCAACATGGTCTTCGTCGGCACGATCGGGGAGGATCAGATCGCCGCGATCATGATCGTGCTGCCGATCCTGATGCTCGTCGCAGCCTTCGGCGAAGGCATCGGCGTCGGCGTGGCAACCGAGGTCGGGCGGGCACTCGGCGCCGGCAACCGGTCGAGCGCGAGCACGCTGGCCTCGGTCAGCCTGGCCGCCGGCGTCGCCTTCGGCGCGGCCAGTGCGGCCGCAATCGTCGCATTTCCATCTTTCCTGCTGTTCGGCGCCACGCCAGCCATCGAGCCGCTTGCGCAGCATTACCTCCTCATCATCGTGGTCTCGATCCCGCTGACGATGGCGCAGATCATTCTCGATTTCCTGGCGATCGCCGAGGGCAATGCCCGCTTCAGCATGTGGACGCTGGTCGCCTGCTTTGCGCTGAACATCATTCTCGACCCGATCATGATCTTCGGCTTCGGCCTCGGGCTGCAGGGCGTGGCGATCGCGACAATCCTCTCCCAGCTCGTGGCGCTCTCGATCTACGGCGCCTATCATGCGAGACGGCTCGGCACGATCCGGCTGACGTTCTGCTGGCGGCTCGGCGATGTCAGGCATCTGAGGCCGGTCCTTGCCGTGGGCGCGCCGACGACACTGACGAGCCTCGCAACCGCTGGCGCAATCGCCGCGATGCTGTCTGTCGCCGGCACCTATCATGGAGAGGACGGCATTGCCGGAGTCGGCATCGCCCTGCGGCTGCTTGCGGTCGGCGCACTCCCCGTCATCGGCATTTCGCTGGGCGCGCAGTCCATCCTGAGCTTCGCCTGGGGCCGCGGGGATATATCACGGGTGCTCTCGGCAACCCGCATGCTAACCGCCGTCACGAGCGCGGTCGGCGGCGCCTACGGGTTGACGGCGATCATCTTCTCCGGGCACCTTGCCTCGTTCTTCACCGACAATGCATCCGTGATATCGATCGCAGGCCAGGCGATCGTCGCAACCCATCTCCCCTTCCTGCTGTTCGGCCTCCGGCAGACCGTGCTGATCCTCTTCCAAGCACAGGGCAGGCCGAAAGCCGCCCTTGCCGTAGGCTTGGCGCAATATGGATATCTTCTCTTTCCGTTGCTTGCTTTCCTGCCGCCCTTCTTCGGTTTTTCAGGCCTGCTCGCAGCCATGTTTCTGGCCTCGTCGCTCACCGGCCTGCTGTCATGCTTCTGCCTGGCGAGATCACTCAGCGCGCTCCGGCAGAGCTCGGCCGGTGATCTGACCGCACTCCGTCCCTATCCCAGCTTTTGCCCCTGAGAGGATCATCATGAACCTGTCCTTCAGCCCACGCGACCTTGGCGACCAAGCGGCCGACGATCTCTTCACGCCCGTCGATCCCTCGGCCTTCAACGCCGTGTCGCCGCCGATCTTCCAGACCTCGCTCTTCACCTATGACAGTTACGAGGCGATGGAGGATGTCTTCGCCGGCCGGGCGCGCAACTTCATCTATTCGCGCGGCGACAATCCGACTGTCCGTGAATTCGAGCTCTTGGTCGCCCGCCTCGAAGGCGCGGAGGATGGGCGCGCCTTTTCGAGCGGAACGGCCGCCATCACCGCGACCATTCTCAGTCTCGTGGAAGCGGGCGACCGGGTCGTCGCCGTCCGCCACCTCTATAACGATGTCTACCGTCTGCTGGTGAAGCTGCTCGGCAGGCTCGGCGTCACGGTGGATTTCATCGATCCTTCCGACCATGACGAGGTGCGCAAGGCGCTGCCGGGCGCAAGGCTGCTCTATCTCGAAAACCCCTCCTCCTTCGTCTTCGAGCTTCAGGACATCGTGGCGCTGTCGGCCATGGCACAGGAGGCGGGTGTCACAACCGTCATCGACAATTCCTGGGCGACGCCGCTCTTCCAGAAGCCGATCCTGCACGGCGTCGATATCGTCATTCACGCCGCCTCGAAATATCTCGGCGGCCACAGCGATACGGTCGCCGGCGTCGTCGTCGGCACGAAAGAGGCGATCGCCAGGATCAACTCGACCTCCTACCCCTATATCGGCGCCAAGCTCTCGCCCTTCGAGGCCTGGCTCCTGCTGCGCGGCATGCGCACGCTGCGCGTCCGGCTGAAGGAGCATGAGCGCAGCGGACTTCTGCTCGCCGACCGGCTGAAACAGCATCCCGACATCGCCCGCGTTCGCCACCCGGCCTTTCAAGACCATCCCGGCCGGGCGACGCTGTCGGGTTATGCCGGGCTCTTCGCTTTCGACCTCACGCCCGACATAGATGTCGCGCGTTTCGTCAATGCGCTGCACGAGATCCGCCTCGGCGTCAGCTGGGGAGGGCCGGAAACGCTTGTGGTCCCCGCCAAGGTGGCGCTGCAGATTCCCGACCGGATGACCACCTTCATCCGGTTCGGCGTGAGCGAGCAGACGGTTCGCTTCGCCGTTGGACTGGAAGAACCGGAACTGCTTTGGAGCGACCTGCAGCAGGCGCTGCACGCCGCGCGGCGCTAGGATCCTGCCGATGTTCGTGATCGGCACGAGGGGAGTCGGTGATCGCCGAATGGCAATGCTGCTCCGCCGCCTTGATCATGAAATTAACAAGGGTCCTGGAGACGCCGAGTTCGGCCGCGATGTCCTTCTGCGGCACGCCGTTCAGGCGGTGGCGGATGAAGGCGTCGTTGGTGCGCTTCGGCAGCGTCTCGAGCGAAGCCAGCACGTCACGCAGGGTCTCTGCGGCAACGAGCTGGTCAAGCACCGTTGGGACGGGAGCCGTGATCTCCCGGATTTGATCTATCGACCTGTGGTTGTTCGTCTGATGGCGCTGGCGGCGGCTCTCATCCAGTGCAAGATTATAGACCATCCGGAAGGCATAGCCGATGGGGCAGCGAATACCGTCGACATTGACCCCATAAGCTTTGATGACTCCGTCCTGAAATATGTCCTCGGAGTATGACCTTGATTTGATGACGCTTTCGATCGTCTTCAGGAGCTTATCCTTGTTTTCGATCATTGCGTTGACAACCGCATTCCCGTTCACATCACGATGCGATGCTCGCATTGTCCTGTACCTTTTTACGAATGGAAAATCAGGCTCTGTCTTGCTGGTCGGTTCGGCCTTGGCGCTCCTTTTTCAAAGCGGATGTGCACGATGTGATTGCAGTGTCTATTTTAAGGTGATAACAAGAGTCAAGTTTAAATCCACCGGGCTGAAGGCGAGAAAACAATGGGACGAACAGTTGAGATCCTGACCGGCAAGGCGGAACTCTGCCGATCGATCATGAGTGCCTTGCCCGACTGGTTTTCGGAGTCCGAGGTCATCGAAGCGAGCGCCCAGGCGATCGAGAAGTTGCCGGTGTTCGGCTATATCGAAGCGGATGTCGTCACCGCGCTGATGGCCTTGAAGCCGCACCTGCCTGATGCCGTCGAAATTGCGCTGATCGCGACGCGGCCGGAATATCACGGCCAGGGCGCAGGGCGACATCTCCTCGACGCTGCCGAAGGCTTCGCCCAGAAATCGGGCGCCCGGCTGCTGACTGTCAAGACGCTTGCGCCGCGCGGCCGCGACGAGCCGCAATTCGAGGCGACACGCCGCTTCTACGACCGGAACGGCTTCGTCAGGGCGGAGGTGTTTGCCAAACTCTGGCACGAGGACCATCCGTGCCTGTTCATGATCAAGCCGCTCGCCGGAAAACAGCCGAGCGAGGCCGCGCTTTGAGACGACGGGACTTTCTTCTGAGCGCGCTGGCCATGACGAGCGCACCCGTCATGGCCCGCGCCGGTGATAACGGCGTCGTGTCGCTCGATTACGGATTGGCATCGACGATGCTGGCGCTCGGCAGCGTGCCGCGAGCGATCGCCTCGCTCAGGAACTGGTCGGAATGGGTTGTCGAGCCAACCATGCCGCAAGGCGTCGTCGACATCGGCACCACATCCGAGATCAATCTCGAAGTCCTCACCAGCCTCCGGCCATCGCTCATCCTGAGCACGCCTTTCCTGGCGGCGCTTGATGAAAAACTCTCCCCCATCGCGCCGGTCGCGACCTTCAGTGTTTATGCCGAAAACGGCGATGCGCTTGACCGCTCCTACGCCGAAACGCGGCGTCTCGGCGCCATGATCGGGCGACAGAGGCAAGCGGAGGCGTTTCTCGCCCGCGCCGATGCCACGTTCGAGCGGCTGCGCGAGAGGGTGAGGAGCCTGTCCGCGCCTCCTGTCGCCGTTATCAACTTCGTCGATCAGAGGCATGCGCGCATCTACGGCGGCCCGGGGCTTTACGGCGGCACCATGCGGCGCATCGGCCTTGAGAATGGCTGGAAGGGCGAGGCCAGCTACTGGGGATTTCAGACGATCGGACTGGAACAGCTCGCCGAACTCGATGAAGAGGCGCACCTCGTCGTCGTGTCGCCTTTGCTTCCGCCCGATGTCCTGACCCGGCTTTCAGAAAGCCCGCTTTGGGCCAGCCTCCCCTTCGTCCGGCGCCAGCGCATCTCGGTCGTTCCCGGCGTCCTGATGTTTGGAATGGTCCAGGAGGCGCTGCGCTTTTCGACCCTGATGGTCGATGTTCTGGAGACTGCCGCCTGATGAAAGCGCGAACTTCCGGCTTTGGCGCGCCAGCGCTGGCGGCGCTGCTGCTGTTTTCGGGCCTGGGCCTGGCTCTCCTCGACCTGCTCCCGTCGTTGCCCCATCTGGAGACATCAGTCGGATACGATGCGCAGCACCTTCTCCTCCTCTATTCCACTCTGCCGCGCATAGCGACGGCCCTGATCACCGGCGCCGCGCTTGCGCTGTCGGGCACGATCCTGCAACAGGTGCTGCGCAATCCGCTCGCTTCACCAACGACGCTCGGCGTCTCGGCCGGGGCCAATCTGGCGCTGGTCTCCGTCATGCTCGCCTTCCCGTCGCTGGCGGGATGGGGTCGCGACGCGGTCGCACTTGCCGGAAGCGCTGCTGCCGCCTTCGCCATCTTCTCGATCAGCGCCCGGCACGGCTTCTCGCCCTTTTCCCTCATCCTGTCGGGCATGATCATCGGCCTCTGGTGCGGCGCGGCGGCGGCCATTCTCGTTCTGATGAACGATCAATATCTCTCCGGGATCTTCATCTGGGGCGCCGGGTCTCTGTCGCAGCAAAGCTGGGCGATCCCGCTGTCGCTGCTGCCCAAGGTCGCCCTCGTCGCCGGCCTCGCCTTCCTCGCCGCGAGACCGCTGACGCTGAGCCAGCTCGGAGATGCCGGCGCAGCGAGCCTGGGTCTGCCGATCAAATGGGCGCGCGGCTTTATCATAGCGATTGCGATTGCGCTGAGCGCCCTCGTCACCAGTGCCGTCGGCGTCATCGGCTTCATCGGGCTGGTCGCCCCGCAGATCGTCCGGCTGGCCGGCGCACGCCGGGTCGTCAGCCAGTTGATCTGGTCGCCCATAGCAGGCGCCGGCCTTCTTCTTCTGACCGATGAGGCGATCAAGCTCCTCGCTCCTGGCGATTTCGTGCCGACCGGGGCCGTCACCGCATTGCTCGGCGGACCGATCCTGATTGCTCTGCTTCCACGCCTTGCAACAGCCTCACGCACGCTCCCCGGCATGACCTCACCACGGCTCGCGATCGGCAGCAAAGGGTCCTCCCTGGTCCTGCTGTTCGCCTCGGTCGTCGCATTGGCGATCGCCGCGATCTTCTTCGGCCGGGCATCAGATGGCGCGTGGACATGGCTGCCCGCCGCCTCATGGAATGAAATCCTCCCCCTCCGCCTGCCCCGGGTCGCCGCCGCCTTCGGCGCCGGAACCGTGCTCGGCGTGACGGGGCTGATCCTGCAGCGGCTGACCGGAAACGAAATGGCGAGCCCCGAGGTGCTCGGCGTTTCGGCCGGGGCGACGCTTGGCGTCGCGACCGCCATGTTCGCCTTCGCCGCACCGAAGCTCACCGTCCAGCTTGCCTTTGCCGGCGGCGGCGCGCTTGGCGTGCTGCTGCTGATCTTCCTCCTGAGCGCCCGTTCAGGCTTCGGCCCGAACCGCGTGCTGCTCGCCGGCATCGCCTTCGGCGCGATCCTGGATGCCGTGATCGGCGTGCTGGCGGCAAGCGGCGATCCGCGCGGCCTGGCGCTGATCCGCTGGATGTCGGGCTCGACCTATTTCGTCGACAACCGCGTTGCGGCAGGCGCCATGCTGATCGCGCTTGCCTGTCTCATCGCGGCCTTTCTCGCAAGCCGCTGGCTTGCGCTGCTGCAGCTCGGCTCGGAGACGGCGAGCGAACTCGGCCTCAGGATCGCTCCGGCGCGCGGTGCCCTCTTCGGGCTCTCGGCGATCATGACGGCGGCCGCCACGCTTGTCGTCGGCCCCTTGAGCTTCGTCGGGCTGATGGCGCCGCACCTTGCCCATGGCCTTGGCCTCCGCCGTCCCTCGACCCAGCTGCTCGCCGCAGCGCTGATCGGGGCGGCCCTGCTCATCATCGCCGACTGGGCCGGCCGCATGATCGCCTTCCCCTATCAGGTTCCTGCCGGATTGATTTCGGCCCTGGTCGGAGCCCCGATGCTGCTTTTCGTTCTGCGCCGGCGGCCTTGAGACACCGCCTTCATCCCGCCAATGCTTCCGCGTCGGCCCCTGCAGGGATGCGCAATGGAGAGGAAGGATCGGTCGCAGCACGCCATACCGCCTCGACGACGTCGACGGGCTGTGTCAGGGCAGTTCCCGACTGCTGCTCCCAAGACGCGAACACTTCTGCGACGACCGACGAATAGGCTTCCGGGAAGCCGCCCTGTCGTTCAATCCGTGCGCTCGCCGTATCGCCGAACCGCGTTTCCGGCGCGCGCCCCGGAAGCACGATCCTCACACGCACATTGAACGGCTCGAGCTCGAGCGCGACAGATTCGGTGAACGCGTTCACCGCGGCTTTGCTCGCCGTATAGACAGAGAGGAGCGGGAGCGGCTTGAGCGTTACGCTTGACGTAACGTTGACAATAACGCCTTCCTGCCGCTCCCGCATCTGCGGCAGAAGCGCTTGCGTCATCGCGATCGTTCCGAGCGTATTCGTCTCAAAAATTTCGCGCGCGATCTCCATCGGCGTTCCCTCAACCGCGTTGAGCCAGCCGATGCCGGCGTTGTTTACCAGCACGTCCACAGGACCTGCGGCGTCAACCGCAGCGCGGATGCTTTCAGGTCTCGTGACATCCAGAGCAACGATCTTGAGTTGGTCTGAAGGCGGCAGCAGGTCTTGGCTCGGCGTTCGCATGGTGGCGATCACCTTCCAGCCCTGCGCGAGAAAGAATCTGGCAATTTCCAGCCCGAACCCCGACGAGCATCCTGTAACGAGAACGGTCTTCATGTCTGTCTCCTATCCATTCTGACAGCTACAGATGTAGACGGGGATATCGAAACTGAATATCATGCGCGGTCCTTGTTTCATTATCAGGAGTATCGATGAGCGATCCTTTGGCTGATATGGTCACGCTACTGCAGCCAGCGGCGCGCCATTCAAAGCTCGTCAGCGGCGCAGGGATGTGGCGCGTTGAGCGCCAGGAGACCGGACAGCCCTTCTACTGCGTCGTGCTGGAAGGTTCTTCGCGGTTGAGCGCGGAGGACGAGCAAATCACATTGCGCGAAGGCGACTTCGTCCTGATCCCGGCCGTCCATGCCTTCACGATGTCGAGCCTGGGCGACGGATTATCGCCCGGCATCGATCCCCTCACCGTCACGATGCTTCCTGAAGAGACCCGTCATGGCGATCCCGAAGGGACTCCGAATGCACGCCTGCTTGTCGGCCACTTCGCTTTCGGATCGCCTGATGCGGCGTTGTTGGTTTCCCTGCTGCCGCGGATCATTCATATCCGCGGCGACAGCAGACTGGCGGCGATCGTACAGCTCGTCACGGACGAAGCCCGCACCGAGCGGCCGGGAAAGAATATGATCCTGGCGCGGCTATTGGAAGTCTTGCTTGTCGAGGCGCTGCGCTCGAATGCCGGGGAGAAAGCGCCGCTCGGAATCCTGCGGGGTCTGAGCGATACACGTCTTGACCTGGCCATCCGTCGGCTGCACGAAAATCCGGCCAGGGAATGGACGGTGGAGCAGCTTGCCCGAGAGGCGGCCCTGTCGCGGTCGGCGTTTTTCAACCGCTTCCGCCGCACTGTGGGTCTGGCGCCAATGGAGTATCTGATATCATGGCGCATGGCGCTCGCCAAAAATCTGCTGAGGCAACGCGATATCGGAATTCAGGAGATCGCCGAGCGCGTCGGCTATGGCTCCGCAAGCGCGTTCAGCACGGCATTCACGCGCTTTGTCGGATTGCCGCCGTCACGATATGCCGAGCAGGCAAAGACCATGTCAAACGCCGCCGCATAATTCTAATCGGCCTCAATGCCGTCCGTCCGGCAGCGGGCAGGCTTCGCCGCAGCCGCCGACGCCAGGCAGGTTATAACGCAGGCAGCAGACCTTGCGGCGGGCGAATTCCAACCCGCATTGCTGGCGCGCCATGCGGATCATGCCGAACATCGGATTGCGCCCGCCGCCCGGCCACTCAGCATCATTCAGCAGCGCCAGACCGCCTTCGACGAGGGCGGGCTCGTGGCGGTGAGCGATCTCTTTCAGGATCCAGGAGAGGTAGGCCGCCGCATTGTTCCAGAGAAGCTTCGGCGCCACGCCGGAATTGGCGGCAATCGCCGAAATGACGGGGTCGGCATGGCCGAGCATCAGCCGGTGAAGCTCGGCAGCCGGATCGACGGCAATCGCGGGACTGCCGGACATTACGAATGCTTCCGGCTCGCCCGTCTGCTCATTGCAGACCAGCGACAGACCGTGGATTTCCATCGGCAGGGCGATGCGGTTCACGAACATATGGACGCTCGGCGCGATCGTCAGCATGCTGAAATAATAGAGCGTCCACATGGAGACGATCGCGCGGCGATCGCTGCCCGGAAACTTCTGGGCATATCGGGCGATGATCCCGTCAAAGACGTCGCGATCGCCGAGATCCCGGCAGGGAACGACCAAGCCCGCCTGCGAGGGAGTACCGAGCAGTTTGCCGCGGCAATAGGCGAACGGGCCGTCGCCCACCAGGCCGTCAAGATCGACGGCCTGGTGGGCGACGGAATGATCAGCGATCGAAGGACGCTCTGAGGGCCCGTTCATCTCCACAGCCATGCCTACCACCGATACTTCAGGGTGCCGGTCATGTTGCGGCCCTGGCCGAGATAGCAGAAGCCCTCTTCGCAAACCGTTTCGCGCTCGTCGGCGATGTTGCGGATGGCGAAGGCAGCCGTCAGGCCCTCGTATTTCTTGTCGACTGCGCCAAAATCATAGGAGGCGGATGCATCGACGTAGAAAGTTGCTGGATTCTTCGAGGTATTGGCGACATCCGTCCAGGTCTCACTTATGTAGCGCACGCCGGCGCCAACCGACAGACCGTTGAACGGATTGCTTTCCTGGAAAGTGTAGTTCGCCCACAGGCTCGCAACATGGGTCGGGGTGATGGCCGGAGTGTTTCCGACGTTGTTGCCCCCGGTCACTTCGGAGTCGTTGTAGGTGTAGGCAGCAATGATATCGAGACCGTCGGCGATCGCCGCGCGGGCTTCAAGCTCGATACCCTTTCCGGTCACCTCGCCCTGAGAGTCATAGGCGAAGGTCAGCGGGTCGGCGAGCCTCGGCTTATTCTGCTCGACGATGTGATAGGCGACGGCCGAGAGCAGGATATCGGAGCCGGGAGGCTGGTACTTAACGCCGACCTCGTATTGCTCGCCCTTCGTCGGCGGAAGAATCGTGTTGGTTGCCGATCGGTTGGTGACCGGATCGAAGGAGGTCGCGTAGGAAACGAACGGCGCGATGCCGTTGTCGAAGAGGTAAAGCGCGCCTGCCTGTACCGAGAAGGCGTTCTTGTCGACATCCTCCGAACTGACCGAGGGCAAGGTCGAATCTCGCGTCTGGTTCACCCAGGTCTGTCGGCCGCCGAGGTTAAAGCGCCAGTTTCCGACCTCGATCTGGTCCATGACGTATATGCCAAGCTGCCGCATGTCGGCATCGGAAGCCAAGAAATTATAGTCCGGCGTGGTGCCCGAGACTCCATAAGTCGGATTGGCGATATCGAAGTCGAATGCCGGATCGGCGGCTCCGAAGCCATAGCCAAAGCTCGACTTGAGATTGGTGTAGTCGAGCCCAAACAGCATTGTATGCGCAAGCGAACCTGTATCGAACTTCGCCTCGAGCTGATTGTCGACCTGAAAGACGTTCATTTCGTCGCGGATCGCATTCGTGCCGCGATGCGCGACGGTCCCCGTCCAGCTGGTAACGCCGAGGTAACGGGCCTCCAGATCGAGATGCGAATAGCGCAGGTTCTGCCGGAAGGTCAGGCCGTTGTCGAATTCATGCTCGAACTGGTAGCCGACCTGCTGCTGCTTGATTTTCTGGTGGTCATAGTCGGGATCGCTCGCCCTCAGATCCAGAATCCTGCCGTCCACAGTGGTGATCGCGCCGACATTGGCGTCGGTTTCGTCAGACTGCGCCAGGCCGTAGAGCGTGAAGGTCGTGCCCTCGTCAGGCTTCCAGGTAAACGACGGCGCCAGGAAATAGCGGTCGTCGGCAATATCGAAATTGGTGTCGCCGCGGCGGGCGAGGCCGACGATACGATAGAGGAAATCGTCCCTGTCTTCGCTGATCGGCCCGCCGAAATCGAACATCCCCTGCACCCGGTCTTTGGTGCCGTAGGTAATGCCGACTTCACGGATCGGCTCTTCGGTCGGAAGCTTCGAGATCTTGTTGACGAGGCCGCCCGGCGATCCCGAGCCGTAGAGAACGGATACCGGCCCCTTGATCACCTCGACGCGCTGCAGCTGATAGGGATCGGTGCGGAACATGCCGTAATTGATATAGGGCTGGCGCAATCCGTCACGATAATCGCCGACTGTCGTGGCATTGTAGCCGCGAATGTAGATCTGGTCGAAACGCGGATCGAAGCCGTTCGGCCCGGTGGTCACGCCGGCCGTATAACGCACCGCCTCGATGACCGACTGGGCGCCGCGCTGCTCGATTTCCTTCTCCGTCGTCACCGAGATCGAACGCGGCGTCTCGACAAGCGGCGTGTTGATCTTGGTCGCGCCCGCGCTGTTCTTGGCGGTGACCGACGTCCGGTCGGTCTTGCTATCAGAGGCTGCACCTTGAATGACGATCGGCTCCAGTGTCGTCGCGGTGTCACCTGCGGAGGCGCTCTGGGCAGCAGCCGGCGATGCTGCAATGCCGATCAGGACTATCGCGGTCGTCGCACAAAGGCTGTCTCTGTAAATTCGCGATACATTATTAGAAACATTCAAAAAAACACGCGCCATTGCTTGATCCCTACGTCACGGATGCGGGCGGAACCTATGGAGCGAAGTGGAGCTTGTCAACATAAGATGATTATTTTAGTCACCTTTTATTCGATGATCTGCCTATCACGGCCATTCGCGAAGAGGTTGCACGCAGCATCGACACTGGAACGCTGGCACGGAACACCTGCGATGCAGGCTCCGGCCGCGCCTCCTGTCCTTTGCGGACCCGTACGCAGTCGGCATAACATTCTCCCGCCCGGAGTAACGACCGGAGCAATACAGCATCAGGCGACCCTAGATTCTCTATCGATCTTGATAGGGAGAGGAGTTTTCTATTGAGGCAAATAAAAAATCTGGTTTACTGCCACTTCGCTTGTTGGCTTTCAGGGGGGATTTAGCTGATGGTGTGGACGCGCAGGAGTATTATGCTCGGTGGATTGGCGTTGCTTGGGACCGGCGCCGTCAGCAAACCGGCAGCCGCAGCGGCAGCTTCTTATTTCGACGGCACAGCCGTCGACAACGGCGTGACATTCCGCAGCACCAATTTCGCCAAAATCGACAAGCGCTGGCATCGCCAGGTGGTCAAATATTTCAGCAGTGAGCCTATCGGCACCGTTGTCGTCGATACAAGGCACCATTTTCTCTACCTGATCATGGAGAACAAGACCGCCATCCGCTATGGCGTCGGGGTCGGTCGCGAAGGTTTCAAATGGTTTGGCCGCGCCACCATCGACGCCAAATCGCTCTGGCCGCGCTGGACGCCGCCGCCGGAGATGCGCAAGCGCCATCCCGAACTGCCGGAATTCGTCTCGGGTGGCTCACCGAAGAACCCGCTTGGCCCTCGCGCCATGTATCTGCATCGCGACGGCGTCGACACCGGCTATCGGTTCCACGGCACGCTGGAGCCATGGAGCATCGGCAAGGACGCCTCCAGCGGCTGTATCCGCATGTTCAACGAAGACGCCATCGATCTGTACCAGCGCTGCCCCATTGGCACGGCCGTACAGGTTCTGCCGCATATTGCCGACCAGGCTGAGGGCGCCACTCAGGTTAGCGAAACAACTCCGGTCGAATGAGGAATATCACCCCTATGTCTGCTATGATCGGATACACCAAGCGCCTTGCCGGCGCAGCCATGCTCTTGGCGCTCGCCGCCTGCTCCACCACCGAAGTCGCCTCCCTGGAAGAACCGGCCGCGGTGCCGATGACCGGCCAGACCAACGACCCCGCCCCCGGTTTCGAGAACGTTGCGGCTGGTAGCGAGGAGGATTTCATTCTCAATGTCGGCCGACGGATCTACTTCAAGCAGGACTCCGCCGCGCTCGATACCGTCGCCATGGCAACCTTGGACAACCAGGCCGCCTGGCTCAACAGGAACCCAACGTGGCTGCTCAAGCTGCAGGGATTTGCCGACGATTCCGGCTCCGCCTCCAATATGCAGACGCTGTCGCAGAAGCGCGCCGATGCGGCGATGGCCTATCTCGCCTCGAAGGGCGTAGACCCCAAGCGCATGTGGGCCAAGGGCTACGGCAACGACCGCGAAGTCCGCGACTGCACGGAGCGCTCCTGCAAGGTGCAGAACCGGCGCGTCGTCACCAATCTGCGCACCCAGCCGGATGCGGTTTGATCGCAGATGAACTTTCCGGGACGCGCCGAACAAAGGTTGCTTAGTACATGTATTGCACGCCCCCGTCGGGATGGTGGATGAGGCCGCGATGGACGGGCCGTCGATCATGAAGCGTCTAGTTCGAGGCATCGAGGACGAAATCTGCATGGGCGGTCCAGCTTGCCGCCTGCCGCCAGACCTTGCCACGCCATAGACCTGGAAGTTCTCATTGAACACCGGCGTATTTCGATCTTCATCCGCGCCGGAACGACTGTAATTTGACGGTCGTGCGATTAGACTAAGACCGTCAGCGCTTTAAGCTAGCCGTGGAGTAGATTAAAATTAGCCGGGCTTAGACTTTAAATTTGCCGAGAACTGGCGTCTTGGTCAGACCGGCGCTTTTCCTTCTCCCACTACCGGACGAGAGACCAAGATGAAGTCGATGTCATCGTCGAGGATCGGCGCGACCGGGTTGTTGGGATTGAAGTAAAGGCGTCGGCAACGGTGAAGTCTGACGATTTTCGCGGGCTGCGCCAGTTACAAGAGGCGGTCGGCGATCGTTTCGTGCGAGGGCTCGTCTTACACGACCACGACCGAGTGACCCCGTTCGGAGAAAAGCTACAAGCCGCCCCGCTATCACTTCTATGGACAATGTGAACTGCGATCGAAAAGCGCCGGGCGGGTTAGGGGCGGGGCCATTCGTGCCAGTTTGAAGAATGTCGCTCGTCCCAGTTCGATCCGTGATCGCCAGGAGCACCAACACGTCAAGCCCTCACATCGCTAGCGCAACGGCGGCAAAGATGACCTGAAAAGTCATGACATGACCAATCGAAAGCGATGAGGTCGTCACAAATCACTGCAGAGACGGACCTTAGGGAGCGGGCGCGAAACGCAACGATCTCGTCGCGGGTGAGAATTCGAGGAAGAGCAAACTCGGTCCGCATCATTCGTGCACAAGGGCCGGCCACATGGCGCCGGCCCCAGTCGACGCGGAACCCTGTTCAGGATCGCGCTTCAGAAACGGCGTGCGCATTGCGAAGCTTGCCTAACGACTTCAAAAACAGAGGCTTTGCCGCATCTTTCGCGCTGCTTCCGCGACGTTTCCTGATCTCCACGATAAACGGCTTAATTCGGGACTTCATGGAGAGGCTCTCCTTAAGCCACCTGACGCTCGGCTTCGATCTGAAGAGGCGCCTGCTGAAAGGAGCCGTCTCCGATGGCGATCTTGCGCGGCTTCATGGCTTCGGGCACTTCACGCTTCAGCGCAATCGAGAGAATACCGTTCGTCAGCGAGGCGTTCTCGACCCTGACGTGATCGGCGAGCTCGAAGCGGCGTTCAAATGCGCGCCCGGCGATGCCGCGATGCAGATATTCGCCTTCTTTCCCATCGGGCTTTTGCCCCTTCACCAGAAGGACGTTCCGCTCCTGGGTGATGTCGAGGTCACCTTCGGCGAAGCCGGCCACCGCCATCTGAATGCGATAGTCGTCTTCGCCCGTCTTGACGATGTCATAGGGCGGCCAGGTCTCGATCGCCTGCAGGCGCTGCGCATTGTTCAGGAGATTGAAGACACGGTCGAATCCGATGCTGGACCGGTAAAGGGGGGCGAAATCAAGTTCGTTTCTCATAGCCATATCCTCCGTAAAGCAACATGGGTTGGAGACGCGTCGGAAACCTGCGTCTCCCCTCTGATCATCGGCCCGCTTTTGCGCTGCCGACGACGATGATCTGGTTCCGCATGATTTTCCATTCAAGAGGAGAATCTAAAAAATTTCAGGCTGCTTGATCCGGCAGTCCGGATCGCCTCTTGCGCACTGTTTTCATTCAGCTCAACCAATGGCGCCTGGCCGTTCGACATCGGAATCATGAGGTCGGCGGCAGCACGTAGCTGGCCGGTGACGGCAGGTGGAGCACGAATCTTGTATCGGCGGCATTCGCCGCCAGGACCAGGTGATAACCACCCGGTTCGGCCCGGAAGGCGCCGGCCTCGATATCAAAATAGGCCAGATCGCGCGGCAGAACCTTCATAACGGCTGTGCCTGTTTCGCCGGGTTGCAGCGAGAGCTTTGCGAAGGCGCGCAGTTCCTTGTCCGGCCGTTCCACTTTGGCTAACGGCGAGCGTACATAGAGCTGGACCAGTTCCGAGCCTGGCCGGTCGCCTGTGTTGGTGACGTCAATGCTGACGGTTATGCCTTCAGGATCCATTTCTCCTGCGGAGAGTCGCGGTTCGCCCCAACGGAAGCGGCTATAGCTAAGGCCGAAGCCGAAGGGGAAGAGAGGTTCGACGGCGCTGATATCGTGATGGCGATAGCCGACGAAGACGCCTTCGGCATAGTGCACATGCCCATTCTTGCCGGGATAAACGGCAGGATCGCCTGTGATGGCGGAATTGTCGGCAAGCGCCTTCGGGAAGGTCTGCGGCAGGCGGCCGCCCGGCTCGGCTTCGCCGAACAACACGTCGGCAACGGCATTGCCGAGTTCCTGTCCGGGATACCACATCTGCAGCACGGCACGGACCTTGCCGAGCCAGGGCATCTCGATCGGACCGCCGGTCTGCAGCACAACGACGGTGTTGGCGTTGGCGGCGGCGACCTTCTCGATCAGTTCCTCCTGCCGCCCCGGTAGCCGCATGTCGGGCAGATCCAGCCCTTCCGTGTCCCACTCGCCGTCGCGACCGACGAAGAGCAGCGCGACATCGGCATTGCGGGCCGTTTCGACGGCGACTTCGATGTCGGCCGCGCCGAGCGGCTTTTCGACGCCCAAGCGGACGGCGATGAGGTTGATGCCCTCCTCGTTCGCCGTGGATGGCTCATATTCGACGGCAACTTCGTAAGGCCTGCCCGCTTCGAGCGTCACCGCGCCGCGCTGTTCGTCGTTGGCGGTGCCGAAATAATTCTCGCCGCGCACCCAGCCATCATGGCCGTCGACGATCAACCGGCCGTCGACGAAGAGCCGCGCCAGTCCGGCATTGGTCATGCCGAAGACATGTTGGCCGCTCTCCTCAGGCGCATATTGCATCACCATCCGGGCGGAGAAATCGGCGGGGTCGAGTTCGCCCGACGGCAGTTCGAACCAGAAGAATTCGCCCTTGTCGACGGTCTCGACGTGAAGCGGAGTGCCCTTGCAGCCGCGCCCCTTGAAATATTCGACGGTGATCTTTCCCTTGAACACGTCGATCAGGCGGTTATGGCGGGAGCCGACGGCGTGGCTGATGCTGTTGGCATTGGAAAGAGCGGCGCGAATGCCTTCGAGCGGGCTCACCGTATAATGCGCGGCGATCTGCGCGCTGCCCCCACCCATGACGCGGGCGCTCGCCGCATTCGGTCCGATGACGGCGATCCGATCGAGCGAGGTCTTGGCAAGCGGCAGGATGCCGTCATTCTTGAGGAGCACCGCGCCTTCGGCACCGAGGCGCCGGATCAGCGCCCGGTCTTCCGGCAGGTCGACCGCCCGTTCGGTGAGATCGGGCTTGTTCTCGAATGCGCCGACGCGCTCGAGCAGCAGCAGCATGCGCCGCGCCGCCGCCCGCACGGTGGCGGCTTCCACCTTGCCTTCGCGCACGGCCGCGACCAGTTTCTCGCCGCGGTCGCGCGCCGGGCCCGGCATTTCGAGATCGAGGCCGGCATTGATCGTCTCGGCCGTGGAATGCGAGCCGAACCAGTCGGACATGACGATGCCGTCGAAGCCCCATTCCTCGCGCAGCACCTTGGTCAGCAACCATTGATGCTCGCTCGTATAGGTGCCGTTGAGGCGGTTATAGGAGGACATGACCGCCATGACGCCGGCGCGGCGCACCGCCTGCTCGAAGGGCGGGAGATAAATTTCGCGCAGCGTCCGCTCGTCGATATCGGACGACATGGTCTGCCGCTCGATCTCGGATTCATTGCCGGCGAAGTGTTTTATGGTCGCCGCGATCCCCTCGCTCTGCACGCCCTCTATATAGGCGACCGCGAGTTCTGATGTCAGCATCGGATCTTCGGAGTAACATTCGAAATTGCGGCCGTTGAGGCCGGAGCGATGAATATTCACTGTCGGCGCGAGCAGCACGGCCGCTCCCTTGCTCTTTGCCTGGCGCGCAAGGGCAACACCCATCTGCCTGACGAGATCGGGATTCCAGCTGGCGCCGAGCGCAATGGCGACAGGAAAGCAGGTCGCCTTGACGCCGGCGACCAGCGAGCCCGCGCCGCGAGCGCCGTTCGGTCCGTCCGTCACCTTGATCTTCGGCACGCCAAGCCGCTCGACGGGCACGGTCGTCCAGAAATCGGCGCCCGACAGCAAGGAGACCTGTTCTTCGAGCGTCATCTCGTCGAGAATGGAATCGATCATGCAAACCTCCCGTTCAAAGACTGCGAGCACCGTCTGTTAAACCTACCGATTACTCGGTATTTTTAATATGTCAAGCTGACGGAGCTGATGTAAGAAGAAGAGGATATATCGGCCGGAGCATTGCGGATCGGCGCATCGCCGTTAAAAGAGGCCGACGGGAGAAATAATGGCAGAACGGAAGACGGGACAGGACGAGAAAAGACGGCGTCGATCCCCCAAAGGAGAGGAGCGCCGCGCGGAAATCCTGGCCGCGGCGATGCGGCGCTTTGCCGAAGACGGCTATCAGAATGCCGCGATCGGAGATATCGCCCGGGACGTCGGCCTGTCGCTGCCCGGCCTGCTGCACCATTTCCCCACCAAGGTCGATCTGCTGCTCGCGATCCTCGCCAAGCGCGATCTCGATAGCGCCGATTTCATCGGGCACTATCGCTCCGATATCAGCGGCCTGCTCAAGGGCATGGTCGAGATCTTCCGCCGCAATGCCGAAATGATCGAGGTCGTCAGAGCCTTCGCGATTCTGAATGCCGAAAGCCTGATGAAGGATCACCCCGCCAAGGCGTGGTTTCTCGCTCGCACTGCGGAGATGCAGAAGGACATCGCCGCGACTTTCGAGCGGGCGATCGCCGATGGCTCGATCGACAAGAGGATCGACAGCAAGGTGATCGCGGCCGAACTGATCGCCGTGATGGATGGCCTGCAAATGCTCTGGCTGCGCGACCCCGAGCGCTTCGATATGGTCGGCGGTCTGGAAGCCTATGTCGACCGCCTGCTGGCGAGCCTCGCGCCGGAGGGATGAACTCTCTTTTCATCGAAGCGCGTGAGCCAAATCATGATGCGGCTGACGGCTTCGTGGTACCTTTGGCCGACCAGCAAACCCGTATGCGTCATGCCCCGGAGACCGAGATACTCGCCGCCGATGTGCCGTGCCATCGCCTGCCCTCGCCGGTCGGCGGCTGCGTCGTTGACAGCTGAGATGACCAGGCTGGGGCAGGTGATCTTGCTGCCGTCGATGGAAATCCCCTCGGCTCCGAAATGGAAGGAAAAGACACCGAAGGCTCTGGCGGATTCCATCGACAGGTACTTCCGCTGGAAGGCGATATCGTCGGGCGTCTCGTCAGGGCTGGACTGCTCGTCACGCGCCGGCGCGGGAATAACGACGCCAGGTATCTCAGGCGCAAGATCCTGGTAGGGCACCTCGTCATGCACCTGCCTGGAGATGCTGGAATCGATCAATACCAGCCCGGCAATGCCAACGCTTTCCGCCAGCTTCTGGCTGAGGATTCCGCCCATGCTGAAACCGATCACAACAGGAGGAACAGCACATTCCCCAGCGATTGCGGAAATCGCCTCACGAATATCTTCAAGATAGTTCTCGAATTCCACCTTCGTGAAATCCACCGACCTGCTTTTGTAGTGACCTCGCAGATTGATGCAGTGAGAATCCCACCCCGCCGCCATGAAGTGGGGAATGTACTTGCTCCACATCCAGCTGCCGGTGAAGGCGCCATGGACAAAGAGCAGAGGCGGTCGATCGGCCTCATCCGAGCGATCGTTCCCGCGAAAGATTTCCAGGAAAAGGTCGTTCTCGCCAATATATATGCCCGTGTGCTCCGGCAACTCTCTCGCGTAGTCACGCATGCCATCCACTCCCTTTATCTTGGCAGGCCTATCCGTTCCCGCTGACGAACAAAGGATATTTGTTACGCAATATTGATCAACTGCCACGGGCGGCCTTACATAAAGGACAAAATGTCTCTAATCGGATCTTGCCGTGGATAGTCTCGCGAACCTCTTCGCCTTCGTTCATGCAGCCGAACAGCAGAGTTATGTCGCAGCCGCGCGCGTTGCCGGCGTTTCGCCGTCGGCGATCGGCAAGGCCGTGGCGCGTCTTGAAAGCCGGCTCGGTGTGCGGCTCTTCAACCGGACGACGCGCAGCATCAGCCTGACCGACGCAGGGGCGGTCCTTTACGAGCGCTACAAGCGCATCATCGACGACATGCAGGATGCAGAGGCAAGCGTCCTGCATAGCCGGGAACGCCCAAGAGGCCGCCTGCGCGTCAGCGTTCCGCACATCGTCGGACACCATCTGCTGATGCCGATGCTGCCGGCCTTTGCCGAGTGCTTCCCGGAAATCGAACTGGATGTGGATTTCGAAGACAGGGTCATAGACCTGGTTCAAGAGGGTCTGGATGTCGTGGTGCGGAGCGGCGAGCTTGCCGATACGCGGCTGATCGCCCGCCACCTTGGCGATCAGCATTTCGTCGTGTGCGGCAGCCCCGACTATTTCGAGCGCCATGGACAACCGGAGACACCTGCCGATCTCTGCGGGCATGCCTGTATTCATTTCAAATACCCATCCAGCGGCCGTATCGCGTCATGGGCCTTCAAGACGCCGTACGAGCGGCTGCTTCTGCCCAGAAGCCTGACGTTCAACAATACGGACGCGGGGCTGCGGGCAGCGCAGGATGGTCTTGGCCTTGCCCACCTGCCCGTCTATGTCGCGGCATCGCATATGCGAGCGGGAAGCCTGATCCCCGTCCTCACCTCCTTCATGGTGCCCTTCGGCTCGCTCTCGCTGGTCTGGCCGTCCAATCGCCAGCTTTCGCCCAAAGTCCGCGCTTTCGTGGATTTCGTCGTCGAGAATTGCGCCGCCCGAGCCGACGCTTTTCGACCGGCAGCCAGCCTGTCGCGCTGATCCGCTGTCGCGCCATATCCGAGGCGGGTACACTTTCCCTACTCACAACGCTGGGGGCTTTGACGCTCAGCCGCAGTTCCGGCTCGGTTTTGAATCGGAGCCGGCACTTGCTCCGCCATTGAGTGCCATCGGCTGATCTGAACGCGCCATTGCGATCGATGCGGATGATGTCCGCGGGATGCGCGGATCCGTCGTGGCCAGCCAGCGGTCTGCCGAAAAATACGCCCTGGTTCTTGCCTGCGAACCTGGAGCTGCCTTGAGGCCTAGAGCAAAACTAAATCTGTTTTCGCTGCCGGCTTCCCGCGTGAAGCTGAGATAAGAGCCAAATCGTTCGGCCTCGACATCGCGAAGTCTTCGGATCGACGCAAGCGCATCTTCAAAATCTCGCCAGCATGCCTGCTTCACAATGATCTCGAAAATGCGCAGCACTTCAGGGGCGAGAAGTCCCTCAGCATCAATCTTCGGTCCGACGATCTTGGCGCGGATCTCAACAATATTACCCGTCTCATCTCCACGAATCCTGAGGAAGGTTGAGCTCAGCGGCCTCACTTCGTCCCGTTCGTAGATGCGCTGAAAATAACATTCATAATCGCGATTGCGCATCGATGCGGCTTTCCATTCGCTCACCTCTATGCCGGCCTCTCGAAGAGAGCTGCAAATATTGGCGCCCGAGACCAGCCACATCCGCAGAAACTGGCTTGCCAGGTCGAGCTTTGGGACCTCCATCAGATGCCGCGATATGGATATCGTCGGACGAAGAAAAGAAGCAGCCGGATCAGAGTGGACGGTTGGGCGTGGCGAAGGGGCAGCCTTGTTGAGCGCTCCCTTTTCCAAGTCCTCGGTCGGAGATTCGGATTGGCGGATGTCAAGGTAAGAAACCGCAATCGTTGCGACAAGCAGGGCGAGTAGCAACACCGCTGGCCGACGTAACGGGCGGCGGTTGCTCAGCAACGGGAACTTCCAGCGCTTGGATGGGCTGTCGCGAGAAGAACCGGCTGCTGAGAACAATTTATTCACTGCGTTGCCTCGCAAGCTTGCGACCAGCGGTGTCGGTCGGCGGCTGGTCAATCCCCGTGGCCAAACCTTTTGAGGCGAGCGACGATGTGAAAGCGGTACAGCCGGCTCACCTTCGAAACCGCGATTTTGATGTCGAGTGTATCGAGCGTCAAGCGGCAGCCTTGAAACGGCTGCGCCCAAAAGAAAAGCTCGCCTATGTCGCCGATCCTTCGGGAGATTACTTTCCATCAAGCCATTCCTGCAGCTCCGCCTCAGCGCGTTCGAGAGCGCTGTAATTCAGAAGTTTACGCAGGAAAGCAATCGTGACGGCGCGGGCGCGGAGATTGAAGCGGCCGTCCTCGTGGTCGTCGCCAGCCGTCTGATAGACGTCGAGCTTGTCGTAGAGCTGCTGCAGGCGGTTTTGCACGCTGCGCAGCGACAGGCTCCGGCGTTTGGCGATGGCCCGGTCAGTCAGACCGAGGGCTATGTCAACGAGGATCTCGTATTCGGAATCGGTGAAGCCGTTGGTCTGGCCGAGGCTCTTCTGCTGCAGACCACGCACCTCGCGGTCGATGACACACTGGCTCTCGATGAAGATCGAGCGCAACGCAAGCTTCAATCGCTCGTCAGAGGCGGATTTCAGCACATAGCCATAGGCGGCGCCATCCGGCACGATGCGCGAGACGCCGCGCACATAAGCCTCATCCGAATAATTCGACCAGAACAGGATGCGGGTTTCCGGCCGCTCCTTCCAGATCGTGCGCGCCGCCTCGATGCCGTTGCGGCTCGCCATCTGCAGGTCCATGACGATATGCGCCGACTTGTGGTCGCGGGCGAGCTTCTCACCGATGGTTCCGTTCTCCGCCTCGATCACCGTGTCGCATTCCGGCAGGGCGGCGTTAACAGCCTCATGCAGGTAGGACCGGTGCAGCGGGTCGTCCTCGACGATCAGAACCTTCATCTTTTCTTTCTCCTCAGTCCGGCTCGCCCGCCGGGCCGCTCGGCGCCAGCGGCAGCACGACGCGCACCGCGGTCCCGCGATTATTATGGCCGGGGCCGGTCGTGAAGCGCGCCGAGATCAGCCGCGCGCGGGTCTTCATATTGTCGATGCCGCCGCCGATCCGTCCCCGCGTCTTGGCAAGCCCGGTTCCGTCGTCGGAGATTTCGATCGCCAGCTGTTCGTCGTCGGCTTCGAGCCGCACCATGATCGCCAGCGGGGCGGCATGGCGCACGGCATTGTTGATCGCCTCCTGCGCTATGCGAAACAAGGCGACGCTGACGGTCGGCTCCAGCCTTTCGAGCGCCCCATTCGTCTCGTCGACGAGTCCCCATTCGATGCCCGACCCGGTGTCGCGGGTCGATCGGTCGAGATGATGCTCGATCGCCTGAGCGAGGCCGAAGAGCTGGAGCACGGAGGGTTTTGCCTGCTCGATGATCTGCCGCAGATCCTGCATGCAATGCTGCAGCGATCGCGAAACGGGTTCGAGCGCCTCGGGCGTCACCTCGCCGTTGCGCGACAGCCGGTCGATTCGCCGGGCAAGCCGCGTCAGGTCGGCAAGCGTCTGGTCGTGAAGGTCCATGCCGATTCGCTGGCGTTCCTGCTCCAGGGCTTCGGTCAGCTTCAGCGCGCCCTGACGCAGCCCCTCCTCGCGGGCGCGTGCCTCCGCCTCCACGATCGCCGAGCGTTGCGCCTGCTCGGCCGCCTGCAGCGCAAAGAAATAGGGCGTCAGCAGATCGGCGATGATGCGGGCGCGTTCGACGTCCTCCATCGTATAGACGCCCGCCCTGTGAGACGAACAGGAAAGGGCCGCGATGATCGTGCCCTGCACCTTCATCGGCACATGCAACCGGCTCCTCAGCGATTGTTCGACGATCGGCCGCTTGAACGCGCCCTCGAAATGGAAACGCGGGTCTGTCATGGCATCGTCCGTGAGCAGAAAATCGACCTCACCTCGCAGCAGCGAACGGATGGGGCTGTTGACGACAGGCGCGCCGGCGATCTCGCCCCAGGCAGTCTCGATGCCCGTCTCATAGGCCGTGTGATAGTTGCCGCCTTCGAGCACGCAGACGTCGAGATGGTCGTGGGGGATGATGTGGGCGACCTCGGCAGCAACCGACCGGATCGCTGAGCGGAAGTCGAGCTGACCCGCGAGCAGCCGGGAAATGCCGAGATAGTGGTCGAACAGGGCTGCCGGTGCGAGATGCAGCATTGTCAGTTCCTCCCCCGTCACGACGGGCTCCTCAACCCGGCGTGATCGTTTCCCAGTAAGCGCCCGCAAATGGGCCGCCGTCTTGCGTAAACCCGCAGCTTGTTGCGCAAAACCCGCAAACGAGTTGCCGCCTTGCCCCTGTACAGGCAGGCCGATCTCCCGCATCCTGCCCTTACTGAGAGGAGGAAGCTCAGTGCAAGAACAATTTTCACTCGGGTCTGGTTTGGCCGGCAGGAGTGAAGCGATCCGCCGACCGGCGCGATCATCAGGGAGGAAGACATGACAATCCGTAAGATGCTTCTGGCATCGGCCGCTATTGCTTGCGCCGCCATGCCCGTATCCGCCTTTGCCGACACGTCGGCCAAGAAGATCGCTCTTTCCAACAATTATGCCGGGAACTCCTGGCGCCAGGCGATGCTGACGAGCTGGAGCAAGGTGGCGGGCGAAGCCGTAAAATCAGGCGTCGTTGCCGCGGCCGATCCTTTCACCACTGCCGAGAACCAGGCGACGGAACAGGCGGCGCAGATCCAAAACATGATCCTGCAGGGCTATGACGCGATCGTGCTGAACGCCGCCTCGCCGACGGCGCTGAACGGCGCGGTCAAGGAAGCCTGCGACGCAGGCATCACCGTCGTTTCCTTCGACGGCATCGTGACCGAACCTTGCGCCTGGCGCATCGCTGTCAATTTCAAGGAAATGGGCCGCAGCGAGGTGGAATATCTGTCGAAGAAACTCCCACAGGGCGGCAATCTGCTCGAGATCCGCGGCCTTGCCGGCGTCTTCGTCGATGACGAGATCTCGGCGGGCATCCACGAAGGCGTCAATCAGTTCCCGCAGTTCAAGATTGTCGGCTCCGTTCACGGAGACTGGGCCCAGGACGTGGCGCAGAAGGCCGTCGCCGGCATCCTGCCGAGCCTGCCTGACATCGTCGGCGTTGTGACGCAGGGCGGCGACGGTTATGGGGCCGCACAAGCGATCGCCGCGACCGACCGGAAGATGCCGATCATCATCATGGGCAACCGCGAAGACGAGCTGAAGTGGTGGAAGGAACAGAAGGACGCCAAGGGCTACGAGACGATGTCGGTGTCCATCGCGCCCGGCGTCTCCACCCTCGCCTTCTGGGTCGCCCAGCAGATCCTCGACGGCAAGCAGGTCAAGAAGGATCTCGTCGTGCCGTTCCTGCGCATCGACCAGGACAATCTCGAAACGAACCTCGCCAATACCCAGGCCGGCGGCGTCGCCAATGTGGAATACACGCAGGCAGACGCGATCAAGGTCATCGAGTCGGCAAAGTAACTCTCCCGGCGATTGCCGCGCGCGCCGAAAATGGCCGCGCGGCAGTCCTTCCGAGCAGATGTGGCGGGCAGCATGGATGAGGTTTTGAAGGCGGTGATCGCCGTCGATGGCGCCAAGGTGAGTTTCGGCGCGGTCAGGGCGCTTGACGGCGTCACGCTCCGCGTCATGTCAGGCGAGTGCGTCGGGCTGGTCGGGCACAATGGAGCCGGCAAGTCCACCATCGTCAGCGTCATCAATGGCGGCCTCACCCCCCATGAGGGAAGTGTGTCGAGTGATGGCGAGCGGCTGGAGCGTTACGGCATCAACGCGGCACGAGCCCGCGGCGTGCGCTGCGTTTTCCAGGAGCTTTCGCTCTGCCCCAACCTCTCCATCGTCGAGAACACGCGCATCATGCACCGCGATCTAGGCGGCTTCGGCTGGCGCAGGCGCGCCGCAGAAATCATCGAAAAGAGCCTCGATGCGGTCTTCCCCGGCCACGGCATCGACAGCGGTCGGGCAGTGGGAGACCTTTCGATCGCCGAGCGACAGATGGTCGAGATCGCGATGGCCTTTTCCGACGCCGGCACCCCGCCGCGGCTGGTGATCCTCGATGAACCGACCTCCTCGCTCGACGCGAGCCTCGCCCGCCAGATGCTCGACCATGTCCGCCGCTTCGTCGCGGCCGGTGGCTCCGTCATTTTTATCTCGCATATCCTCCACGAGGTCCTCGAAACCTCCGACCGCATCGTTGTCATGAAGGACGGCCGCGTCGTTGCCGAACGCCCCGCCCACGGCTTCGACCATCATGGTCTGGTAGAGGCCATGGGCAGCGTTGCGAAGGAGGAGACGGGGCAGCGCCCGGCGCGCCAGCAATCCGCCGCTCCGCTCGTTCTCTCCCATCAGACGGCGGGCCGTCCCTTTTCGGCCCGCAAGGGCGAGATCATCGGATTGGCAGGTCTTGCCGGCCACGGTCAGACCGAGCTTCTGCTTGCCCTGCACGCCGCCAAGTCCGGCAACTGGCTGCCCGAGCGCGATCCGCTTGTCACCTTCGTCGCCGGCGACCGACGCCTCAACGGCATCTTCGAACTCTGGAGCATCCTGCGCAACTTTTCCGTCGCCTCGCTCAGTGACCTGTCGCGGCGTGGCCTCATTGCCGCTGATAAAGAGGAGGCCAAGGGCGCCGACTGGAGGCGGCGGATCGAAATCCGTACGCCCGACATGGCCAACCGCATTTTGTCGCTTTCCGGCGGCAATCAGCAGAAGGTGCTCTTTGCCCGCGCCCTTGCTACGCGCGCGCCGGTCGTCCTCATGGATGATCCGATGCGTGGCGTCGATGTCGGAACCAAGCAGGAGGTCTACGCCATCATCCGCGACGAAGCTTCGCGCGGCCGCACCTTCATCTGGTATTCGACTGAAATGGACGAAGTGCGTCTCTGCGACCGCGTCTACGTCTTTCGCGAAGGCCGCATCACTGCCGAACTTGCCGGCGACGCCGTCAACGAGACGAACATCATCGCCGCATCCTTCGAGGGGGTCGCCGCATGATGGTCCGGCTGTCATCCGACGCCTTGCGTCTTGCCATTCCCGCCCTTTCGCTGACACTGCTGCTCGCCGCCGTATTCTGGCTGCAGCCGCGCGCCATGAGCTATGTCGGCCTCAACCTGCTGTTCAATCTCGCTGTGCCGATCGCGCTTGCGACGATCGCCCAGATGCTTGTGATGACGGTGAACGATCTCGATCTGTCGATGGGCACCTTCGTCAGCTTCGTCGCCTGTGTGAGCGCGACCTTTCTGCGCGACGACCCGGCGACCGGCATCCTGATCCTTGCGGGAGCGATCGCGGCCTATGCGGCCCTCGGCGTCATCATCTACCTGCGCGACCTGCCGTCCATTGTCGTCACGCTCGGCATGAGCTTCGTCTGGGGTGGACTTGCCGTATTGCTGCTGCCGGCGCCCGGCGGGCAGGCGCCGGATTGGGTGCGCTCTCTGATGACCGTCAAGCCGCCGCTGGCGCCGATGGCGATCGTCGCCAGCATCATCATAGCCGCCGTCGCCCATCTTCTGGTCATGCGGTCTTCGCTCGGCGTGCTGATCCGCGGCATCGGCGGCAACCAGCGCTCGGTCGAGCGGGCCGGTTGGTCGATTGTCGGGGCGCGGGCCATCGCCTATGGGCTTGCCGGCTTCTTCGCGGTGCTGGCCGGCATCGCCCTCGTCGGCCTCACCACCTCGGCCGATGCCAATATCGCGCTGCGTTATACGCTGCTGTCGATCGCCGGCGTGATCCTCGGCGGCGGCGAGTTCATCGGCGGCCGCGTCTCCCCTGTCGGCGCCGTTATCGGCGCGCTGACGCTGACGCTCGCCGGCTCGTTCCTCTCCTTCCTGCGCATCTCGCCCGATTGGCAGATCGGAGCCCAGGGCGCGATCCTGATCATCGTGCTCGCACTTCGCCTCATGCTGAACCGGCTGGAAAAACGGGAGAAACGCCGCCGATGACGCCCTTCCTCAGCCTTTTCGGCAAACCCTGGATCTGGTCATGGCTTGCCGCCTTCATCGTCTGGTTCCTGACAATCATGGTGACCCTTGGCGCCAGTACGCTAGGCCTGTCGCAGGCGGCACTCACCTTCGCCGCCTTCTCGGCGATCGTCGGCATCGGCCAGATGTTCGTCATCACGCTCGGTCCCGGCAATATCGATCTGTCGGTTCCCGCCACCATGACACTTGCCGGTACGGTGGCGCTGAAACTGATGAATGTCGAAAACGGCTTGATCCTGCCTGGGCTTCTTGTCGCCATCCTCATCGGCCTCGTCGTCGGCCTCGGCAACTATGCGCTCATCAAGGCGCTGCGCATTCCGCCGATCATCGCCACGCTTTCCATGAGCTTCATCGTGCAGTCCGCGGCGATCTGGACGAACCGTGGCTTGCGCATCAAGCCGCCCAGCGTGCTTGCCGAATTCACCACCACGAACACGCTTGGCGTACCGAACGTGGCGATCGTCGCGTTCCTCATCTCGCTACTCGCTTGGTTCCTGCTCGAGAAGACGATCTACGGGCGCTGGATCTCGGCGATCGGCCAGAGCATGCCCGCCTCACGCATGGCCGGCATTCCGGTCGACGGCACGCGCTTCGTCACCTACCTCTTCTGCGCCGTGCTCGCATCCGTCGCGGGCTATCTGCTCGCCTGCTTCTCCGGCGGCGCAGCACTCAATATGGGCTCGGAATATCTGCTGACCTCGATCGCCGTCGTTGTGATCGGCGGCACAGCGGTTGCCGGCGGCGATTCCAACGTGCCGGGCATCTGGGGCGCGTCGCTCTTCATGTTCCTGGTCGTCTCCATGCTCAACACCTATGGGCTCGGCGCGGGCATCCGCCTCATCATGACCGGCCTCATCATCATCAGCGTGATCATGCTCGCCGGCGGTCGCCGGGCCGGCATGCGATAATCAGGAAGACCACCATGGCCGAGGCCAGCATCTACGAAATCCACGACCCGCGCTTCCGGCAGTTGATCGTCACCAGCGCCGGTCTCGACGAACTCTATTCAGGCTGCCGCTGGGCAGAGGGTCCTGTCTGGTTCAACGATGCGAACCAGCTTCTGTGGAGCGACATTCCAAACCAGCGCATGCTGCGATGGACGCCCGAGGGCGGCGTCTCCATCTACCGGCAGCCATCCAACTTCACCAACGGCCACACGCGCGACCGCCAGGGCCGGCTCGTCTCCTGCGAACATGGTGGGCGCCGCGTGACGCGCACCGAGATCGACGGCTCGATCACCGTGCTCGCCGACCGTTTCGAGGGCGCGCGGCTCAATTCGCCGAACGACGTTGTGGTGAAATCGGACGGCACGATCTGGTTCACCGATCCGACCTACGGCATCATGTCGAATTATGAAGGCTATCAGGCTGAGCCCGAGCAGGCGACGCGCAACGTCTACCGGCTCGACCCGGCGACCGGCCAGCTAACCGCCGTCATCACGGATTTCATCCAGCCGAACGGCCTTGCTTTCTCCCCTGACGAGACGATCCTCTACGTCGCGGATTCGTCAGCAAGCCACGACGAAAGCCTGCCACGCCACATCCGCGCGTTCGATGTAGTCGACGGCAGCAGCCTTGCGAACGGCCGCGTCTTCTGCCTCATCGACAACGGCATCCCGGACGGAATCCGGACTGACGTGCAGGGGAACCTTTGGTCCAGTGCCGGTGATGGCGTGCACTGCTTCGATCCGGCAGGCAAGCTGATCGGCAAGATCCGCGTCCCTCAGACCGTCGCCAACCTGACCTTCGGCGGCCCCGGACGCAACCGTCTGTTCATAGCCGCAACGCGCTCACTCTATTCCCTCTATGTTGCCACGACCGGCGCCCAAAGACCGTAAGCCGGTGAATGCCAGGTTCGGGGGCGGCGGGTTCATTAACGCCCAATGCGAACTAATTGAGATCCTCGTAGCCGTATTCCGCGGCGGCGCGACGCGTGAAGTCGCCGGCGACCGCTGCCGTGATGATCACATCGACGTTCCTCTGCATTTCAATGACCTTCGCGCGGCGGCGTCGTTCTGCTTGAAGCTTAGACCGCGCGGGCTATCCGGCCGATTTCGTCACGCCGGTTGGCGAATGGGATGTCGGCATCGAGATTGCCTTCTGCTAGACCGCTCATGCTTGCGGTGATCTCGCCGATCGGTTTTGCGATCACGCGGGCGGCAAAAACAGCGGCGCCGATCAACGTGATAATGGTCAACGGACCGACACCGATTGACGTATAGGACGAGGGCAGCGGAGGCATCGGCCTCTTCCTCAGCCTTGGTCGCCATCGCCTTGGCCGAGTCCGCACCTTCGATTGGGATAGCGAGCGCAGGATGTGGATATGACAGCTGACTCGCTCTGTGTCGCATCCGCCGACTGCGGAACGTCTTCTCGACGACCGGGATTATTCCCTTGATATGACGGTGACCTGCAGCGCATCGAGGATGAGGCCGAGCGCCGACAGGCGGGGCAAATCCACTACGGGGCTATCCGCCTCGAGGCCGGCGGTGGCGCGGTCATAAACGACATGTAGAGAATGCCGTCGAAATCGGTGCGATCGTAGATGACTTGGCTGAGCCGGCGTCCGCTCGCCTGCGCCCGTGCCCGAACGGCATCCGTCGAGACACCGAGCAGGTTTGCGCCTTCGTAGCGCAGGTCGAGTAGAAAAAGCGGGCCTGGGTTTCGGACGGCGGCGATCGAATAGCGGTCGAACTCCTCCTGGAATATCACTCGCTCGGCCCTATCTTGAAAGCGGTCGCGAACAATCGTTTCCGCGACCGCGGTCATGGGGTCCTGAGCGAGGTAGAGCAGCCGGAACTTGTCCTTGGGGCTCGAAACCGCGACTTGCCGAACCCATGCCGAGCGGCGTTCCGGCATGGGCGCGCGATGATCCTGACATAGTCGGTGACATCAGCCCGGACGGCGAGGCGCTGACGGATAGTTTTGTCGAGTCTCATTGCACGGCGAAATAGGTCTGAGCCGCGTCGATGACCTCGTCAGCGCGATCCTGTTTCAGGAGGTCGATGGGCCTGCGCCCGCCCAACATGGGATTCGGCTGGCAAAGCCACAGCTATACCACCCGCTGATTGGACACGAGAGCGGCGACCGTTGCTATGCCCCTTGCGGGACGCCCGTCGATGAATTGTTCGATCGGATAGACGTGCTTTCTCGTTCCCTTCAACAGTGCGATCACCTCGCCGGCATGCTGCCAGCGATTGAGCGTGGAGCGCGCAATTCCAAAATCGCGCTGGAGTTCGCTGGCGCCGGCAACCGGCCCGGCCCAATCCTCAAGCCTGCGGGCGACCGCAAGCTCGCCAATTTGTCTAGTTTGTCCCGCACATACCGCGGGTCGCGGATGGTTGATCAGCCCTTTCGCAGCCTCCAGGTCCGAATCTCGAAGGGCATGATGTCGGCGGGGCCTTTACGCTCCATAGGCTCTTCGAGAATGTTGAGCGGCTGCGACGCCGCCCATCCGGAAGGCAGGGCGAGGGAAAGTCGGCCACGCCGGCCGGCCGGTTCATAAAGGCGCAGGATCAGGCCTTCGCCCTCCTCCGCCGGCTTCAGGCCCGAAAATGCGACCGGAGTGCCCTCGACGCCAAGCGGCGCGAAATTGCCGGCGGAAAGGCCTTTTGCCTCGGCCGTCACCAGCGGCTGGTTGAGATCGAGCGCCTCGTCGAGGACGCCGCCTTCATGCCAGGCGCCCTCATGCGGCATGAGCGCGTAGGTGAAGCTCTGCTCGCCTTCGTCGGCGAGCGGATCGGGATAAATCGGCCCGCGCACCAGGCTCATGCCGATCACATTGGCGCGGGCGCTGTGGCCGTATTTGGCATTGTTGAGGAGTGCCACGCCGAAGCCGAGCTCGCTGAGATCGACGAAGCGATGGGCGGCGGCCTCGAACATCGCCTGCTCCCAGGAGGTATTCGTGTGTGTCGCCCGCTCGACCACGCCGAAGGCGCATTCGAAGGTCGCCTTGCGAGCCTGCACGTCGACCGGGTTCAGCGTGCGCAGCAGGGTGCGGCGGTCGTGCCAGTCGATGGTCGTTTCGATGTCGAGCCGTTTAGCGTTGGCGGTCAGCACATAAGTCTGCGTGACGCTCGAATTGCGGTAGCGGTGGACGACGCGGATCGCCGCGCGGTGCGGGCCGCTTTCGACGAGGCCGATGCTTTCGGGCGCTTCGAGCCGGACGCCCTTTTCGGCATAATCGGCGTCGACATCCCAGGCATCCCAGTTGCGCGGCTTATCGGCCGGATAGACCCAGAGCTGGTTGGCGGAGCCATCGACCGCTTCGCGGCCGCTCGCCTTGTGGATGAGGCTGGCAACGGCTCCATCGTTGCCGATGACCACCGAGAGATGATCGTTTTCCAGGCGATCGGAGCCGGCCTTCAGCCCACCCGCCGGCTTCAGCGCCTGCCTGTCGAAGACTGCGACCGATAAGGGAGCGACGATATCGGCGGCCGAAAGTACCGTGCCGTCGGCAAGCGTGGCGCTCACCGGCCGCGGCGCAAGCGAGGGATTGACGACAATGAGGGCATCAGCGACCCCGCCCTTCGGCAAATTGGCCGAAAGGGTCTGCAAAGCCTTGGCCTGCTCGACCTTGGCGTGGTCGATGACGCCGCCGAGTTCCTGCTCCGCATCCTGATAGACTTCGCGGATGCTCGAACCCGGCAGGATGTCGTGGAACTCGTTCTTCAACACCACGCGCCAATCCGCCTCGAGGCTTTTCGGCTTTTCTGCCCCGAGCATATGGGCGAGCGAAGCGAGGGTCTCGGCGGTGATCAGCGCGCGTTCGGCCTGGCGGTGCTTGCGCTTGACGCCGCTTTGTGTCGTCAGCGTCGCGCGATGCAGTTCGAGATAGATTTCGCCGTCCCAGACGGGGAGCTTCTTCTCCGATGCGCTGCGATGCGCCTGCTCGTAGAAGCCCTTGACCGTGCCCCAGCGCGCTTGCGGAATGGCGGGAAAATCGCGCAGCTGCACTTCGCGCTCCACCATTTCAGGCGTCACCCCGCCGCCGCCGTCGCCATAGCCGACGGCGAGAAGCGAGGCGTGATGCTGCGCCTTGCCGCGGAAATTCTTCCACGTCGGCAGGTAGCAATCGGGTTGCACGAAGCCGTTGTAGCCCTGCATCGGATTGTCGAAGGTGTGGGTCAGCACCTGGCTGCCGTCGAGGCCCTTCCACCAGAAGAGATCGGAGGGGATGTGGTTGGTCTCGCTCCAATTGACCTTGATGGTGAAGAAGCTGTCGATGCCGCCCTGCCTCAAGATCTGCGGCAGCGCGCCGGAGAAGCCGAAGCAATCCGGCAGCCAGCAGACCGTGTGGCGCGCGCCGAAGGTTTTTTCGAAATAACGCTGACCGTAGAGCACCTGGCGCACGAGGCTTTCGCCGGTCGGCATGTTGGTATCGGGCTCGACCCACATGCCGCCGACGGTTTCCCACTTTCCTTCCGCGACCTTCTTCTTGATGCGCTCGAGAAGCTCGGGATCTTCCTCTTCCATCTGCGCGTAATAATGGGCGGTCGACTGGTTGAAGCGGAAATCCTCGGAGCGTTCCATCAGCGAAAGCGCCGTATTGAAGGTGCGCCGCATCTTCCGCCGCGTCTCGCGATAGGGCCAGAGCCAGGCGAGATCGATATGCGCGTGGCCCGTCAGCACCAGTTCTCCATTCGGGGGGAAGCGCTTCTGCAGCTCCTTCAGCCGCGCCGTCAGCGCCTCGAAGGCGGCTGCCGCCGAAGCGCTCTGCTCTTCGGAGAGACCCGCCGGATCGGATACAAGCTCCGGCAGTTCCCAAATCTTCTGTTGCATGACGGCATCAGCGGTGCGGGAGATGTAAGCCGCCGTATCCGACGGCCAGTCGAGACTGCGCAGCGTCCGCTCGGCGGCGTCCACCAGATGCGGCACGACCTCATGATCGCCGAGCGCGCCGACCGCCTCGGCGATCTGCTTCAGGAGAAGATGCAGGCGGTGGACGGGACCGTCGAGCCAGATCAGCCGGGCCTTGTTGAGCCTCGGCGCCCGGTTCGGCTCGCCGAAAGGAAAGCGGGCGACGCTTTCCGCCGCGATCGAAAAGCGCCGGCCCTTCACCGGGAATTCCTGGTGATAGGGATCGAGGCCGAATGTTTCGCTCTGGCCATCGGGATAGCTGAGCGTGATCAGGCTCTCGCCGCCGAGATCCAGCTGCAGGCGAATATCTTCGAGCGGCCAGTTCGCCGGCGCTTCAGCACTCGCAGCAAAATACACCACGCCCTGCCGATGCGGCCAGTCCTGGTGATGGGCGATCGGCTCGCCCTCGAAGGTCCAGCCATCGATCGGGCTGCTATGCCGGTCCCGCCAGTGCGCGAGCTCGGCGATACGGACCTTCAGACTGTCGAGGCGTTGGGCGATGGTGAGCGGCATGGCTTGTCCTGTTCAAAAATCGGCGGCGCGCGATCGGGAATCATGGCTTTGGGAGATGAAGATGATGCGATAGGGATCGCGAATGCAGGCCCCTCCTCCCAGCGGGGCCCTGCAGATGCTTAGATTAAGTAACTTTGATTTGCCGTCAAGCCGCAAAAGATCTTCTGTCCGAGATCGTGCTTGTCCTGATTCAGTTTACCGCGACCCCTGGAGCGGCGGCGGTCGGCGGTATCTGGTTGTTTGCCCACGCCTCGCCCTGCAGGATCGCAATTACCTCGTCGGGGGATCGCGCCAGCCGAAGTTCCTCTCGGAAGAGAGGCACCCGCACGAGACGAAACAGTTGCGACAGCGCCGGCAGAAACGTGTGGACCTCCGAGCGCGGCCAAAGGACTGTGAAGACAAGATCGACGGGGTCGAGGTCGGGACTTTTGAAATTTATCGGAGGAGCCAATCGCGTAAACCAAGTCACAGGCGACGAGATCGGTTGCACGAACGCGTGTGGGACAGCGATTCCGCGGCCAATCGTGGTTGAGCCGAGCCTCTCTCGCTGCCAGATGCCGCGAAGAACCATCCGCGGGTCAAGTGCGGTTCGCCGCGCAATTTTTGCAGCGATCTTGGAGAGCGCGGAATGCTTGCCCTTGGTCACAAGGTCAAGACTGACATTTTCTGCCGGAAGGTTTCTGAACATCGTCATGGTCGCCTCTTAGCCGAGCGTGCGAGCACCATCGCAGTGCATTCACTGCATTCGCGTCTCGCATTTTGATTGAAACTGGCTACCCGGACGCGACGCCAGCGGAGCTCGCGGCCGGGTCAGAGGCCTGCTTTGAGGCGCTGGGGCTCTCGCCGTGTCACGACAATATTCATGATAAGTTGTACGTGGGGATTGAATCGTGGAAATCAAGCTCGGCCCCGGAGCGCCTTGGCCCCGCCATAGCATTCTGACAGATCACTCAGCGGATCCGGCGGGCTGCGTCTCTTTGCCGCCTATCGCATCGAAGTTCGACGGCGACTTCTAAGGCGCACCCCTCGTCCGCCTCTGCATCATCGTGTCGGCTGCTTCTCGACGAACCTTGGTATCCATAGAGACAAATGGCCGCTGCCAGCAGCATAAGTATCATTCCCAACATCCCCGCCGCAGACAAGGCCTCGCCAGCGATCATAACGCCGACGGCTACAGCAACGATGGGCGACACGAACGCAAAGCTGCCCGCCCGGGCGGGCCCGATGTCACGAATAAGCTGAAGATAGATGCTGTAACCGATCAGCGATCCGAAGAGGACGAGGAACAGCCAACTCGCGACTGCCTGCCAGTTCCACAGTGTCTGCAGACTTGCGGCTGCTTCGGGCTCGAAGACCAGTGAACTCAAAAACAGGCCTCCACCTCCCAGGAGTGTCGTGCAGCCGGATACGAAGCTGCTGCCGTAACGGGTGATAAGCGGCCTGGCCAAGACAGATCCCCAGGCCGACGATACTGCACTCCAGCTGATCGCAAGAAGTCCAACAATACCGCCGGTGCCGGAGAGGCTGGTAAATTCGAGTGTGGGTGAAAACAGGAATGACAGGCCGATCATGCCGATGATCATCGCAAAAGCTCGGGCGCCACTCCATCGTTCCTCCCCCAGCAATATTCCGAACCCGAGCAGAGCCAGGGGCGTAAGCGACATTTCGATCACGGCAGCTGTCCCGGATGCAACGAACTGCATACCCCAAAACAGCGGACCGTAGCAGAGTGTGATCATCAACAGGCTTGCAATGACAAGCCTGACCAAATCTTCACCGGCCGCAAACGATATGCGACAGGACCGCAGCGACCAGCCTGAGAGCAGAAGGCCGGCGCAAAGAAACCTTGTCGCCGCGAACATCATCGGCGGCACGGTTTCGATACCGGTCTTGACGGCGATCCACGTCAGACCCCAGACGAGGCAAAGAATGAGGAACTTGATCATGTTCTTGCGAGGAGACATAGAGAGGCCCTTGCTCTGTAACGAATAAACATTATTTATATCGTTACAATCTGGCGACCTGCTTTTTGTTCCGCACCATGGCCTCATCAATATTCGACATGCGTCTGAGCGGCGGCCATCCTGCCCTTGAACTGGTAAACACCCTCGACAGCCGCCGCGGCCGTTGGGGGCCCGATTTCCTGCGGTCGTTCGATGACGTGCTGGCGTTCGTTGAAAGGCTTCAGCTCATCGATGCAAGGGGATTGGCAAGTTTGAGGGAACGCGCGGCGGTCGATCCCGGCAAGGCAGAAGACGCCCTGGCGAATTTGATAAGGCTTAGAGAAACTATCTACACCCTATTCATTGCTGAGGATAACGATGCTCCTTATCCCGAGCCAGCATTGAGCACAGTGGTAGAAATGGCGAGAGCAGGCCGCGCAAGACAGACCCTCCTAAAGTCAAATCAGAACTTCGTCTGGGCACTCCCCTTTGACGATCTGTCCGATATTGTTCACCTATTCGCTATCGCTGCTACTGATCTGTTGACCAACCGGAGCGGCCGCCGTCGCGTGCGTGAGTGCAAGGGCGATAATTGCGGCTGGCTCTTCCTTGATCGTTCAAAGGGTGGCCGGCGGCGATGGTGCTCGGAGGCAAGTTGCGGGGTACACAGCCGAGTGAAGCGTTTTCGCGCGCACGGCGACGACCGTTGATGATGGCGGTGAGTTCATCAGTATAGGAAGCCTTGAGCGCCCCGGAGATCGGCAGATTGACGGAGGCGCGAGTGATAAGAATTGAGCTAGCACCAGGAATATGCTGCGGCGACTTCTCCCAACGCGTTCGAGCATATTGCGCGCCATCTGAAGCGCGTTGAGCTCCCGTTCGGGCCGACGGCGGTATCCTTGGTTCCATGGCGGTAGGCAGGCAAACGCCTTCTCACCGCCACTCTCCGGTTCCACGGCGTCGGGCCGGCGACCGCGAAGAAGATGTCAAAACTCGGGATCGAGACGGTGCTGCTCTCAACGCAGGCGCGATCTGATACTTCCGGCATAGTTGGTCTGGTTTAGGAAATCGTGCGAAAAGGCTAAACAAGTATACTTTGGCATAATGGCGAGGGTGCTCCAGGCAGAGTTACTGTTGCAACGGCCCTAAAAGAAACGCCCTCCCATCACGGGCCGACTTGCCGCGCCGGCGTTTTGCTTGACCGCGAGACCTTCACCCCTGCCGGCGCGGCGCCTCTTAAAGCATGAAACCGCATTGCCGTAGCTTTGCTCATCGCGGAATTGCCTTAGCGACATGCACTCGAACCTCACTCGGAGGAAGATCAGCAGAGATGCGACCGCCTCAATAATCCGAAGCATAGGTTCGTTGACATGAGAGGAAAGTCGGTGAAGCTTGATTGGATCTGCGATGCCTGCACCTCCGATGGTATGCGGGCAGCATCGAAGCGAGCGGTGTGCCATGGACGACACGGTCAAAGATGCGCAGAATACCAGGAAGAACATGTTCGGACGGAAGCGCGCTCTCGCTTCCATCGGCCAGCAGACTTCGACTGACCTTCGGTACCACCAGCCACAATCCTCCTGGAGTGACGGCGATCGCATCTTTACACGAGAGCTGATCCGGAGCGGCAACGGCGCATCAAAAGCCGTTCTGAAGGTGCAGCTTGCAGCCGAACATCCCAATCGAACCAGCCTCGACAGACTGGCCCACGAGTATCGCCTGAAAGACGAACTCGACCGGGAGTGGGCAGCCAAACCGCTGGATTTCACCACGGAAAATGGTCGTGGCGTGCTCGTCCTCGAAGATTGCGGCGGCGTGCCCCTCCCGCAGTTGATGGGACGGCACAGCCATGGCATGGCAGGCGAACTCACTGTCTTTCTGCGCCTTGCCAGGGGCATTGCGGCGGCAGTCGGCAAGGCTCACGGATGCGGCCTCATTCACAGGGACATCAAGCCGGCGAATATACTGGCGGACGAGGCGGATGGACGGGTTCGTCTCACGGGCTTCGGAGTGGCATCGCATCTTTCTCGTGAGCGCCAGGCCGCCGAGCCCCCTGAGGTCATTGCTGGCAGCCTCGCATATATGTCGCCCGAACAGACCGGCCGCATGAACCGATCGGTTGACTCGCGTAGTGACCTCTACGCCGTCGGCATCACTCTCTACGAAATGATCACCGGCCAGTTGCCGTTCACTGCTTCGGAGCCGATGGAATGGGTGCACTGCCACGTTGCCAGGCGGCCGGTGCCGCCGTCCGAGCGTGCAAGAGAGCTACCAGGCGTTATCTCGGCAATCGTGATGAAGCTGCTCGCCAAGAACGCAGAGGAACGCTACCAGACGGCCGCCGGGCTAGAGGCGGATCTGCGACGTGCCCTCGTCGAGAGCGAGAAGTATGGGCGGATCTCAGAATTTCCGCTCGGGACGCGCGATGTGCCGGACAGACTGGTGATCCCCGAGCGGCCCTACGGTCGCGAACGCGAGATCGCCGCCCTGACCTCCGCATTCGACCGCGCCGTGGCGGGCGCTGGTCCGACGCTGGTGCTGGTTTCGGGTCATGCCGGCGTGGGCAAATCCATGGTCGTGAATGAGCTCCACCGCGCGCTCGTGCCGTCACGTGGGCTGTTTGCTTCCGGCAAATTCGACCAGAACCAGCGTCACATTCCTTATGCGAGCCTAGCGCAGGCGCTGCAAGGCCTCGTCCGAGTGCTGCTGGGCAAGAGTGAAGCGGAACTCGCGCCATGGCGCGCTGCTTTAAGCGAAGAGCTGGGCGCGGGCGGTCGGCTGCTGGTAACGCTCATTCCGGAACTTGAATCTCTCATCGGCCGGCTTCCGGCGGTTGCGGATCTACCGCCTCAGGATGCCAAACGCCGCTTCCATTTGAACATCAGGCGCCTGCTGCGCGTGTTTGCCACAGCAGAACATCCGCTTACGCTGTTTCTGGACGATCTCCAATGGTTGGACGCAGCAACGCTCGATCTGCTTGAAGATTTGTGCACCCAGCAGGATATGCGTCACCTGCTGCTCATTGGCGCCTATCGCGACAACGAAGTATCGTCCACCCATCCGCTGATCCGCCGGCTGACAGCGATCCGGGAGGCCGGTGGCCAAGTGCATGAAATCTTACTGACACCGCTCAGGCTGGAAGATCTGACCCGGATGCTGGCCGACGCTCTTCATTGCGCAAGCAAGCGTGTCCAGCCGCTTGCGCGGCTAGTGCACAAGAAGAGCGGAGGCAATCCCTTCTTCGCGCTCCAGTTCCTGAGCACGCTGCCGGACGAAGGCCTGCTCGAATTCAATCACGAACAGGCGCACTGGGATTGGGATCTCGATCGCATAAGAGCGAAAGGCTATACCGATAACGTCGTGGATCTTATGCTAAGCAAGCTGCGGCGCCTGCCCGATACCACACAGGCTGCCCTGAACATGCTGGCGTGTCTCGGCAGTCACGCGGCGGTTGATACCCTGGCTCTGATCAGGAGCGAAAATCACGACGCGGTTCATGCAGCCTTTTGGGCCGCGGCGCGGGCCGGACTCGTGCTGCTTGAAGAGGGGTCATCTTACCGCTTCCTGCATGATCGTGTTCAGGAGGCCGCGTATGGGCTGATCCCTGAATATGAGCGGGCGGCAGCACATCTTTCCATTGGCCGCCTCCTGCTGAAGCATAGACCGCCGCAGGCACTCGAGGAGAATATTTTCGAGATTGTCGGCCAACTCAACTGCGGCGGCGCGCTCATCGCGCCCGGTGAAGAGCGCGAGCGTCTCGCGGACTTGAACCTTCTTGCCACTCGCCGCGCCAAGGCGTCGGCTGCATACGAATCGGCGCTGGCTTATGCCGGCACGGGTGCGGCTTACCTGCCACACGATGCCTGGGAGCGCCGATACGAACTCGCTTTCGCCCTCGAACTCCACAGGGCCGAATGCGAATTCTTGACCGGGGCACCGGCGGAGGCGCAGGCCCGCCTCGCGGAATTGGCAAGCCGAGCCACCAGCCTCGCCGATCTGGCCCGCGTCACGCGCCTGCGCGTCGACCTTTTCATGAGCCTGGGTCGGAGCGATCAGGCCATCATATTCGGCCTCGACTACCTGCGCCGGGTCGGCATTGCGTGGTCGTCCCACCCGACCAGGAGCCAGGTGCGCCAGGAATACGCGCGGCTTTGGCGACAACTCGGGGGCCGCCCTATCGAAACGCTGCTTAACTCGCCCCCTATGGCGGACCCGGTCGCGCTCGCGACCATGGACGTTCTGACTTCACTTGTTACTCCGGCCCTGTTTACCAACGAGAATCTGCGCTGCCTCGTTATCGGGCGAATGGGCAACATCAGCCTCAAGCACGGCAACAGCGACACATCGCCTTATGCCTTCACTGCTGTGGGCACGGTGCTCGGGCCCTATTTTGGCAACTATGAAGCCGGTTTTCGGTTCGGCCTGCTCGGACTGGACCTGACGGAACAGCCTGGAATGGAACGCCTGAAGGCACGAGTCTACCTCGCCTTCGGTAACCTTGCGAAATCATCGTCGCGTCATGTCCGCACCGGCCGTGCGCTTGCGCAGCGCGTATTCGAAACGGCACAGCAGGTCGGCGATCTCACCTACGCCGTCTTAAGCCGGAATAACCTTGTGACCTATCTTCTGGCCGCTGGCGAGCCCCTCTCGCAGGTCCAGCGCGATGCGGAAGCCGGTTTGGACTTCGCGCGTCAGGCCGGCTTCGGCGTCGCCGTCGGTTTCATCCGCGGGCAGCTCCAACTCATCCGAACGCTTCGCGGGCTGACGCCGATCTTCGGATGCTTCAACGATGAAGGGTTCGACGAGCAGCAATTCGAACTTAAGACCGACGGCAAGCCGGGCAGTTGCCTGTACTGGATCCGCAAGCTACAGGCATGTGTATTTGCCGGGGATACCCTCACAGCACTTTCGGCAGCGGCGAAAGCAGAAAGCCTCCTCTGGATGACTCCCGCTATTTTCGAGCGGGCGGAATATCACTTTTACACCGGCCTTTCATTGGCCTCTGCTTTGCAAGGATCGACGACTGAAACAGTTCTTTATCGCAAGGCCCTACGCGCTCATCGCCGGCAGCTCGACACTTGGGCCGCGCACAGCCCGGAGAATTTCGCAAGCCGCGCAACATTGCTTGGCGCAGAGATCGCGCGCTTGGGAAGCCGTGAGTTGCAAGCCGAGCGCCTCTATGAACAGGCGATCCAGTTGGCGCGTGCGCACGCGCTCCCACACGATGAAGCGATCGCGTATGAGCGCGCTTCCGCCTTTTACCGGGCGCGCGGCTTCGATCAGATTGCTCGCCTGTATCTTGAAAGCGCCCGTCGCTGTTATCTCAGTTGGGGAGCCGACGGCAAGGTGCGGCAGCTCGAAGAAGCCTATCCCCAACTGCGGGATGGACAATCGGCACCGGCTGCAACAAGCACGATCGAAGCGCCGATCGAGCATCTCGACCTCGCCACCGTCATCAAGGTGTCGCAAGCAGTCTCCAGCGAAATCGTTGTCGAGAAGCTGATCGATACGGTGCTGCGAATGGCCGTCGAGCAGGCGGGAGCCGAACGTGGCCTTCTGATCCTGTCGCGCGGCGGCGAACCGCGGATTGCCGCTGAGGCGACGATCCGCGGCGAAGCGGTCCTCATCGAGTTGCGTAATGAGGCCGTCGCCGGCGTGATGCCGGAATCGGTTCTCAATTACGTCCTGCGTATGCGGGAAATCGTCAGCCTCGACGATGCGTCGGCTGAAAACGCCTTTGCGGCCGATCCCTATATCCGCCATCGTGCGGCCAGATCCATTCTCTGTTTGCCGCTGATCAATCACGCGAAGCTGATCGGTGCGCTGTATCTGGAAAATACTCTGGCGGGCCGTGTCTTCGCGCCGGGGCGCATTCCGTTGTTGAAGCTCATCGCCTCGCAAGCCGCCAGCACGCTCGAAATCACCGGACTTTACCACGACCTGGCAGAGCGTGAAGCGCGAATAGGCCGGCTTGTCGAAGCGAACATCATCGGAATTTTTATCCGGGACATCGAAGGTCGGATAATCGAGGCCAACGAGGCGTTCCTGCAAATGGTGGGCTACAGCCGTGACGAACTCTTGGCGGGTCAGCTCCTCGATAAAGAGCTGACACCGCCGGAATGGCGCGAACGTGACGCCGAGGCCGAGGCCGAGCTCAGAGTGACCGGCAGCGTCCGCCCCTTTGAAAAGGTGTACCAGCGAAAGGACGGCGGTCACGTACCCGTGATGATCGGTGAGGCAAGTTTCGAAGGGGCCGGGAGCCAGGCCGTGGCCTTCGTGCTCGACCTGTCCGAGAGCAAGCGAGCAGAGGAGAGGCTGCGAGCAAGCGAAACTCGTTTTCGGACCTTCGTCGACCATGCCACCGATGCCTTTTTCCTCCATACCGACGATCTGACCGTCATAGACGTCAACCGCCAAGCCTGTGAAAGCCTCGGTTACAGCCGGGAGGAATTGATTGGCATGCACCCCCGCGACTTTGACGGAGCTATCGACGAAAAGGCGCTTGCGACATTAGTGGATCGCGTCGACGCAGGACATCCAATGACTTTCGAAACACTCCACCGGCGGAAGGACGGAACAACATTTCCGGTGGAGGTTCGCGTCGGTAAATTCCGACAGGAAGAGCAATGGTTTCGTCTTTCGCTGGCGCGTGACATCACCGACCGCAGGCAGGCCGAGGATGCCATTCAGCTTGCGCGAGCAGAACTTGCCCATGTAAGCAGGTTGACCACTATGGGGGAACTTGTAGCCTCCATAGCCCACGAGGTCAGACAGCCGCTCACCGGGCTGGTCAGCAGCGGCAATGCCTGCCTTCGCTATCTCGACGCGGATCCCCGTGACATCGTCTCCGCCCGTCGCGCCATCGAGCGCATGATCAGCGACGCTTTTCGTGCATCCGAGGTCATCGACCGGATTCGGGCAATGGCGAAGAAATCACCCGAACGCAGGGATCGGCTGAACATCAACGATATCGTGTCCGAGACGATAGCCCTGGTGTCCACGGACCTCGAACGCAGTGCGGTGTCGCTTCGTACAAACCTCTCCGACGGCTTGCCCCCGATCGTAGGGGACCAGGTGCAAATCCAGCAGGTGATCCTGAACCTTATCATGAACGCCAACGACGCGATGGCGGCGATGCCAAAAGGAGCGCGCGAACTCATCGTAAGCACTGAAAAGGCAGCACCCAATGCCGTTTTGGTGGCAGTCCGCGATAGCGGCCCTATCCTCGACCCGGCGAAGATCGGCGATATATTCGAGGCGTTCTTCAGTACCAAACCCAAGGGTATGGGCATGGGCCTGACGATCAGCCGTTCGATCATAGAGGCTCACAAAGGCCAACTCTGGGCCACGCCAAACGCGCCCCACGGTGCCATTTTTCAGTTTACATTACCAACCGAGGAGAAATAATGGATCCATGTCCGGGGCGCCGCCTGACCGGCGCAAAACTTGGGGACATGGATGAAGGAGATTGTCTACATCATTGATGATGACGCATCCGTCCGCGAAGGCCTCGGCGATCTGCTGCGTTCGGTTGGACTTGACGTACTGACATTCGCTTCCAGCCAGGAGTTTTTGGATAGTAAGCGCCCCGACGTTCCGGGCTGCATCATTCTCGATGTAAGGCTGCCGGGGCGGAGCGGCCTGGAATTTCAGAGCATGCTCACTTCCCTTGGAATTGAGCTTCCGGTCATTTTTATCAGCGCCCACAGCGACATTCCGATCTCTGTGCGGGCGATGAAAGCCGGCGCTATCGAATTCCTGACGAAGCCGCTGCGCGAGCAGGAATTGCTCGATGCCGCCTATGCCGGGATCGAGCGCGATTGCGCTCGCAGGCAGGAAGTCGCGCTCATTGCCGAGCTTCGGTCCCGCTATGATTCCTTGACGCCGCGCGAGCGCGAGATCATGAACCTGGTGGTCGCGGGTAGCGTCAACAAGCAAATCGCTGCTCAAGTGGGCCTGAGTGAGGTGACCGTCAAGGTTCATCGCGGCCACGTCATGCAGAAGATGCAGGCGAGATCTCTCGTTGACCTGGTCCGGATGGCGGACAGCCTCGGATCGACGACGAAGCCGGCGTGGGTCAAGTAAACTCACCATCTAGACCAAAGTATCGGTCGTCTGCCACCGGTGGATAGTCGGGGCGCCAATTCGGCTGGTCGCTTATCTCATTCGGCAATACGTTCCGAAGCCCGTCGGCTCTATCCTCTTACCAGCTGAAAAAACATACAGCGACAGGACGGACGTTATCGCGTCTCGTTGCAAGAATCTGCGTCGGGTCCGCGCCTCCCTACCATTGGACGAACGTGATCGATGTTGATGCAACGCGAGTAACCGAAAGATCGAGGAAAGGTATCATCCATGCAAAACCAGAGATACGCCCTGCAGAAGAACCTCAACATCTACTGGACGGTAATCGATACGGTTTCAGACCGGAAAGCTCTCGTCCACGGCTTCGTTATGGACATGCTTACCGCCGATGAGGGCGAAGAACTGGTCAACATGCTGAACCGTGCAGAATCCCACGCTATCCTCGCGCCTGCCCACGGGGAGCACCGCGATCGAAGACGACAATAACTGTTCGATCGCCATCTAGCCTACCGCTCGTCCTATAGACTGTGACGAGAAGACGATAGAAGGCGCTGACACTCTAGAGGGCATCAGCGGTGGTCGGAATAAAACCCCAAAAGCATGTGCAGCTATGCTCGACGATCATTGGCCTGAGGGAGAAGGTTCGCGCCGATAAAGCAGTTGGTTGCCGATTGAGCAGCATAGAATCGCCGAATTCATGCGCACGATAGCGGCATCCCGCGAGATCTGCGGAGGCGCTGGCGAGCAGGCCGTCGTCAGCAAAGGCGCGCAACAGCTCGAAATGGAGCCGAAGGCAATCGCCATGAAGCGGACTGGAGCGGAAGCTGACAGCCAGCCGGCTAAGCGGATCTCGATCGCCCTTCCGCATTGGAGATGCGTGCCGTGTAGGCTGGCAGGCAAGGTCGCGGCGTCGTTGGCGACAACCAGATCGCCAGGATCGAATAACGTCCCTAGGTGAGCCCGCGGCAGGTCGCGCATCGTGCCGTCCGCCCCAACGGCGAACAGCCTGGCCGATTGCCGATCGAGGCGATCAGCGGCGATCACGCCTGGGCTCCAGCGGTAAGCGCAGCGTGAGCCGACAACGCTCGATCATCGTTTCGAGGATCTCGGCAGCGGCCAGTTCCGGGTCTTTCAAGCTCGAAGGATCGCCGGCCGGGAGCGCCAACGCGTGCAGCCGGGTGTCCATATCGACCTGTGCGCCTCGCTGACGGCCTCGAGGGTGACACTGCGGGGCATTTTGGTTCTGAGATATCGGGAGAGGGAATTGCCCGCAAGGCTGCGGGGCTTTTTCGTTAACTAATTAGCAACCAGATTGCATCTTGCGGTTGGTATGATCGTTTGCTCAGGGGTATATATTAATCTCCTAAATTGCATCACAGATGGACCGGTGTTCAATGATGGACAAAATCTCTGTCTATACGACAACTCCGTGCACGGTTCATAGCTGGTTAATCCACACTCCGAACAAGACCTTCGATTCTCTCAGGCAAGCTATAGAATATGCGAGCGAGCACGCTGACCAGCTCGACGCCCTAGAGGTCTTTGTTCACGGCAACAACAAATCTTATGACATTATTTCTGGTGATGAGCTTGCATTGCTGATCGCGCGGGTTTGCAGCCGCGCTTGAGGATTCATTTCGACTGAACGGCAATGCGATATGCTATAATCTTCGACCGTGAGAGATGGCTTTATCAAATATCAAACAGGGGCGAAGATGGGTTTGGGTGATCGAGAAAAACCGGCTACCGCCGAGCCTGCATCGCCTGCTTATGATGCGGCGGCCTTTCTTGCGGCCATTATCGAATCGTCAGACGATGCCATTGTCAGCAAGAGCTTGTCCGGCATTGTCACGACATGGAACAAAGGCGCCGAGAGAATTTTCGGATATACCGCAGACGAGGCAATAGGAAAGCCCATCACCCTTGTTATCCCGGATAATCGCCTCGATGAAGAGCCCGCCATACTTAGCAGAATCCAATCCGGTGAACGCGTCGATCACTTTGAAACCGTAAGACGCCGCAAAGACGGCGAACTCATCGACATCTCTTTGACGATCTCCCCGATCAGAGACGGCAATGGCAAAATTATCGGAGCATCCAAGATTGCCCGCGACGTCTCGGAGCGGAGACGGGCAGCCGAACACCGAGAACTGCTCCTCCGGGAAATGCATCACCGCGTAAAAAACCTGTTCGCGATCATCAGCAGCATTATCACTCTCGGTGCCCGGACCGCAGCAACGCCCGGCGATCTCGCCGCCAGCACCCAAGAGAGGCTCATGGCTCTGGCCCGAGCGCACGAGATAACGCTGCCAAGTCTAACCGAACAGGCCGTCGAAGTTCAGTCAGCCACGCTGTTTCAGCTTCTCTCGAATGTCCTTGCACCTTATGGTAACCGGCAATGGACGCTGAGCGGCGGGGACGTCGAGGTAGGTCCAGCGAAGATCAGCTCTCTGGCGCTGTTGTTTCACGAGTTCGCGACGAACGCGGCTAAGTACGGCGCGCTCTCTGTCAGCGAGGGTACCGTCCAGATCGCCACTGCAATTTCGCCCGACACCATCGAATTGGTTTGGCTTGAAGCGAACGGACCGTCGATTACGGACCCCACTCAAGCTCCGTCTGGCTTTGGAAGCGTCCTGGAGCAAAGGATAGCACGGAGCCTTAAAATTGATATCCAGCGATCATGGACGCCAGGGGGAGTAGCCATTCGGCTTTTGCTTCCGCGCCTCGCGATCATGTAATGTCTGGACCGATGCTGGGCAATGACCAATAATTAACGCCCGTCCCGTCTCTTAAATTATGTATTTGTCAATAGCGTAGTTTATTGCCAAAAAGATAATAATAGGCAAGCTATTTGCGCGACGCACAAGTGGCGCATCAAAACACCCCCTACCTTTCTGCCCCGCTTTTGCGCGGGGCTTTCTCTCCCATGACCATGCGCTGATCGTGTTGCGTTACTGCGTTTACAGCTATCTGGATCCGATCTTTCCGTACGCACGCCTTGGCCCCCGCTTCGACGGGGCCCTCTATTGTCTGGCATCGTACGGGAACAGTAGAGAAAGAATTAGGTTGGCTCACTGGACCGCGCGAGGAAGGTTCTCGCGACGGGCCCGTCCTCTTAGAGATCCAAACCAGAGTTGGGCCGTGCGGAGGTAATTCCCAGTTCTCTCGGAGGTGCTTCGCACGGCCGAATGCCGCATGATGGCCGATGGCGGCATTATCCAGTTTCTCACTTCAAACGAAGCGACCTCAAGTTTGTTGAAGGATACCGGCCTCCTTTGCCGCAGCCTCAAACGCAGATCGCGCTTCCGTATCGGGAACAACGCCATGCGCCGCGTCCAGGCATACCTTCCACGCTGTCGCATAGCTCGCGTTTTTCTTGTCGGGCCAGTATTTCTTCAAGAATGCGACCGCCTCTCTAGCGTTCCTGATGACGTGAACACGATCATCTATCTTCAATTGGACGTTCGCGTCCCAGATGCTGATCATGGCGTCCTCCGTGGGCAGGCTTCCTACAACGTATATTAGGAACGTCTGTTCCAAACGGACGATCCTACCGAAAATTTTAAGGGCGTCATGATCCCTTCTTTCCCACATCACAACTGGCCTCGTCTCGGCGGGGCCCCCTTTTTTTTGGTCAGCCGTCGCTATTTTCGGGTCGCCCACGCCATTGCCACCGTGCCGAACTTTGTAAGGATGAAGGTGTGCGCCGACGCCCCTATTTCGAGAATACCTGACCCTCCAAGACCCATCAGCTTCCACCTATCCCCCTTCTTTTGTCCGCCAGCGTACGGGAACTGCAGGCAGAGAACTAGATTAGCTCACCGGATCGCGGGAGGAGGGTCACTGCGCAGCGACCAGGCCGAGAGTCTGTTTACCCGTTTCGGGCCTTCCTCGATCGAACTCGATTTGCTGATGGCAGCCAAGCGCCGCGCGCCTGTTCTGCCGGACAGAATTGCCGAATAACGCCTTTCACGAACGGAATCGATAGATGAGCGACAGACGCCATGAGTGGATCAGCAAACGGGCCTATGCGATCTGGGAAGAACAGGGCCGCCCTGACGGCCGGGACAGCGAACATTGGCGCCAGGCAGTCGCCGAGCGGGACGCGCTGGAACGCACGCAGGCCTCCGTCGACGGACGTGAAGTGCTGGTGAAGTTCCGCCCGAAGCCGCAACGGCCGGGCCTGCCACGCGACGGCTGGCTCACCCCGCCCGCCAAGGCCGGCTGATCCAACGGCCAGCGGCTTGCCTCTGGTCTCAGATACATTGATCAGCCGCTTTGTTGGCAGCGGAATGCCTTCCTCTTTGCAATCCGCCCACCTAAGAGTCGGGTCGTGCAGCAATTGCCAGTGAAGTGCTCTCCAAGCATGTCTCCGTGCGGCCCGACACTTTCGATGTTTCTCAGGCGTTGTTTTTCGCCAGTGACGCAATGATGGCATCGAGCCTTCGGGTGGTCTCCTTCGAAGTCTCACGGTGCTTTTCGCGAAGATCCTTGATACTGGATTCCAGGCGATGGACACCGCCGTCGAGATCGGAGTGGCGGACGTACTCGTCGCGGATCCTGTTCAGTCGTCCCGCCCCTCGCCTCCAGAGTCATCGGCGCCAGCAGGAGGCGCCAAACAGTCAGCGGGTCGGCGCGACAGTTACCCTCGGCACGGAAGCAACTGCGGCCGACATCGTAACGGCGGTCAGCAGCGTCTTGCCTTCAACAACCAAGCTTTCAAACTCCGGCATCGCACACCAAAGCAATCACTGGCGTCGTAAGCTATCACATCGGAGCGGCAGCAATCGGAGCCCTCCGGCGTTGAAATCGTCGCGCGAGTTGCACCACGTTCAAGGCGTACTGGCCTGAGCTGGACGTTACGACAAGGCGCCGAACTCAGTCGCTGGTGTATGGCAGCGGCGATCGATTCTTCGACCGTCGCCGCGTTTTTCTGCGTCGAACGATCGTACTCAGCGTCGGGGCTCGATGGTCACTTCGCCGAACATGACGCCGCGCGTCAGTGGCTTGGCGAGGAAATCATGCGGGAAGCCGAGAACGATGGCGCTGGCTTCGGCGAGGCGAGTGCGATGCTCATCAGACAATACGACATCGAGCGCACCGAGATTGTCTTCAAGCTGGGCTATTGTCTTCACACCCATGATCGGCGAAGTCACGGCAGGGTTGGTAAGCGTCCAGGCGATCGCTACCTGCGCCGGCGACTTGCCGATTTCGGCCGCAACCTGCTTTACGACATCGGCGATGACGAGGCTGCGCTCGGTCAGCGAGCCGTTGCCGGCAGCCACATTCTTGCGGGTGCCGACCGCACTTGCGGTACCGGCACCGATGTCGAGATCGGCGCGGGTATATTTGCCGGTCAGAATGCCCATGCCGAGCGGTGACCAGGGGATGACGCCGAGGCCGAGCTCACGCGCCATCGGGATCAGCTCACGCTCAACCGTACGCTCGATAAGGCTGTATTCGATCTGCAGTGCTACCAGCGGCGCCCAGCCGCGCAGGTCGGCCAGTGTCTGCATACGAGCCACCTGCCAGGCCGGCGTATCGGAAATGCCAGCATAGACGATCTTGCCGGCACGGACGAGATCGTCCATCCCCCTCATGACCTCCTCGACGGAGGTCGTGAAATCCCAGGCGTGCAGGTAGAAGAGATCGATGTAGTCGGTGTTCAGCCGCTTCAGGCTGTCTTCCACAGAGCGGATCATGCTGCGGCGGTGATTGCCGCCGGAGTTCGGATCCTTCGGGCGCGAGGTGATAGTATATTTGGTGGCGATGACAAGCTCGTCCCGGCGGCCTTCGGCAAAGCGACCGACGAGTTTTTCCGAGGTGCCGCCTGTATACTGGTTGGCAGTATCGATGAAATTACCGCCGCGATCGACATAGGCGTCGAACATGCGACGCGATTCCTGCTCATCGGCGCCCCAGCCCCAATCGGTTCCAAAGGTCATGGCGCCGAGTGAGAGCGGCGAGACGCGCAGGCCGGAACGGCCGAGGAGACGATAGCGGTCAAGGGACAATGTGTTGGTTGTTTCATCTGACATCGGATAAATCTCCTGTGTTGCAGACAGAAGATGCGCCTTGCCGATACTGATAACAATGCTACATTATCGACATGCCTTCTTTAGCAAAGAGAACATAATGCGCGGCAGCGATTATGCGGAACTCAGGGCTTTCGTGGCAGTTGCCGAACATGGCAACTTTGCCCGCGCGGCTGCCCGGCTCGGCATGTCGGCCTCCGCACTCAGCCAGACGATCCGCACACTCGAAGAACGAATGGGAATCCGTCTGCTCAACCGCACGACACGCAGCGTGGCGCCGAGCGAGGCTGGCCAGCGATTGCTTGCCGGACTAGTGCCCGCGCTTGCCGATCTCGACCGGGCGGTGGCGGATGTTGCGGCGCTGCGCGATAAGCCAGCCGGTCTCCTGCGCATCACCGCACCGCGGGTCGCGATCGTCCACACGCTGGCGCCGTTGATTGCTCCCTTCAATGCAGCCTATCCCGATATCATCATGGACATTATTGTGGATGACAAACTTACCGATATCGTCGCCGGTCGTTTCGATGCCGGCATCCGACTAGGCGAGATGGTGGAAAAGGATATGGTAAGCGTAAAGCTCGGCGGTGAGATGCGGCTCGTCGTCATCGCCTCGCCGGGCTACGTCGCGCGCCACGGCATGCCACAAACGCCGCGCGACCTGCGCGACCACTCTTGCATCGCTTCCCGGTGGCCGACGGATGGCAGCCTCTATCTCTGGGAATTCGAACGCGGCGACGAGAAGCTCGAAGTGGCCGTCTCGGGGCCGCTCAGCACTACCGACAACGACCTGATGCTGCGGGCCGTGCTGGATGGTGTCGGGATAGCTTATCTCTTCGATCATCACGTGGCGGAACATCTCGCCGCGGGCCGGCTGGTCAGCATGCTTGACGATTGGACACCCCCCTTCCCCGGCTTCCACCTTTATTATCCCAGCCGGCGTCAGATGCCGCCGCCGCTGCGTGCCTTCGTGGATTTTGCCCGCGGCAACTCTCTCAGACTGCCTTCAGAGGCACAAGTCAGTCAGGAATAGCTGGCTGGGGCACCTATTTCCTTTTTCGATCAGTGTTACCGGATGAGGCGAGACCAGACCACAAATTGCCACTTCGCTTGCGCTCGTGCGCCGCAATCCGCTCTGTATTTTCTGTACCAGAACGGCCCTGGTCCTCTCTGAACTGTATGGATTGGTTACAAACGCAACTACAAAAGTCCAAGCACCCTCCCCGGTAGGAGTTCCTCAATCCGGCTTGATTGTGACAGTAGACGATCGCGCCATGCTGGTCAGATCGGATTATCTCGGGCGAAGGTCGCCGCTCGATTGTTGTCATGACGCCGGAGGTATCAACGCGGGATCTAGGCGTAGATTTTGTCACCAAATGGTGCTATTTAAAACATCAGTACAAGGATAATAGACGATGCGATCGACTATCAATCTCGACGATACTCTTATGGAAAGAGCCAAGTCCCTGACCGGCACAAAAGAAACCGCCGCTCTCGTCCGCCAGGCGTTGGAGACGCTTATCCGAGTAGAGTCCGGAAAACGCCTGATCGCGCTCGGTGGAACTATGCCCGATGCGGAGGCAGCTCCACGTCGCCGGAGCGCGGCGGCCAAGTGATACTGGCAGACACTTCTATATGGATCGATCATTTTCGCCAAGTTGATGCGGAGCTTCGGACGATCATTGAGCACGATCTTCTACTCTGCCATCCGGCTGTGGTCGGCGAACTGGGACTTGGCAGCCTTCGAGATCGCGAGCGTGTGATTACATTTCTGGCAGCCCAGCGCCAAGCGTTCGTCGCAACGCACGACGAAGTGATGACAATGATCGACCGTCACGGCATCTTCAGTATGGGCATCGGCTATACCGATGCCCACTTGCTCGCCTCGATACTGCTTGATCGGCGAGCGGCATTATGGACCAAGGACAAGCGTCTGCAGGCGGCGGCCGAAAAGGCAGGCGCTTCATTGCATAAGCCCGCCCATCCCCGCAACTAAACACCAAAATAGTCCGACTTTTCGGATTATCCGGTCTCTGTCGCCTTGATGAGAGCAGAACCAAACCCGTCATTCAGCATCTGCTTGCAGTTGATGGCAATCGAATCACCGCGGTGCAGTGGCTATCATTAGTCAGCAGCAAATCTACTGAAAATTCCTGCCCTTGTTCTCTGGCTATGGATATCAAAGGTCCGGCATAAACATATCTCTCAGCCGAAGCCCGGCGCCGACCGTTCGCGAGAATCCGGGCTGCCCAGAGAGCCGTGCGCGAACTCGTCGCCGCCGCGGCCGGTCGGCGGCCGGAACTCTCTGTCGCGCCCGGCAGGCAAGGCAGATCGGCCGAGAGATCGAGGAGCTGCTGAGCGACGAGATGTTCCAGGTCGGCTTCCTGCTAGATCCTGCCATTGATCATGATGGCGCCGAGCACCACCCTGCTCGAGCCGATGTTCGAACCGACCTGACGCCACGCTTCAGCGCCGGCGAGCCAGCCAAGGCACGGCGATGCAAACTGTCCTATCGATCGAATAACTCTCAAGAAGGTATCAGCGGTGGCCGGAATAAAACTCCAACAGCATCTGCAGCTTAAGATCGATGATCATGTGCCCCGGGAAGGTTCGCGCGATAGAGCCGCTGTTGACGATTGAGGAGCATCGAATCGCCGAATTCATGCGCACGGTAGCGGCATGTGGTGAGAGCTGCGGAGGCGCTGGCGAGCAGGCCATCGTCGGCAAAGGCGCGCAACAACTCGAAATGGCTTTCGCCGGGCTGGTGGACACCAGTGAGAACCGCATCGACGACGCGGAGCGGAGTGCTCCGTGCGATGCGCCCTGTCGCAATACCATCTCCGGCACGCAGGCTGCCATCGGGCTCGGCGGCTGCTTCAAGTGCGCGCACGACGCTGGTGCCAATCGCGATGATGCGGCTGCCTCTGAGCTGCGCCCGCGCTACCTGCCCCACGGTGCATTCAGGGATGTGGTAAGGCTCGTCAAAGGGAAGGCGCGAGTCGAGTGCGGGATCGCCGGTGGAAGAAATGCCCGCGGCATGCGTGAGTGTTGCAAAACCGATCTCGCGACGACGCCAAGCTTGCAGTGTGCGCCAGTCGAGCGCGAAGGAAGCCGATGGCGCCTCGAACGCGACCGGCCGGGCGGCAATTCTCGTCCAAACATCCCATAGTGCCAACGGCTCGGGAACATGCGCGTATTGGATCGGCCTGCCATGCTGCGCCAGTCCTGCAAACATGGCTGCTCGGGTGCCCTGGAAGCTGAGCTCGACAAGACGAGGATGGTCGAGAACGCGCTCGACATTGGCTTCAAGTGAGCCGAGCTGGAGACGATCGCCTGATGACAGCGCAGGCGGCGGCAGCCGATCTTCCGTGCGGGTGCGATGATCGCCAGAGCCGAAGGCAATCGCCACGAAGCGGACTGGAGCGGAAGCTGACAGCCAGCCCGCTAAGCGGATCTCGATCGCCTTTCCGCATTGGAGATGCGTGCCGTGTAGGCTGGCAGGCAAGGTCGCGGCGTCGTTGGCGACAACCAGATCGCCAGGATCGAATAACGTCCCGAGGTGAGCCCGCGGCACGTCGCGCATCGAGCCGTCCGCCCCAACGACGAACAGCCTGGCCGATTGCCGATCGAGGCGATCAGCGGCGATCACGCCCGGGCTCCAGCGGTAAGCGCAGCGTGAGCCGACAACGCCTCGATCATCGTTTCGAGAATCTCGGCAGCGGCCAGCTCCGGGTCTTTCAAGCTCGAAGGATCGGCGTCCGGGAGCGCCAACGCGTGCAGCGGGGTGTCCATATCGCCAGGGTCGAGCGCAAGGAATCTTATTCCATCTGGCTTCGACTCTTCGTCCCAAATTGCCGTCAGATGGGCAAGCGCTGCCTTGCCCGCGCCGTATGCGCCCCAGCCGGGATAGGCGTTGACCGCCACGTCGCTGGAGATGTTGATCACCAGCGCGCCGCGGCCCTCGCGCGCGGACGCGGCAAGCGCACCGAACAGGGCTTTCGTCAGCCGGAAGACGCCAAGAAGGTTGACAGCGAGCGCCGCCTCCAGCTCCTCGCACTCCGTGTCGGCAAGAAGCGCCAGAGGCACAGGACCGAGGTTCGATGCATTGTTGATCAGGACGTCGACCCCGCCAAGATTGGCACTGATCTGCATCGCGATCGGATAGATATCTTCCTTCTTGCCGATGTCGGCGACAATGCCAAACGCGCCCGTCTCGGCTGCGACGCGCTCCACATTCGCGGCGGTGCGGGCGACGAAGGCAATGCTCGCACCCTTCTCTGCAAGCTGCCGCACAAGCGCCAGCCCGAGGCCGGAAGTGCCGCCGGTGATCCCTACGCGAAGTCCTTGAAGATCGATATTCGCCTGCATTGCGGTGCTCCTTCAATGGGTACGCGTAACTGCTACAAGTTCAAGTGAACTTGAAGTCAAGAGAGCTTCGTGCTTTTATTTATGCATGGATCCGATGCTGACCATCACCGAGGTGTCGCGACGCAGCGGCGTTGCCTCATCAGCTCTGCGCTTCTATGAGGAGCGTGGGTTGATCGCATCGGAGCGCGCCGGCTCGGGACACCGACGCTACCACCGGTCCGCATTGCGGCGGATCGCCTTCATCGTCTTTGCACAGCGGATCGGGCTGACGCTTGAGGAGATCGGCGCAGAGCTCGCTAAGCTGCCGGCCGATCGCGTACCGTCACGTCGGGATTGGTCGCGGCTGTCGAGCGCGTGGGCAAAGCGTATCGACCAGCGCATAGCCGAGTTACAGCGCCTACGGTCCGGTCTTGGCGAATGCATCGGTTGCGGCTGCCTGTCGATCGACCGATGTCGCTTGGCGAACCCTGCCGACGTGGCAGGGCGCAAAGGGCCGGGAGCGAGGTATTGGCTGGGTTGAATGAGCCTCCAATGGTATGCCGAACGATCTTACGATCTTGCCGGTTATTCAATGTGTCATGTCCCGACTTCACCTCCACACTGAAGATTGGCTTACGATTCGGCGACTCGGCTCCGGGCCAATGCCGCCGAAGGAGGTGAGAACGACGGAAAGCAAATTCCTGACCCCGGACTTCAGCAAATCTCTGCTTTTTCATTTGTCCGTCCTTCAAGAGGCCGGACTCTAATCCAATCTCAAGGAAATTACCCGTGGCAGGTCGGACGCCGATCGAATTGGCGACTCGACTCCTCCGGAACTGGCGTGAAATGAGGTGACCAGCTCTACGGATGAGCTGCAAGATCAGCTTTAATCCCGTATGGAGCGGTAAGGACACGCCGCTTGCCAAAGACGCTTTTCGACAATTTCAATCGCATCGAGGCAGGATGAGCGACATTTGGCGAAAGTCATGTCGCGCGAGAAGGCCGACGCCCTCCCATACCTCTAAGGCGTAAACCTTGCTTGTTGCTCCTTTCGATTAGCTATTCGACGGAGCGGGCCATCGGTCTTGGCAGCTCTCCGGAGATAGCTGGATATTGGGATCGCGCCCGACCGTCAGAATGCAGCTTTGGAGAACAATTCGACGATCCAGTCGAGGAAGACGCGCACCCGCGGCGAAAGCTGGCGGTTCTGCGGATAGAGCGCGGTAAGCGGTGTCGGCGGAGGAAGATAGTCGGCAAGGACCTCGACCAGCGTCCCTTCGTCCAGATCCCGCTGGAGGCGGTAACGCGGCGCCTGAATGAGGCCGAAGCCGAGGCGGGCGAGATCGGTCATGGTGTCAGAGTTGTTGACCGTCAGCCGGCACGGCAAGGATACGAAACGGACAGTGTTGCCGACCGTGAACTCGAGAGGCATGATCTGCCCGGTACGGGAGGATATGAAACCAACGGCGCGATGCCCCTCCATCGCGTCTGGGGAGCGTGGCATTCCGTGCCTTGATATATAGGCTGGGCTGGCACAGGTGATTTCAGCGATCATCCCGAGGCGACGCATGATGAGGCCGCTTTCTGAAATCTCTCCGGCGCGGATGACGCAGTCGATACCCTCCCTGACGAGATCTACCAGCCGGTCGCCCTGCCCGATCTGCAGGTCCAGCAGAGGATACCGATCGAGGAACTCATTGAGTCGCGGCAACAGGAATGTGCGTGTCAGCAAAGGATGCGCGTCGACGCGCAGCAGGCCGCGCGGTTGCATGTCTCGGAAGACGTTTTCCGCCTCGTCCACCTCCGCGAGGATCGCAACACATCGCCTGTAGAAGGCTGCGCCGTCCAATGTCGGCGCGACATGCCGGGTCGTTCGCTCAAGAAGGCGAACGCCGAGATCGCCTTCTAGCTTTTTAATTGCCTCGGTGGCCGTGGAACGGGCAAGCCCAAGGTCGGACGCCGCCGCGGCGAAGCTACGCCGCTCAACGACCCGGATAAAGAGCTGCATGCGGTCAAGCCGATCCATATCTTTATTCACCACAGACGAATTCTTATGTCAAATGTTGGAGGATTGTTCTCCCGGGACACCATCGATATCTCCTGTTCCGTCATAAAGGAGAAGGTTACAATGAGCATCAAAGGGCAGCGCGTCGCTATCGTCACCGGCGCATCGAAAGGGATCGGCCGAGCCATTGCGCTTCGGCTGGCGCAAGACGGCATCGCCGTCGTGGTGAATTACGCAAAGAGCCGTCGGGCGGCTGATGCGGTCGTCGCAGACATTGAATCGGGCGGGGGGAAGGCTCTCGCAGTGCAGGCTGACATTAGCGCTCCGGCCGCAGCTGCCGATCTGTTCAGCGCGGCCGACGAGCGCTTCGGCGGGACCGACATACTGGTCAACAATGCCGGCATCATAAAGCTGGCTCCGATTGCCGATATGGACGACGCGAGTTTCGAGCAGCAGATCTCCACAAACTTCACAGGGACATTCCGCGCCGTTCGCGAAGCAGCCCGTCGGCTCCGCGATGGTGGGCGCATCATCAATTTTTCTTCAAGCGTCGTCGGCGCTTACGGGCCGACTTACGGCGTCTATGCGGCAAGCAAAGCCGCCGTCGAGGCGATCACGCACGTCGCCGCGAAGGAACTCGGCCGGCGCGGCATTACCGTCAATGCGGTGGCGCCCGGTCCCGTCGAAACCGAACTCTTCATGTCCGGCAAGCCCGACGAACTGGTCCAGAGAATCGTCGGCACCATCCCGCTCGGGCGCCTGGGCCAACCGGATGACATTGCCTCAGTCGTTTCCTTCCTGGCCGGCCCGGAAGGCGGTTGGGTGAACGGTCAGGTGTTACGCGCCAATGGCGGCATGATCTGAAGCAGAACCCACAAGAAAGGAGAGTCCAATGCCATTCGTTAACATAAAGACACCTGAGGGCGCGCTTAGCCGCTCCCAGAAGGAGGAAATCGTGCACCGCGCCACCGACATGCTGGTGGAGTACTTCTCCGAGGCGGCACGGCCACACACAATGGTACTGATCGAGGAAGTGAAGGACGGCGGATACGGACGTGCCGACGAGATTTTCATCCTTCCGGATGCCTATCGCGTCAAAGAAGACGGTTGATCCCGGAGTGCTCGGAGCTGGTGCGGAGGTTCTGCACCAGTTCTCCTAACCAGGGCAGATGGTGCGGTCTGAAGACGCGAGGAGCGTGACCTGCCACCGCAATTCCTGCAACGGGGCAGTCGTCGGCATTTATGAGGGGGATGTTCGCACCAGGGACACGGTGGCAGCAATCTAGTTGGCGGGCGGATTGGTTACTCTTGCAGGTTGCTCAGCAGCTTTCGACTGCCTCATGTTCTTATTGGTATGGTCCGCGACGAAGGAACAAACACAAGGCCCGGGGAGTTAATGCGGTAGTCGGGCGTAAGCGTAATCGGAGCGTGGCGCTCTCCTCATCCTCGGGTGTCCGAGGTTGCTTCCAGCTTTCGAGCTGTGACGCGGGGTTCGAATCCCTGCCCCGACAGCCATATCCGCTCAATCGAACAAAGCCTGCGATTTCTCGTCAGGATACCTTACCTGTAGCACTCCTTCTCTGAGGGATGCCTGATCACCTCGCGATCGAACTGCGCCACTAACCTGCGGGTACAAGCTAGCTAAGCCGACGATCACTCGAAACAAAGATAGCTGAAATCATGCAGCCTCTCCACCAGTGATGGATGCTTCCCTCCGGCCACAGTGCTTTCACCCTCGCACCCTCTCCTCGTGAGTGTTTCTGTCATCAATGCATAGTTCGGCACGACCCGGTTCGAAAACTTTTCATTTAGACCGAAGAAGGCCTCTATGTGCAAATGGTCGTCGTCCGCCAATCGGCACGGCGACAGAATGCGTCTTTCGAGTATCGAAGGAGAGCTTCTTTCGATGGCGCTGGGATCGTTTTCCTCACAAGACGCCAGGATGCTGCCTGTCTCGAGGTCCAAACGACTCGTTTGCGCGGCGCAACTTAGCCCAGCGGTCGTATCAGCCGCCTTGCGGGCGGACACGACGCCTCATGAAATTCGATGCGTTGAAGAGTTTGAAGGACTTCACGGCGTCAAACCCATCTCGTTGATCCTCATCAGCCAAGGAACCGTCGCGGCCCCCGATTCATCGTTTCAAGCCAACTCGGCTAATGGAAAAGGATTACGGAACGCGGCGCATCAGTTCAAGTTCTACATCTGATGATCGCGCCGCATCCAAGAGGATGCGAGCTAGTACTAAACGTCAAATCTTTGCTCATTGGAGGAGGCTTTCCGATGAAGATCGCCCAGATCGCACCCCTTGCTGAAAGCGTCCCACCGAAGCTTTACGGCGGAACGGAGCGCATCGTCTCTTATCTGACAGACGAGCTGGTCCGTCAGGGCCACCAGGTCGCGCTTTTCGCCAGCGGCGACTCTGTTACTGACGCCAAACTGGTAGCGTGCTCGCGCATCGCCCTGCGTCTCAATCCTGCAGTCAGGGACCACGTGCCGCACCATATTGTCATGCTGGAGGAGGTTCGCCGCCGGGCACACGAATTCGATGTCCTACACTTCCACATTGATCTGCTGCATTTCCCATTGATTATGGACTTCGCAGACCGAACCGTGACGACGCTGCACGGACGGTTGGATCTACCGGACCTTCGAACATTCTACCAAGCCTTCCCGGACATACCGCTGGTGTCAATCTCAAACAATCAGCGACAGCCCATGCCGCCGGTCAACTGGGCCGGCACCGTTTACCATGGGATCTCGGACGAGATTCTACCCTTCACCGCGAAGCCGAAAGGAAACTATCTTGCTTTCCTCGGGCGCATCTCGCCGGAGAAGCGACCCGATCGAGCCATCCAGATCGCTGCTAAAGCAGGGATCCCCCTGAAGATCGCGGCGAAGATCGACAATGTCGACAAGCATTACTGGGAAACCGTGATCGAGCCTATGGTGAAGAGCCATCAAAACGTGGAGTTCGTCGGAGAGATCAACGAACATCAAAAGGCGGAGTTTCTCGGCAATGCCGGTGCATTGCTGTTCCCGATCGACTGGCCAGAACCCTTCGGAGTGGTGATGATCGAGTCTATGGCATGCGGCACCCCAGTCATTGCGTTCGGCTGCGGTTCCGTACCGGAAGTGATTGACGCCGGTGTCTCCGGCATAATCGTCGATACAGTCACCGAAGCCGTGGAAAACATCGACCGAGCGCTGCGCCTGGACCGCCGCAGAGTTCGCGCAACGTTCGAAAAGCGCTTTTCTGCAGAGCGCATGGCGCGCGATTATCTCGATATCTACCGAACTCTGCCAGGTGTACGTACCCATGGTGCACGCATGCGCCGTGCCACCAGGGCTGCTCTCGGGGTGCAGACCGCTGCGTGATGGCGAAGAGAGGTAGGTGTCATTCGAATACGCGGGCAATGCCCCGGTCGTCTTCTTTAATCCGGAGGAGGTCGTTGCTGTGGTAGCTCGCCAGCTGGCGCGACCTTTCTCGTATATATCTTGGGGCGAAGGGGTGCTCGTCGTCAGACGATCAAAGACCGGTAAGATTGAAGGGGGCGTGGGGTCGGTGGTCCGGTTCTACGATCGAACATCGATAAGTAGGCTCAACAAACTGTCCTCATCCTTCACGCCGTGCTGATAGGACTGAATGATCCGAGAGGCTAGGTCCTGGCGCTGCGGGTCCGAGGTGATCTTCTTCACCGATACGACGTGATCGAAGACCCGCTGGCAAAGGGCCACTTCGGCTTCATTCAATGCGCTCTGGGTTTGGAATACTTGGGACAGGATCATAACGCCTCACTCTCCTATGCTGAAGGCAGGGCGGGAACGCGATGGATCTGGCAGGTGTCTTGAGGCGTCGAGCCGTGCGGAGCGTCGCTTGGGAGCTGACCGGTAAATTGACTCCGCACGACCCAACAGTGGACCGTAAGAGGAAGGCATTACGCGAACTGGAACCAACTGGCTTTCTCCCGCGATCCGGTGAGTCAACCTCATTGTCCCAATGTGGTTCCGGTATGATGCCGGACACAAAAAAGCCCCGCCGAAACGGGGCAAGTCTTGACAACACGGATCGCACAGGAGGAACACCCGTGCTTTCCCGTTACTTCAACGAAGAGGGACTGGCTAGGTTCCGCTACGGCGTTGGAGATAATTGACCTCAGCTTGGCAACGAAGGTGTTATTTGCTTCGCCAGGGAGGTTCTGACTGGATACACAGCAACATTGCAAAAACCTCCCTGGCGTCCTCTCGACAAGGATGAAGAAAATCTAGTTTGAATCTTACCGAGAAAAAGACGGACTAAAGTCTGGCTATAGAGAGCGGCGGTTTGTATTTGGTTTAAGTAGATGCCAGACAAAAAAGCCCCGCATTCTCGCGGGGTGAGCACATGGGGTTATTTTGTAGGCATTGCGCACTTAGGCGCCGCGCAACAATATTTCTCGAAATTCTCTATAATGACAATAAGTAATACTTTATCATTTAGAGCTACAGAACACTCTGTAAAAAAATGTGATTGTGTCGCGCTAATCTGAAACAAGAATCAACTGGGAGCCAAACGAATATCTCCTATTATACATGCGGCCGCCCAGCGATTAATGCTTACCCCAAGCAAACGCATCTCCTGTGCGCTGGGCGGCACCTCCTGTAAAGGGAACGCGGGTGACTGACATTTGAGCCATATCAACGTTCATCGGAGGTTCATTCGGCGGGTGTAACCGTTTGCAGTATATGGCCAACGTACCAAGGAGCGTGTCAGGGGTTTTCGTTGCATCGACCAAGTCATATCGCATCTCTCACAAACTTCTTCTTTCCGCTGCCGGCTCTCTTGTGGCTGCTTTCATGATGTCGTCGCCGGCACATGCGCTGACGATGAAGGAATGCAGTACAAAATATCAGGCGGCCAAAGCCCCGGCTCTGCCAAAGACATGAAATGGAACGATTTCCGCGCGAAATTCTGTGGCGCGGACGCTGCCGCCGCTGACAAAGAAGACGAATCGGATGTCGCAAAAACAACCGAGAAAGAGCCGGAAAAGCCTACGACTGCTGCCCCAAAAAGCGTGAAGTTCCCGAAGGCAGTCGACAAGAAATACTCGAGCGAAACGCCTGCCAAGGGACGGTTGCACACCTGCGTTGATGCTTATCACGCCGCCAAGGAAGCGGGCACGCTCGGCGATCTGAAATGGATCCAGAAAGGTGGCGGCTATTGGAGCCTCTGCAACACAAGTATTAAAAGCGCGGGCTGAACGGAGCCAAGCGCTTCCAAAATGGGGGCCGCTATGTAAGCGGCCTCTTTGTCTCCGCTCGCTACGATTTCGATTTTCGCCAGCCGGCAGCCCACGCTTCGAATTCCGAGCAGAACCACCGTTCGCCATACTGGGGACTGATCTTCGTCTGTGCGTAGTATTTCTGCCCCGGCACGTGGAAGATGCGCTCGCCCGTGTCAATGGAGATGTTGCCCTTGATCCTGCAGGAAAGTCCGGAGCCGCCAGAAGCGCTCCATGAGGCCAGCATGTCGCTCGCGGTCCAGCCGCCGGCCGCACCAAACGCGACGGTGCCGATGACCAACCCTGGCGCCCTTAGCAGCAAGGATTTCTTCTGCGGAACGTGATAACCCTGACGCATGCCCCATCTCCGCGTTTTCGCGCGATGATTGTAACAGCGCTAGGCTACGCCGAATATTTATCCAAAAGGCTTATCTGAGACGGCCCCGGAGGACGCTCGCGGACGCCGACCGCAGAGGCGGAATCAGCGTGGGCGCGGAAACGCCGCTGGCCGTTGGATCAGCCGGCCTTGGCGGTTGGAGTGAGCCAGCTGTCGCGCGGCAGTTGCGGCCGTTGCGGCTTCGGACGGAACTTCACCAGCACTTCACGTCCGTCGACGGAGGCCTGCGTGCGTTCCAGCGCATCGCGCTCGGCGACTGCCTGGCGCCAATGTTCGCTGTCCCGGCCGTTAGGGCGGCCCTGTTCTTCCCAGATCGCATAGGCCCGTTTGCTGATCCACTCATGGCGTCTGTCGCTCATCTATCGATTCCGTTCGTGAAAGGCGTTATTCGGCAATTCTGTCCGGCAGAACAGGCGCGCGGCGCTTGGCTGCCATCAGCAAATCGAGTTCGATCGAGGAAGGCCCGAAACGGGTGAACAGGCTCTCGGCCTGGTCGCTGCGCAGTGACCCTCCTCCCGCGATTCGGTGAGGTAACCCGGTTCTGTCGCGGCAGTTCCTGTACGGTGCCGGACCAAGAAGAGCTCCGCAGCCTAGCGAAAAAAAAGCCCCGCATTATAGCGGGGCGTGTAGGGAGCGGACGTGCCAAATGACGCATGGCGCGTCCGCGCGCAAAGAAGGGAAAGTTCCAGTCATCGAACAATGTGAGACATCGAAAGTTCCCGGCTTCGTTAGCTTCGCACCTAAAAAAAAGCCCGCGCGAGCGGGGGCCAAAGAAGCAGGGTCTATCACTGGGGGGACAAACAACCCCATTAGCATGACATGGGTTTCGAGAGGGTCAATTAGCCTTAACTCGCTAATCTTGTTGGGTACCCAATTGCCTTACTCGCACCAGTCGTTCCGCTGTTTCGGGTGCCATGTCCGGGCGAAGCCTTCCCTGAGCAGCTTCTTCCCGATCTCTTCCCCAGTCGTTCGATAGATGTTTGACGAGCGGCCGGTGCGATGGCGTATGGTCCACCGCGCCGCTGAACACGACGCGCAATCCCTTTTCGGCCAAAAGCTCTTTCAGCCTTCCCTTGGCGATCAGCGCCAGCTTCCGTTCCTTGAGGCACTTCGCGTGCCTCCCGATTTCCGGCGTGTCGATGCCGCTGACGAACGGAACACTTTCGCCCAGCAAGCCGATCGACGGCCGTCAACGAGGCGCAGATGATCAAACCAGCGATCATGCCATCTCGCCCGATGGGTCTTTGCGCCGTTCCATGCGGCGAAACAATCCTTGCAATTCAGACTCATTCACCAGAGCGGCAGCTTCCGCAGGCCGAGCCAGGTGAGGGTGCGTTCTTTGTATTCCGGAAATCGCTTCTTGGCGCCGCGTGCCTCGAGCAGATGCACTTCCACGAATGCAGGGATCTTCCGCCCGTCGTCGAGCGCCTTGACTTAAATGAAGTGCCCAAAGGCCCGCTTCTAGCTCGTCCTTTGATCCCTGCTTCTTCCCACCCTTCTCTTTCCGCCAACTCATGCGGAGCGAGGCCTTTGATCGGCTATCCTTTAGGAATCGTCCAACGGCCAGTGTCGCGGGTTGTGACAAGGAGAATCGCAACGGCGCTATCTGGAGTCTTTTGAAAAAGTTCCCTTCGATACATTAAGCGATTTTACTGGGCCAAACGTGAACGCCATAGCAACAAGCCGCACACTACTGCCCTCGAAAGCTCCCGCTGTGGCAGAACCGCTGACCCGCCATTTCAGTGTCTGGGGCATACAAGGCATATATGGAACCGCCTTTGACGATTGGAATTGAGCGTTCTTTGAGAGCCGCGCAGCGTGACGGCACCGATTATTCCATCGATGCGGCCCGCAACGTCAATGTCATGCGACTGCCGTAAGCATCTGGAAGCCAGCACTTCTGCCGCAACGCCATTGACCCGACAATTGGCTATGAGTGTGCGGCTGATTTCGCAAGGAGGTTCTGGCCTCGGGGAAGACGGACCGCGAAGTCCTCGCGGAACGACCGGACCTTTCCTAGGACCTGACACACACTATCATGCGGGCATGATCCTGCGTTCTGCTGCCTTTTACGTGTGGCAGCAGGAACCGCTTGCGATTTTTTCATGCGAGTGCGGCAGACGATTGTCGACGCTCTCCTCGTTTCCATCAGGCGGCAGGTCCATGGCAATGTTAGATGCGAAGAAGCCGTTCGGTTTCAGCGTGAAGCCCGCATATTCCACGGGCATGATCGGAAAATCCTCAGGCTTGCAGACATGGGTATGGCCGAAGGAATGCCAGAGCACGACATCGGCATTCTCGATTTCGCGGTTGTGCTCGACATAGCCCGGCAGGCCGTCGCCGCCGGCATGAACGTTCGGATAATCGCCGCTCGCATATTTTTCCCTGGCATCGAAGGCCGTGACCCAGATGTGTTTCTTGGCGAAGCCGCCGCGCTGGGCAACGGTCGAATCCGGTTGGGCAAGCATGACAGGTGACGGCATGACGACGATCTTGTAGCCTGGCGTTTTGCCGACACTGTTCTGCATATTGGGGTTGGAGACTTTCCAGTAGCGGCCGGTCTCGCCATTGGCGAGCGCAGGCGAATCGAGTTCGCGCTTCAGCACGCGAGTCCTAGTATCGAAGACATTGCCATAGGGATTGTCTTCACCCCAGGGACGTGGCACGAACTCATGCTCGGTCACGGTGTTGCCACCGCCATCGACATCCATATGCAGGCGCGCATTGAAGAAATGCTGGTGGGTCGGGCCGCCGAGATTGTCATCGACCATACCGCCCCATGGATAGGTTTCGCCGGTCGCGACTGCCGCCGTCTGGATGATGCCGGTGAGCTTGGCTTCGAGCTGGATCGTGCCGTCCTGGTAGAGATACCAGTAGAAGCCGTAATCATAGTTGCCGACAGTTGCGAAGAAGGAGATGACAAGGCGGCGGGAGCGGCGCACTTCGAAAATACCGTTGCGGAATTCGTAATGCTTCCAGAGGATGCCGTAATCTTCCTCATGCATACAGATGGCGTTCTTCATGATGAAAGGCTGGCCGAAATCATCGGCCGCCGGCACGTCGAAATAGTGAATGTGGCCGAGGCAGTCGCAGCCAAGTTCGAGGCTGTTGGCCAGGCGCCCGAGGCCGTATTCGCCGGCATCGAAGGCGCTCTTCCAATAATGGTTCGCGGTCGGATCGGCATACGGCACGACCATTTCGGTAACGCTGGCGCGAAAGACGACGGGCCGCAGCCTGCCCTGATCCTTGATTCCGAGTTCATGCAGAACGAGGCCCTCGCGCGGGGTGAAACCGACACGGAAACTCCAGTTCTGCCATTCGACCTTCCAGCCGTCGACAGTAAAGCTCGGCCCCTGCGGCTGAACAATATGCAGCGGCTTGAGATCGGGCCGCGGTTCCGGGAAGGTTTCGCGACCATAATTGCGCTTTTTCCTCGGGACCGGGATGATCTTTTCATCGTCCACGAGATCGACCACTCGATTGGTGATCAGATCGACCACCGCCATGACGCCCTCGATCGGATGTGCGTAACCGTTGTCACGGATATCTTCGCGCCAGTAGGACACGGCGCGGACTATGCGCTTTCCCTTCTCGAATTCACGGCCAAAATAGCCGGAGGAAAAAGGATCGATCTGGATGAGCGGAATGTCCTGGTCGGTAATGCCGCGCTTCTTCACGGCAGCGATCCAGCGCGGATCGGATTTGACGGTGCCTTCCACGGTTTCGAATTCGCACAGCATGACCGGCGGCTGGCCATAAGGCAGCTTGTCAAGGGGCAGTCTCTTATAGGAGGAGACATTGCCGGCGGTCAGATCGACGATGCCCTCGAAGGTCTCGCCGTTGCTGATATCCATTGCCAGGATGAAGGCGAGGCGCGGCAGACTGTTGCCCAGGCGATGGGCGGCAAGATCCGCCTTGGTCGGCTCCTCCAGCCGGGTTATCGGAAAGCGGAACGTGGCTGCGAGTTTCTGCCTATCCTTGAGTATGGCAACGGCAGAGGCGATCTCGGCAAGGCTCAGAGGATCGAGCGGATGGGTGACTGCGACAACGGCGTCCATGAACATACCTCTTTGATTTAGGCCTCTTTGATTGTGGGCCTCTTGGCTTCCGGAAGGACGACGCGCCTTCGCCCGTCGCAAGCTGCGGTGATCAGGATCGACCGGAGCAGAGCTGCATCTCGGTCACCATCGCTTCTGCGTGAATGCAGAACACGGAGCAGAAAACATGCGCCTCAATGGCAACCAGCAAAGTTGCGCCGGCAAGGATTGCGATCGCGAGAACCAGAAGGCGATCGACGGGTGCGAGTTCAGCGATGACACTCATTCGAAAACCTTTCCGAGCGAGGCGTAGAGAGCGGGCTTGGATCTCTTGACGTGGATTGCAAACAGCGCTCCGAGAATGCCCACTAGCAGCATGACATAGGGGAAAGCCTTGACGATCAGGCTTTCGCTGCCGGAAAGCAGGGAAAGATTGGAACTGACCAGCACCAGCGAACCGATGAGACCGAGCAGCGCCAGCGTCGGGGCGATCATCGTGGTCCAGGCGCTGTAGCCGTTCGGCGTTTTGCGGAAGAACATGACGATCGCGACGGAGACCAGCACCTGCACCTGCAGAATACCGATCCCTGCAAGTGCCGCCATCCACGAAAACACCACGGTGTAGGGATCGGCGCCGAAGATCACGAACAGGGCAAGGACGACGGCCGCGATCAGACTTTGCAGCAGACCCGCGGCGTAGGGTGAGCCATGCTTGGCGTGAACCTCGCCAAGCACCTTGGCGGCCAGGCCTTCCCGGCCGAGGGCGAAGAAATAGCGGTTGAGCGTATTGTGGAAGGACAGGATGCAGGCAAACAGGCTGGTGATCAGCAGCACGTTCATCACCTGGCTCGCCCATGCGCCGAGGACGGAATTGGCGGCAGCGAAGTAGAAGCTGTCGAGCCCGGCAGCAGCAGAGGCCTGCACATTGCCCGTACCGTAGAATTGCACGATGGCCCAAGTGGAGAAGGCATAGAAGAGGGTGATGAGCAGCACCGCAACATAGGTGGCGCGGGGAATGGTCTTTTCGGGATCTTCGGCTTCCTCGCCGAAAATGGCCGTGGCTTCGAAGCCGATGAAGGAACCGATGACGAAAACCAGTGCTACACCAAGACCAGGCGTAAAGACCTGCGATGGCGCGAAGGAGGAAAAGGTGATGCCTTCCGGTCCGCCGCCTGAAAAGACGATGGCAAGATCGAGAACCAGCAATATGGCGATCTCGGCAATCATGCAGACGCCAAGGATCGCGCCTGAGAAGGCGATGTTGCGCTGACCGCAGACCAGCACGACGATGAGTGCCGCGAAGGCCCAGACCCACCACGGCAGCACCAGCCCAAGCGGCGCTATGGCGTTGGCCATGAAGAAGCCGAACAGGCCATAGATGGCGATCTGAACCGCGCTATAGGTGACCAGCGCCATGAAGGCGCCACCCACGCCGACTGCCTTGCCGATGCCGTGGGTGATATAGGTGTAGAAGGCCCCCGCCCCGCCCACATGTCGGCTCATGGCGGTGAAGCCGACCGAGAACAGCAGGTAAAGCAGGCCGGCGAGCACGAAAGCGCCGGGAACGCCTGCGCCATTGCCGAAAGCGAAAGCGGCTGGCGAAGCGCCGACGACGGCCGTGAGCGGCGCGGCCGCGGCAACGACAAAGAACACGATATGGGCAAGCCCTACCGAGTCCTTGGCCAGACGACGCTCCGGCGATGATGGTGCGGGCATGCTTGCGTCCAGTGTCATGGAGAACCCCCTTTGCTTGTTAGTTGCCAAGAGGGTAAGCGCGGCGACCTGGCCCCGAAATTGCAGTTCGTGCCAATGAATCGATAATTCGCGCCACGACGGTCACCGGAGACGCTGAAAATGGCAGTTGCATCGCATTTGATCAGCCGGATGCCCGCAGTTGCTTCAATTCGAGCCTCTGTCCTGATCCCGCTGGTGCAACAAATCGACAAAAGATCCGGGAAAACCGACCTTCTTCTGGCTTCGCACGGCATTCTGCGCTCGCAACTGGAAGATCCCTACACAGTCCTGCCTATGGTGCGTTACGTCGCGCTGTTCGAGGATGCCGCGACGATAACGGGCGAACCAGCACTCGGAGCCCGTATGGGCACAGGGTTCAAGCCCGCTGATCTCGGCCCCATCGGCATGCTCTTCGCGCTCTCGCCGAACATTCGCAGCGCCTTCGAACGGCTGTCGAAATATGTGAACGCGGTGCAGGGCGCGACCAGTTCCGGCGTATTCGAGGAGAATGGCGACTTTGTCTGGAGCTACCGGATCGTCGATCCCGGCATGTGGCCGCGCCGGCAGGACAGCGAATTCACGATAGCCGCCTCCTGCCAGCTTGTCCGTTCCTGCTTCAGTCGCGGCTGGCGCCCGATCGAAATACAGCTCGAGCATCACGCCCCGCGCGATGCTGGCGTGCTGGAACGGATCTATGGCGCGCCCGTCCTGTTCGGCCAATCCGGCAACCGGATCGTCATGAACAAAACGGATGCCGATCGTATCTACCGCTCTGAAGACAAAAGCCTGATCGAAATCCTGGAGCGGCATATCGGCGATCTGGTCAACGAGCCGGCGGCCGGCGATTCCGTCACTGAAAAGGTCCAGGCCCTGATCGGCATCTATCTCGGGCGCAAGCCGATCACGGTCGCGATCCTTGCTGCGGAACTGAAGATGTCGCCGCGAAGCCTGCAGCGTCGGCTGTCGGAGGAAGGCGTGTCGCTTCGCGATCTCGTTCGCCAACACCGCCAGACGCTCGCAGCCCATTATCTCGGCGACCGGCATGCTGCTCCGATGTCCGAGGTGGCGCGTGTGCTGGGTTATGCAGACAATACCGTGCTCTGGCGTGCGCTGCGGTCCTGGAAGAAAATGAAACCATCTGCCTTCGGATAAATCGAAGAACATGCGATGTGTCCACAAACCGCCGGACAACATCGGTGGCATTTCTCGGAACGGGCCAAGGGTCATCAAGGCCCCATCGGCAACCTGTCGGTGACGTGATGTGTTGAGGCCGGTCGAGTTTTCTCGCTAGGACACACCAGGACATCTCAGTGTTTTCTTGTCAGCTCTTAATGAGAGCAGAATCTGAGAAATCATCGAGCGTCTAGCGCAGTTGAAGGGACCCGAACCCACGACCCCGATATTACGATTTTCCTTGTGCAACATCGCGGATCAAAGAAGCCGATAGCAAAGCGTGAGCTGTTGCACTTAATTTGAGATTCCCCTAGCCAGGGGTCTTAAATTATCTGCCAAAGGATTTCTCAAAAGGGTTTTCCTAGCAGTGACTCGGTCAGTTCGAGGTGAACTGACCGGGTTTCCGGAAGTGGCACGCACATGGTCGACGACAGAAATATATCCGAATGCGCAAATGGCTTGCCCGGTGCGGGTATTGACGCACAGCGTCGGCGGCCCTGAAGTAGATCAGGCTCTATGTGAGATGCTACTTGGCAACGCCATTCTTCGTGTCGCCAGGTTGGATCAGTCTGTTCGCAGCACGGCGGCTGCGACAGTCACACTCGATGGCATTTAGCTTGATTGCAAAGATTGCAGGCGGCTAGCTCTCAAATACGGGGACCGTCTCGAAGTTCGCGAGTAACGACATCCCACTGTCATATCTGAGGTCGGCACTCCCGGCGGACGACGTGTAGAGTGTGGTGGCGAAGGAGCTTACCAAGGTCGACGATCCGATGGCCAGCATAGCAAGGAAATAACGCGCTGAACGCAAACGACGGGTTGCTCGCCTGCAGTATGCGCTGTCAGGCGAGCAATAGGAGCGATGATCACCCCTGCTTTCTGAGGGCCGCAAGCAACTCCTGCGCCAGAGGTCCAGCGGAAGCCGGATTTTGGCCAGTGATGAGGCGACCATCGACGACGACATGAGGCTCCCAGTTCGCCGCAGACGAATAGATCGCACCCTCGCCCGTCAGGGCATCTTCAAGCTCGAACGGCACATCCTCGCGGGCGTAGTCGTATTCCTCCTTTTTCGAGAAGCCCGTCACCTTTTTACCGCGTACGAACGGTGTTCCGTCGCCAAGATCAACGCCAAGCAACGAGCACGGTCCATGGCAGACCGCGCTGACGATCTTGCTCGTCGTCCAGGCGCGCACGATCGCACTCTGGACCTCACGATTGCGTTGGATGTCGACCATCGGCCCCAGGCCTCCGGGAATGAGGATCGCGTCATAATCCGCGGCGTTCACTTCGCACAGCCGCCGACTGCGGTTCAGTCGGCGGAAAGCCTTGCTCCCACGAAACTCTTTCTGCGCGGCGTCTTTCTCGTCATAGGCGTCAAACGGTGTCCATCCGCCAGCAGGTGACGCGAACTCGACGGCGACGCCCGCCTTGTCGAGGACGTCAAACGGATGAGCAACCTCCGCGAAGAAGAAACCGGTGGGACGATTGTGCGGACCGATCACTGCTGCATTTGTGACGATGAATAGAACGTGCTTTGTCATTTGCTTCTCCGTTTGTTTATACTTGGGATACAGGAATCTTGATCGTTGGCAGACGCCACCCGCGTACTTAAAGTGTAACGGCCGGCTCGGTGGAGCAGGGTCTAGAGTTTGGCCAATTCACGATCCAGGAAGCCGCGAATTAGCGGAACCATTTCATCCAACTTGTCTTCGAGCGCGAAGTGTCCGGAATCGAGCAAGTGGATTTCGGCCTGTGGCAGATCCCGAAGGTAGGCACGCGCTCCTTCCTCAGGGAAAACCCTATCGTTCTTTCCCCAGACGATTAGCGTTGGCGGCTGATGGTCGCGGAAGTATTTCTGAAATGCTGGATAGAGCGGCACGTTGGTACGGTGGTCATAGAAGAGATCCATTTGGATATCTTTGTTACCGGGCCGATCCAGGAGCGCTTGGTCCTGGACCCAGTTGTCAGGACTTATGCGGCTGACGTCCGACACTCCGTCGGTATATAGGAACTTGGTCGCCTCGAGGGTCACCAGGCCAGACAGCGCGTCCCGGTGTATGCTCGATCCGTCCGTCCAATAAGCCTTTATCGGATCCCAGAGTTCTCGCAGACCCTCATCGTAGGCGTTTCCATTTTGAATAATCAACGCGGTGACACGATCGGGGTGCTTCAGCGCAAGCCTGTAACCGACAGGTGCGCCGTAATCCATCACGTACATCGCGTAGCTCTGGACACCGATATCGGACACCAGCTCGTCGACGATGTCTGCATACGCCCCAAAGCCGTATTTGAAATTCTTGTGATCCGGAGCGTCGGATTGCCCAAAACCGGGAAAATCGGGGGCGATAACGTGGTATCGATCCGCCAGTTGGGGAATGAGATTTCGGAACATGTGTGAAGAGGTTGGGAACCCGTGAAGCAAGAGCACGACGGGAGCGTCCGCCGGTCCAGCCTCCCGATAGAAGACGTTCAAGCCCTGGATCTTGGCTGACCGGTAGTGCACAGTGACGACCGGAGCGCGCATCTCTGGGGCGGTCTGCGCACCGGCATTCGCAGTCCGCGCAATAGGTGCCGCGGAGACGATAGCTAGCAGCAAGGTTAAGACAAAACGGCGCATGCGCGTTCTCCCTTCTTACGATCGGACAGTGTTCATTTCGTTGCTGGATATTGCCTGACCGCAGAACCCCGAACGAGTTAATCGTCGTAAATCCCAGGGAAACGAGCATCGCGGTTGACCCAGGGCGTAACATCGCTGGCGCTGGATGGGGGCGTTGGTCCGGCGAAGACGCCCAGAAGGCACGGCAACTGGACTGCGACAGTCAAACCGCAGTTACAGCGACGTTGAGCTAGCCAAATAACAGGGCGGGCCAAAAACGGGTATTGAACACCGTCAAATCGCGAGAAAGTTGCTATCCCCACTCGCGCGCAGCCGCCGCGTTTCACGCATGTTTACATCATTTCACCTGCGTTGCGGCCACTTCTGTCGTATTGCTCGATTAAGTCGAAAGCCCGCGATGGCGGAACGTGCCGCCAACCGACGGCCGGGAGACGCGAATGCCATCCGTTCTGACCGATTTGTGGATACAGTTCGCTATACTGTTCGGAGCCAGAGCAGCCGCCCATATAGTGTCTCCTGCTCCTGGAACCCGTCGATTGATCATCGACTGCGTGTTTTTCTTGGCACTGACTGCCTTACTGCTTTGGAACGGCATACCGCCCTACTCTGTGGAAGACCTGGGGTCTTCGGTAACGTTGCGCTTCGTGCACGGAAGCCTCAAGACCATATGGTGGCTGGCGGGTGCAATGGTTTTAGCGAATTGCGCGCGCGTCTTTCTAATTCTTGAACACAAGCCGCGCGAAGGCAGACTTCTTCAAGATCTCGTCGTAGCAATTATCTACGTAAGCGCAGCGTTATGGTACATTCTATTTCCAAGTGCGACATGCCAATGATTTCAATGGCTTCACTTTGGAGATTTTGGCATGTCCCGATGCTATACGCAGCTTGCCCTC